>JBDGVT010000036.1:0-20388 GCA_039585495.1 Gemmatimonadota bacterium | reverse complement strand
AGGTGGGCCACACGTGATCGGGTGAAGTAGACGGAGAGGTCACCGGCGGTATGAGCCACCGTCGGCATGATCTCGATCGCCTCACCGCCGACCGTGATCGTGGTGTCGCGCGAAAGCTCGATATCCGGCATGGCCACATCTGGCTTCGGCGGCGTCTCCACTCCCTCCATGAAGACGTAGGGCTCGCGCATCTGCTGAGCCGTACCCGGATGCGCGATGACCGTGGCCTCCGCCCCCAGGTCGGGTGTCGCACCCATGTGGTCCTCGTGCGGATGTGTCACCAGAAGCGTCGCCACACCATCCGCACCCAGCTTCGAGAGTGCCTCCCGCAGGGCTGGCAGCGCCGGTCCATATCCGGTATCGACGAGGAAGACGCCATCCGCGCTCACGTGCGCCAGAATGTTCGACCCCGCCCCACCAATGAGGTGCACCTCACCACCCAGTCGGGTCACTGAAAGCTCCATCTGGGCAGCCAGGGCCATCACCTCGATGAACGCCTCCGACTCCTGGATCATCGCGAATGCGGGATCGAAGGGAGCGAACGAGATCATCAACGCTTCGATGTCCTCTTCCCACGCCGTGCGCAGCCACGCGACGGCTCGACCGACGTCGCCGTTCATCGCTGCGGCCCGCGCCGCGTGGTACTGCACGAACGGCCGATTGAGATGCTGGGCAGGCATCGCTTCGGCCGCCGCATACGCCGCCGCCGCATACGCCACGTTGTCTTCAGCTTGTCGCGCTTCCTCGGCCGCAGCGAAGTGGACCCTCCAATCGTCGCCACTCTGGCCGAAAGCCGGAGGGGAAAGGAGAATCAGTCCCAATACCACCACATATAGTGTCCTCACTTCCCATCCCCCCACATTTCGTGTGCCTTCGACGTTGGACTTGCATCAGCCCCGCTTCCCATCGTATCATGGCCTCGATTGAAAGATCTGGGCCTTGCTCGACAGCCACTGCGGCATCGTGCGAGGACTGCGGGACTCGATCCCGCCGGAGATAAGCCCTCAAACGACCCACATTCCGGAGGTGACCCTTGTCTAGTCCGAGTATCATGCCGTCCAGCCTGGCACGGGCAAGCGATCGCCGGATCGGCAACTAAGCCGAACCACTCAATGTAGTCGCTGTTCGCGCCGCACCCGGCCATCGCGCTGGGCTGTGACGGTTAGACGCCACCGGGAACCACTGCCGGTGGCGTCTTCTGTTGTACCTACGCGAACCACCGTGGAGCATTTCCGGGCTTCCACTTGATGTTGCACCCGATACTTGGCAGCTGCGACTCCGTCGGTGCCTCTCCCGCGAGCACGGCGTCGCACGCTGCACGCAGATCCGACCCCGTCACCGGGTCTGGGAGAGACGGACGACTCGAATCGAACTGGCCTCGATACACCAGCCGTCGGTCGGCGTCGAAGAGGAAGAAGTCCGGTGTGCACGCGGCCTCGTAGGCCTTGGCGACCTCCTGACTCTCGTCGAAGAGGTACGGAAAGGGATAGCCCCGAAGGGCGACTTCCTCGACCATGCGATCCGGGTGATCAGCGGGGTAGAGGTCCACGTTGTTCGCGTTGATCGCCACCATCGCGAGCCCACGCTCCTGATACTCCCTGCCGAACACCCCAAGCTCGTCGGCAATGTGTTTCACGAACGGGCAGTGATTGGAGAGCACCATCACCAGGAGGGCGGGCGCACCAACGAAGTCCCCGAGGCTCACGACACCGCCTGTGGCAGGATTCGGTAAAGAGAAGTCCGGTGCCGGGGTACCCAATGCCAGCATCGTCGAGGGGGTATTCGCCATGGGGTTCCTCCTGAATTCGCGGTCCGAGCGGGTTTCGAGGGTCCACCGCTCGTTGGACCCCGCTGGCCGTGATCCGTGCCCGGAAACCGGGGATCTCACCGAGGGTAGGCATCGCCATGCGAATCGTCTCTCTCGCCTGCTCCAATACCGAGATCGTGTGCGCGCTCGGATGCTCGGACCTTCTGGTCGGAGTCGACGACCACTCGGACTATCCGGAAGATGTCGTGGCCACGCTTCCGAAGGTGGGACCCGATCTGGACATCGACGTCGAACGGGTCGCGGCACTGAAGCCCGATCTCGTCCTCGCGACGCTGACGGTACCCGGCCACGAGAAGGTCGTGGAGCGACTCGATGCCGCAGGGCTTCGATACATCGCTCCGGAGCCGGTGTCACTCGAGGACGTGTACCGGGACATCAAAGAGATCGGAACCCTCCTGGGTGTCGAGAACCGGGCAGCTCGGCTCGTTCAGGAGATGAGCGCCGAGATCGGGGCCGCGCCGACCGATGACGACGGGCCCTCGATCCTCATCCAATGGTGGCCGAAGCCCGTGATCACACCGGGCCGGCTGTCCTGGGCCACCGACGTGATACGAGCGGCCGGAGGTCGGGCCGTGCTCGGAGCGGAGGATCACAAGAGCCGGCCCATGAGCGACGCCGAGGTCGCCGACCTCAGGCCCGACGCGGTCGTCCTTTCCTGGTGCGGCGTCCACCCCGACAAGTACCGGCCGGACGTCGTGCTTCGAAACGAAGCGTGGCAGGACCTCGACTTCGTCTCCAAGGATCGGGTCTTCTGCATCGGTGAGCCGTTCCTCGGCCGCCCCGGACCACGCCTGGTGGAGGGCTTTCGCGCGTTGCGTGCCATCGTTCGGACACTTCAGGCGTAGACCGGTCGCGCCGGGTTTGCTGCACACTCCACAGGTCCCTACGCTTCAGTAGCCTCAACTTGGAGAGACCCGTGGGCCAGCCGACCATGAACCGCCGTGACTTTACACGTCTCTTCGCCGCGGGAGGATCGGCCGCCCTCCTCGGTCACCCCCGCTTCGCCGGATTCGAAGCGCCGCCGCTGGCCTCGTCGTCGCTGAAGTCCGGGGCGGTCGACTGGACGGCGGTTCGACAGCAGTTCCTCATGCCACCCGAGATCACGGTCATGAACGCGGCCAACCTCTGTCCCTCGCCGGCTCGGGTTCTCGAGACCGTCGTGGAGTACACCGAACGACTGAACCGCGAGCCGGTCCCGAGCTTCCGAAGCGAAATCGGTGCGTCCAAGGAGAGGACCCGAGACCTCCTCGCCGACTTCCTCCGTGTGACACCCGAGGAGATCCTCATCACGCGGAACACGAGCGAGGCGAACAACTGGGTCTCGAACGGTCTGGATCTGGGGCCAGGCGACGAGGTGCTGATCTTCTCGGACAACCATCCCAGCAACAACCAGGCGTGGAAGGCCAAGGGCGAACGCTTCGGGTACACGGTGCGGGAGGTTCCGCAGGTGAACCCACATCCGGGACACGATTACTACATCGAGGCGTTCGAGCGGGCGATCACCTCGAACACGCGCGTGATGACGTTCATGCATCTGAGCAACACGGCCGGAGACCTGTTCCCGGCGAAGGAGCTATGCGCGCTGGCCCAGGAGCGTGGCATCATTTCCCTGGTCGATGGCGCCCAGTCCTTCGGTCTGCTCGACGTGGACCTCTCCGACATCCAGCCGGACTTCTATTCGGGGAGTTCTCACAAGTGGCCGTGCGGGCCCAAAGAAACCGGTGTGCTGTTCGTCAACACGCGGGTCCAGGACCGCTTCCATCCCTCGTCATACAGTGCCTACGCGGGCCGGCGGGGGCTTTCACGCACGCACGAGGGCATGGGCCAGCGTGATACCCCCGCGCTCCACACGTTCGGAACCCAGATCGAATTCCTGCAGGCGATCGGCCAGCATGAGATCGAGGCCCGCAGCAGAGGCCTCGCCACCCAGCTCATCGAGGGACTCGAGGCGATCGACGGCGTTCACATGTGGACATCGCCCAATCCGGACCGGAGAGGTGCCGTCGTGACGTTCCGTCCAGGAGACCTCGAGCCGCGTGCGGTGCTCGCCGCGCTCGAAGAGGACGGGATCGTCGCTGCAGCTCGAGGCGGAGCCGATCGTACAGGCATCCGTTTCTCTCCGCATTTCTACAACATGGAGGTGGACGTCGAGCGCGGAGTCGAAGCCATCTCCCGCTACATGCGGTCCGGCCTCTGACGCCTGCCGATGCCCGATCGATGCCTTGGCAAAATCCATTGTATCGTGTATTCATACAAACGTATGAATCAAACAACGTCCCATCCATCGACTCAGACCTCCGGCGATCGCACCCGGGACGCCCTCATCGCGGCTGCCCGAAGGGTTTTCAGTGAAAACGGCTTCGACGGAGCTTCGGTTCGCGTCATTACGCGAGAAGCCGGGACGAACCTCGGGGCGATCACCTATCACTTCGGCTCGAAGCGCGACCTCTACGCGGCGGTGCTCGAAGAAGGGCTCCGGCCGATCGCGGCCGCGGTCGGTGCGGCGGCTCGATCCGACGGCACGGCGCTCGACCGCATCGTGAAGGTCGTCGAGGTCTACTTTCGGCATCTCCAGATCCACCCGGATCTGCCAGGCCTGCTTCTTCAGGAGATCGCGGCGGGCAAGCAGCCGCCCCCCGTCGTGCTCGAAGTCGTGCGCGAAGTGAAGACGACGATCGCCGGACTCCAGACCGCCGGTGAGGTAGACGGCTCGATACGGCCGGGACATCCGGTCCTCACCGCGCTCAGCGTCATCTCTCAACCCATCTATCTGACCCTCGTCGCCCCGCTGCTGCGAAACGTCGCGGGGCTCGACCTCTCTGACCCCTCGACGCGGGCTCTGGCCGTGGATCACGCGACATCATTCGTGCGAGCCGCGCTGGCCCCTCATCCGGAGTCGCCGGAATGAAGACTCACCCGAAACGGGCGTCTCCGTCCGTTCTGGTCCTCGGAGCCCTACTCGCCTGCACCGTGCCGGCGACGGGGCTCGACGCGCAGAACCTCACGCTGACGGCCGCGATCGATTCGGCCCTCGCGACCCATCCCACCATCCGCGGGGTGCAGGCACGCATCCAGCAAGTCGCAGAGGGGACGTCGGCGACCCGCGCCACTCGTTGGCCCAGCGTGGGGCTGGACATGTCCCTCACGCACTTCCAGGACCCGATGCTGGTTCAGCCGATTCACAGCTTCAACCCCACCGACCTGCCACGCTTCGACGAAACGCTGCTGCAAGGGCGACTCGGAGCCCGCTACACGCTTTTCGGAGACGGACGGGGCGCGCGCATCGACGGAGCCGAAGCCACGCTCGAAGAGGCGCGTGCTCAGGGACGCGTCACGGAGGAGGCCCTCATCGAGTCGGTCACGGCGGCGTACCTCGGTGTCCTGTCCTCTCGAGCGGTCCTGGAATCCGCAACCGCACGCGTCACCTCTCTCGCCGAGGAAGAAGCCCGTGCCCGACGCGCCTTCGCCGCCGGCACGGCTGCCGAAGTCGAGATTCTGCGGGCCGCAGCTGCCACCCAGGACGCGCGCGCACAGCAAACCACTGCCGCAGCGTCGGCAACGCTGGCAGAACGAGGGCTCGCCCGACTCATGGGCCGACCCGCGGCGGGGCTACTCGGGGCAGCGATGGTGGACGTAGCGGTCATCGAGCAACCAGACCCCCGTGGTATCGCCGACGACGCCCGCGTCGTGAGAGCGGAGCGTTCCGTTCTCGCCAGCGAGGCCCGTCTCTCCGAGCACCGGTCAGAGTGGTACCCGCGCTTCGACCTCACCGCCGGCCTGCTGGACTTCGCCTCGCTCGAGGGCTCTCACGTATTCGAATGGCAGGCAGGCATCCAGATGTCTTGGGCCGTCTTCTCGGGGGGCGCTCGCAGGTCTTCGATCCGCGGAGCGCAGGCCGAGTTGCTGTCCGCTGAGAGCGAACTGGCGGCGATGCGCCTGCAGGTGGACCAGGAAACCGACGAAGCGAGAAGTGCGATCGAGGCTGCGGACGCACGGCGCGACGCCTTCGCGGTGTCGGTCAGGCAATGGGAAGAGTTGGCCCGCATCGAACGGCTCTCAGTCGAGGCCGGGACCGGGGTTCAGAGCGACCTGCTCCGAGCCGAGGCCGGACTCTTCCAGGCCCGTGCCGCATACACGAACGCTCGCTATGAAGCCGTGCTGGCCCGCGTGAGGCTCGCCCGGACTCAGGGCGTCCTCGACCGAACTTGGCTCAACGAAGCATTGGAGACATCCGGATGATGAAGCGAATTCGTATCGCGGTGCCCCTGATTTTCGTGGCCGCGATCGGGACCTGGGCCCTTACTCGCAACTCGGACACAGCCGACGGTGCCCTCGTCGCTTCCGGCACCGTGGAGGCGACCGACGCCGACCTCGGCTTTCAGATGGCAGGGCGTTTGTCGGAGCTGGGACCACGCGAGGGTGACCGAGTGACCGTCGGCGAGGAACTGGCGCGACTCGACAGCCGTGAGTTGGAGGCCCGCGTGGCGGCAGCCCGTGCTCAGGCAGGTGCGGCCGAGGCCCGCCTGGCCGACCTGAGAGCAGGCGCGCGACCGCAGGAAGTCGCCACCGCGGAGGCGTCGCTCCGGGCCGCCGAGCAGAGATCCGACGACGCCCGCCGAGACGTCGAGCGTGCTCAGGAACTGTTCGACGGCGGAGCGGTCAGCAGGCAGGCCCTCGACAAGGCGAACACGTCGCTTCAGGTATCCGAAGAGGACGTCGAGCGGGCCCGACAGAACCTCGAGCTCGTCCGCGAGGGCCCTCGATTGCAGACCATCGAAGCTCAACGCGCAGTAGTCGCCCAGGCTCATGCCCAGGTCTCGCTTACCGAGGCGACGCTCTCGAACGCGGTCATCTCTGCGCCGTTCTCAGGCATCGTGACCCTCCGGCACCGGGAGCCGGGCGAGACCGTCAGCCCGGGAGCGCCGGTCCTTACCCTTCTCGACCCCGAGGACCGATGGGTGCGCATCTACGTTCGGGAAGATCAAATCGGGCGAGTCCAACTCGGACTCTCGGCCCGAATCACGTCCGACACCTACCCGGACCGCGGGTACGAGGGTGAGGTCGTCTTCATCGGCAGTGAAGCCGAGTTCACTCCCCGCAACGTCCAGACGCCTGAAGAGCGTATCAAGCTGGTGTACCCCGTGAAGATCCGAATTACGGGAGACGCCAACTTCGAGCTCAAGCCGGGCATCCCTGCCGACGTGGTCCTCGTTTCTTCCGGGACCGGGTCGTGACTCCGGCGGTCTCCATGCGGGGACTCAGCAGGAGCTTCGGCGACATCGTGGCCGTATCGGACCTTACCATCGACGTGGGCCGAGGCGAGCTCTTCGGGATCGTAGGCCCCGACGGAGCAGGCAAGACGACGACGCTGCGAATGCTCGCTGGTGTCCTGAGACCCTCGTCCGGCGAGATCACTCTCGAAGGTGTCGACGTGGTCACCGACCCGGAGGCGGCCAAGCCACACCTCGCCTACATGGCGCAGCGGTTCGGCCTCTACGAAGACCTGACCGTGCAGGAGAACCTCGACTTCTATTCGGACCTCTACACCGTCCCGAAGTCCGAGTTGAGGGAGCGGACCGATCGTCTCTACGAATTCAGCAGGCTCGGTGAGTTCCGGAACCGCCTCGCCGGGAAGCTGTCGGGTGGTATGAAGCAGAAGCTCTCTCTGTCGTGCTGCCTGATCCACCAACCCGCGGTGCTGCTGCTCGACGAGCCCACCTTCGGGGTCGATCCGATCTCGCGCCGGGAGCTGTGGCTCATCCTGCACGAGATGGTAGCCGCCGGCGTGACCGTGATCGTTTCGACGTCCTATCTCGACGAAGCCGAGCGTTGCGATCGCGTCGCATTGTTGCACGAGGGAAGCGTGTTGGCACTCGATACGCCGTCTGCGCTACAACGACGAATGACCGGATCGATGCTCGCGATCCGGACACAGGACCCCCGCAAGGCCCGAGACCTCCTCAGGACCGTCGCGAGCCAGCAGGGGGCAACACTGTTCGGCGACACCGTGCATGCTCGTGTCACCGATCCAAGCCAGGCCGACGCACTCCGAGCCATACTCGAGGAAGACGGTATGACGGTCACGGCCATCGACGAAATCGACCCCTCCCTCGAGGACGTGTTCATCCACCACGTGGCAGACCACTCGCGGCACACCCACGAGGAAGCCTGAGGTGGAATCTCCGGCAACCCCGGTCGTGGTCGACCAGTTGAGTCGCACCTTCGGTGACTTCACGGCGGTGGATTCGATCAGCTTCGACGTACACGCCGGCGAGATCTTCGGATTCCTCGGTCCGAACGGGGCCGGAAAGACCACCACCATCAAGATGCTCACGGGTCTCCTCGCTCCGACCAGCGGAGAGGGTCGTGTCGCCGGCCTCGACGTCCGAACCGAGCAGGCGTCGATTCGTCGGCAAATCGGGTACATGTCCCAGAAGTTCTCGCTGTACGCCGACCTCACCGTTTCGGAGAACATCCGACTCTTCGCCGGACTCTACGGGGTGACCGGGAGCAGATTCGCCGAGCGACGCGCGTGGATTCTGGACATGGCCGAGCTCGCCGGTTCCGAGAACCGGCTGAGCGAGTCGCTCCCGCTCGGATGGAAGCAGCGTCTGGCCCTCGGATGCGCGATGGTGCACGAGCCGCCGATCCTCTTTCTGGACGAACCGACGTCGGGCGTCGACCCGGTCGCACGCCGGCGGTTTTGGGACCTCATTGCTGAGATGTCGAACCGGGGCACCACGATCTTCGTGTCGACGCACTACATGGAGGAGGCCGAGTACTGCCATCGCCTGGCGCTCCTCAACCGCGGACGGCTCATTGCGCTGGACACTCCACGAGCACTGAGGGCGCGTGTCGTGGAGCCCATCCTCGAGGTGCGAACGGACGACGCTCCGAAGTCTGTCGCAGCTCTCGTCGGCGCAGATGGCATTGTGGATGTCGGGATGTTCGGTCGAGCGCTGCACGTCACGGTCGAGGATCTCGATGAAGGCCGCCGCACGATGAACGAGGTCCTGTTGCGAGCCGGCCGGGTCGTGGAAGCCGTCGCGCCTGTCGCACCCTCGCTCGAAGACGTCTTCGTGTCCCTGGTTCGCGCCGAGGGCGGAGCGGTGGTCGGATGACCATGAACGTCCGTCGCCTGACCGCGGTCGCGAGGAAGGAGTGGATTCAGCTCAAGCGCGACACGCGCAGCATGATCCTGGCGTTCATCCTGCCGATCTTCATGCTCCTCTTCTTCGGATACGCGATCACGTGGGATGTCGACGACATCCGGATCGCGGTCCTCGATCAGGATCACACCCGACAGAGTCGGGAGCTGATCGAAGCGTTCGTTTCGAGTGGCTACTTCACCGTCTCGGAGTACCTGGAGTCCTCCTCGCAGATCGACGAGCGCTTGATCCGCGGATCGGTGCGCGGCGTCCTGTCGATTCCGCCCGGGTACGCCGCGGACCTGGCGGCGCCATCACGCTCATCCAGCATTCAGCTCCTTCTCGACGGGAGCGACGCCAACACGGCCACCATCGCCATGAACTACGCCGGGGCCATCGCAGGTCGCCATGGCGTCTCCGTGGCCCTGGCCGGCCGCGATCTGGTCGCTCCGCTCTCACTCGAGGCTCGGACCTGGTACAACCCCAACCTCGAGAGCCGGCATATGATCGTGCCGGGCCTGATCGCGGTCATCATGTCCGTAATCGCCGCGATGCTCACCGCCCTGACCATCGCGCGAGAGTGGGAACGCGGGACCATGGAACAGCTGGCGGCGACGCCGGTTGGCCGCCTCGAGGTCGTGGTCGGCAAGCTGCTGCCGTACCTCCTGATCGGCGCGTTCGACGTCGCGATCACGGTGGTTGCCGGGCGCGTGTTCTTCGGGACACCGCTCAACGGGAGCATCGCCCTGCTCTCGGTGATGACCATTCTCTTCCTCGTCGGAGCGCTGGGCCTCGGGATCTTCATTTCGGCCGCCGTGAAGTCACAGGTACTGGCAACGCAGGTCGCGATGGTCGCGACGTACCTCCCTGCCCTTCTGCTCTCGGGCTTCATGTTCGACATCGCGAGCATGCCGACGATCCTGCGAGGCGTCACGTATCTGATTCCCGCCCGATACTTCGTCACCGTCACCCGTGGGATCTTCCTGAAGGGGGTCGGCGTCTCGATCCTCTGGCCGCAAGCGGTGCTCATGCTCGCCTACGCGATTCTCGGACTCGCACTCGCTACCCGGATGTTCCGGAAGGAGCTGGAGCTTTGAGTGCGTCGGTGAGGGACGCCCACTCGGAGATGGCGCTCAAGGTCCTCCGCATTCGGCGGATGGTGGAGAAGGAAATCCGGCAGCTGTTTCGCGACCCCAAGACCAAGCGGGTGATCTTCGTCGCCCCGATCATCCAGCTCCTGCTCTTCGGGTATGCGGTCAATACGGACGTCAGGAACGTCGCCACGGCGCTCGTCGATCATGATCGGTCCGTGGCCTCTCGTGAACTGATCGACGGGTTGACCGCCTCCGGCTACTTCCGGATCGTCGAGACCTCGGACCGCTCCGAAGACCTGGGGCGCGCGCTCGACCGAGGCCGTGCGGTCGTAGCCGTTGAGATTCCCGCCGGATACCAGGCCGACCTAGAAGCCGGCCATGGCCCCGCCGTACAACTCCTTCTGGACGGGACCAACTCGAACACCGCCACGGTGGCGCAGGGGTACGCGACTCAGATCATACAGGCGTTCGGTGCCCAGGCGGCCGGTAGAGACGTGGCCAGCATCGGCGGAATCGACGTACGAACCCGCGCCTGGTTCAACCCGTCGCTGGAATCCAGGGTGTACAACGTGCCCGCCGTGATCGGCGTCATCGTGCTGCTGATGTGCCTGCTCCTGACGGCCCTCGCCGTTGTCCGAGAGAGAGAAGTGGGGACGCTCGAGCAGCTTCTGGTATCGCCACTCACGGCCGGAGAGCTCATGCTCGGCAAGACGATACCGGTAGCGGGTATCGCGGTCATTCAGTTGACGCTGGTCACCACGGTGGCACTGCTCTGGTTCCGGATTCCTCTGATCGGCTCGCTCCCCACCCTCCTTCTGGCGGCCGTCCTGTTCATCGTAGCGGGGCTCTCCTTCGGGCTCTACATCTCCACGATCTCGAGCACGCAGCAGGAAGCCTTCCTGGCAATGTTTCTCTTTGTGCTTCCGGCGATCATCCTCTCGGGCTTCCTCTATCCGATCGAGACCATGCCCGACCTCTTCAGGGTCCTGACGCTCGTGAACCCACTCCGACACTTCCTGGAGATCGTGCGGGGGATCTTCCTCAAGGGGGCAGGAATCGCAGAGCTGAGTATCCAGTTCAGCGTCCTTTCCGTGATGGCCGTCGGCGGGCTGACAATGGCCACCCGCCGTTTTCGCCGGACGCTTCAGTAACAGCCTTCCTGGAGGTCCTCGTGTGTCGACCTTGACGATCTTTCAAGATTCGATCATTGTCGTGTCGCCCTCTATGCAGGGTCCTTTTGGGAAGATGAGTGGCTATCGGTGCCGAACTGGGAGGAACCACCATGGATCCGCTGTCTACGAAGGGTTTTCATCACATCACGATGGTCTCCAGCGACGCCCCGAGAACGCTGGCCTTCTACGGCGACTTGTTGGGACTCGGTCTGGTCAAGCAGACGGTCAACTTCGACGACCCTGCCGCGTATCACCTCTACTTCGGCGACGAGATCGGGCGCCCGGGTACGATCCTGACCTTCTTCGAGTGGCCGCACGCCGGGCGTGGCAGGTGGGGTGTCGGTGGAGTGCACCACCTCGCGCTCGGTGTGGCCACCCCTGAAGCACAACTCAAGTGGAAGCGTCGCCTGATGGACGCGGGTGTGCCGGTCAATGGCCCCATCGACCGGGGCTACTTCATCAGCATGTACTTCTCCGATCCGGACGGGCAGATCCTCGAGATCGCGACGGCGGGGCCTGGTTATGCGATTGACGAGCCATCGGACGCGCTGGGCAGCGAACTGCTCGTGCCGCCGCAGGAACGGATGCCCAGTGGGCGGGACGAGTCGGCGATCGCCGCGGCGATCCACCCCGAACCGGTGCCGTTCGTGACGCCGGACATGCAACTCCAGGGCATCCATCACATCAGCGCGATCACCGACGACCTGGGTAGAGCCGGAGAGTTCTACGAACAGGCGCTCGGGCTTCGACTGGTCAAGAAGACGTTCAATCAGGACGATGGAAAGACGGAGCACTACTTCTGGGCAGCCTATGACGGACAGACCGTGGCACCTCATTCGGCGATGACCCTCTTCGGATGGGCGGGGTCGGACTATCGTGCCCGAGGCGGCGTAGGGCAGACCCATCACGTAGCGTTCCGCGCCCAGGACGCTGAGCAGCAGGCGAACTGGCGCGAACACCTCCTCTCACTCGGAATCCAGGTGACTGAAGTGGCCGACCGAAACTACTTCGAGAGTATCTACTTCCACTCCCCCGACGGGCTCCTGGTCGAGATCGCGACGGACGGACCCGGCTTCTCGGTGGACGAAAACGTCGAGGCCCTGGGCACGACGCTGAAGCTGCCGGCCTGGCTCGAGGGGCAGCGCACGCAGATCGAGCAGACCCTGGTGCCGCTCCGATGACGACCGATCGCTCCGGACTCGACTACGATATCTACGTTCCCGAAGGCACCTCGGACGGTGCCACCGTGGCCGTACTTCTTCATGGGCGAGGTAGCCACAAGGGCGACCTGCAGGCGCTCGGGCCCGTGATACCAGCCGACTGGATCCTGATTACGCCACAGGCGCCCAACCCCGGCGCCGAATGGGGCTACGGATCTGGATGGGCCTGGTACCGCTACGTCGAGGAAGACCAGGTCGTGGAGGAAACGCTCACGGCCAGTCTCGAGGCGCTCGACGGATTCCTGAGTGACCTTCCCGACATTCTCGGACTGACCCCGGGGCGCATCGTCCTCGGTGGATTCTCTCAGGGCGGAACGATGAGCGTCGCCTACGCGACGACTCGACCCGGCACCGTCGCGGCGGCTCTCAACTTCTCGGGCTTCGTCGCTGCCTCATTGGACCTTCCGACCGGCGAGGCCGCAGCGACGGCGACACCCATCTTCTGGGGTCACGGGACCGGCGATCCGAGCATCCCGTTCGAACTGGCTGTGAAGGGGCGCGCTCGACTGACAGAGGCGGGGATACCGCTGGTCGCAATGGACTATCAAATCGGACACTGGATGGTGCCGGACGAGCTTCACGACGCTGTGGCCATGATAGAAAGTCTGCCCTGACGGAGACTCCGAGCTGACGCGGAGCTACCCCTTCTTCGCCTCCAACTGCTGGGGCAGCGTGGTGAGTTGGAGGATCTTGTACCGGCGCTCACCGGCCGGCAGGGCGATCGAGACCTCCTCGCCCTCCGCCGCGCCGAGCAATCCGCGACCAATGGGGGAAGCAAGGGACACCTGGCCGCCATCGAGGTCAATGAAGTCCCCGGCGGTGATCGTGAACTCGAAGTCCTCTTCCATGCCAAGATCCCGGATCTTCACCTTGGAACCGAAGCCGACACGGTCGTAGACCATGTCGTGCACATCGATCTTGGAGAGCTCGGTCATGCGTTGAGAGAGATGATTGAGCCTCGCCTCCACGAACGCCTGGCGCTCCTTGGCCGCCTTGAACTCCGCGTTCTCGCGCAGGTCTCCGTGCTCTCGCGCAATCTTGATACGTACCGGCAAATCGACGCTGAGCTCGTGCGTCAGATTCATGATTTCGTTTTCGAGTTTGGCTTGGATCTCTTCCAACATGGAAGCACCTCGGGTCCACTTGTTCTGGGGCGCCAACCGGCCCGAACGGGCGACGGTCTCCGGCAGAAATGAATCCGCCGCCCCCACCGGGAGCAGCGCAACGGATACGATACGCCGAATCGGGCCGAGGCGGAAGCGCTTGCCTCCCACCTCGACCCGATCGAGCTACTCTGCCCGCAGCGCCTGAACCGGATTCACCGCGCTCGCGCGGCGGGCGGGGACCCAGGCCGCGAGCAGCGCGACACCTGAGAGGATGAGCGGAATCGTCACGAACGTGACCACATCGGTGGGACCGATCCCGAAGAGGAAGCCCGAGATCGCCCACGTAACCGCACCCGCCAGGATAACTCCGAACACGCCCCCGACGAGGACGAGTCGCATGCCACCGCCGATCGCCATTCGAATCACGTCCTCGGCTGAAGCGCCAAGGGACATGCGGATCCCCAACTCGCGCGTCCGTTTCGACACTGCATAGCTGACGACCCCATAGATGCCGATCCCGGACAGGAGCAGAGCCAGTCCTCCGAAGACCGACAACAGCAGGGCAGCCATTCTCGGAGGGAACAGCAAGAGCGACAGGTGCTCGTTCATCGTCTTCGCTTCGACCACGGCCATGTCCGGGTCCACGTCACGCAAGACCCGGAGGGCCGTAGCGAGGAGCTCGGCGCTCGAGCCACTGCCCTTCACGACGAACTGTTGCCCGAGGAATCTGTCCCGACCCTGCATCTTGTATACGTAGGGCCGAGGGTCCTCTCCGAGCGTGCGCACCTTCGTGTCTGCGGCCACACCGATGATCCGAAGCGGGTCACCCCCGGACGTCTCGATGATCGTCCCCACCACGTCCTGCCCACGATAGAAGGTCTCGACGAAGGCCTCGCTGACGAGGATGACGGGCTCTCCGTTCGGGTCGGCCGCGCCGAATCCTTCTCCGCGCACGATCGGCACGTCCATGGTCTCGAAATACGACGGCGACACCGTTGCGTCGTCGATATCGTGGTTTCCGTCTGGGCTATCGGACGGCACACCAGGGAGCCGGAACTCTCTCGTCTGCACGCTCGCGCCCAGAGGCAAGCGATCGGCCATCGCGACCCGATCGATCCCGGGATCCGCGAGCAGTCTCTCTTCGAATTCGAGGAAGAAAGCCCTTCGCTCCCCGTCTTCCATGCTCCCTGACAGGTCCGTGTCGGGCCACACCATCGCAGCGGGCCCCGTGTCGAAGCCAGGATCGATGAGCTGAGCCTTCTGCAGGCTCCGAACGAAAAGCCCTGCCCCGATGAGAAGCACGAAAGAAAACGCGACCTGGGTCACGACCAGGGTACTGCGCAGGTTGAATCTGCCCGGTTTGCCAGCCCCGCCCGATTCGTCCTTGAGCGTTGGGGCGATGTCGGGATTCGTCGCCTGGAGCGCCGGCGCCAGACCGAAAGCCAGGCCTGCGAACGTCGAGACACCCAGTGTGAACCAGAGCACCGTGCGATCCAATGAAATATCGAAGTCGACCGGGATCGGCAGCGGTGGCTGGAACGCCATCATGAGCTCGATCGTCCAGTTCGCGAGCACGAGCCCGGCGGCACCTCCCAGCAGGGCCAGCAGAGTGGTTTCGAGGAGCAGCTGACGGATCAGAGTCCCTCGACTCGCCCCAATGGCGAGGCGCACGGCAATCTCCTTCCTGCGATCCTCGGCCCGCGCCAACAGGAAGCTGGCCAGATTCGCGCACGCAATCAGCAGGACCAGGCCAACGACCCCGAGGAGCATCACCGCCACCGGCTTCAACATCCCATCGACCAGGGGGTGAAGAGAGACATCTCCCGAGGGCAGCGCAGACATGATGCGATTCTCGTTGGACTCCGGGAATTCCGCTGCCAGGGCGGTCGAGAACGCCTTGACCGCCTCGTTGGCCTGGGTCGCCGTGATACCAGGTGCCATCCGACCCTTGAGGAACATGCTCCGGGAACTCCGACGTTCGAGTTGACCTCCGGAGTCGAAGCCCATGATTTCATCGGTCATCATGAGCGGCACGTAGAACGAGGACACCAGGACCGGCATGGTCCCCGTGAACTCCTCGTGTGCCACGCCAACGACTGTATACGGAACCTGATTCAGGTGGACCGTCGAGCCCAAGACACCCGGATCGCGATCATGCCTCGTCGACCATTCTTTGTACCCCATGATCACGACCGGATGTGTCCCCGGAGTTGCGTCCTCCTCGGGAACGAAGCTCCGGCCCAGCGCCATGGGTGCCCCCAGGACCTCGAAATAGTCCCAGGAGATCATCTCTCCGAAGATGAGTTCGTCCCGTGACTCCCGCTCCGTCCGCGCGACGAAGGTCCTTGTGCCGATGACTCCGCTGAAGATCCCCTCGTCGCTCGCCTTCAGATCCAGGTAGTCCTGGTGAGACGAAGTGACGTACGGGTTTCCGTCGCCATCCGAGGTGTAGATCTCAACGAGCTCGGACGGATTCGAAACAGGCAGCCCGCGCAGCAACACGGCGTTGACGATGCTGAACATCGCCGTGTTGGCTCCGATGCCGAGGCCGAGCGACAGAACCGCGACGATCGTGAAGCCTGGTGAGCGGACAAGGCGGCGAACCGCGTACTTCAGGTCGTGTGGGTGCATCGGTATCCTGCTCCATATGTCTGCGTCCGGCCGAGAGGCCTGGTCCGGACGATTGCGTTCGTGTGAGGGACGAATGGCGGTGAGTCTGCGCGCAGCGCGGCGAAGCGACCCGACACGCATGGTGACTATCTGGCCCCAGTACCAGAGGTCGGCGAGGAGGCGTCCGTGGGTGGGCACGACCCGCGTGATGTAATCGTGGGTCAGGTCGCCCGAGATCGCCTCCGCGACCTCCGTTGGAAGTCGGCGCTCGAGAATCGCCTGGGCGATGCGCGGGGGGGTGGATCTAGACAACGACCGGTCCTTCGGCTGTCGCCTCGACGCCCTGCCACATGCGCTCGCGTACCTGGCGTACGGACTCGAGGGCCTCGACGCCTTCCGGGCTCACCTCGTAGTGCCGCTTGGCCTTGCCGCCCCGCTCCCCGGTCGGCTCACCCTTCCAGGAAGTGGCGTACCCCTTCTCCTCGAGGCGCATGAGCGTCACGTAGACGGTGCTGATCGAGACGGTGCGGCCCGCGAGTTCTTCCAACTCGTCCTTGATCCGTCCGCCGTGCGCATTCTCGCCGAGCCGGAGGACCGTGAGAAGCATCAACTCCTCGAGATCTCCCAGGTGATTCCCTCGCGGCATCCGTACCCCCAGCCTGATTATTATGACAAAATCAAATGGCACTACGGGCCGGTGCGGATTCGGGTTTCAAGAGCCCACGAAAACGGCCCCGGACCGAGAGGGTCCAAGGCCGCTGCCGTCCATCGTGTGCGCGCCGTCGAACGACGCACTGCCCTACTCTGCGCGGAGGGCCCCGACCGGGTCGATCCGCGTCACACGCCGGGCCGGGATCCAGGAAGCCAGCAGTGCGACGAGGCCCAGCACCACCGGTACGCCCACGAACGTCAGCGGATCGAGCGCAGGGACACCGTAGAGAAGTCGCGACAGTAGCTGGGCGAGGGCGGCGGCCAGGGCCAACCCGACGACACCACCAACCGCCACGAGCTTCATGCCACTGGCAGTCAGCATACGGACGACCGACGAAGCATCCGCCCCCAGCGACAATCGAATTCCCACCTCCTTGGCACGGCGAGAGACCGCGTAGCTCACGACGCCGTACAGGCCGATACTCGCCAAGAGGAGCGCCAGTAGGGCGAAACCGCCCACGACCATCGCGCCCAACTCTCTGCCGAGGAGCATCGTCGCCAGGTGCCGCCGCATGGTCGTAGTCCGGATGATCATGATCTCGGGATCCAGCGCTCTCGCAGTGGCCATCATTTCGAGCGCGAGACGCTCGGGATCTCCGGTCGTCCGGGCCAAGATCCTGAGATCTCGACTGAACCGCTGGCTCTGACTCAGATACACATACGGCCGCTGCGTCTCGCCGAGGTTTCGCACCTTGTGGTCAGCGGTCACTCCGACCACCTGCGTCTCGCCACCGTCGACGATGATCGTACGCCCGATGGGATCACCCTCGGGGAAGAAGAGCCGGGCGAACTCTTCGTTGACGAGCGCCACGGGCTCCGTGTCGGCCTGGTCGGTCAGGTCGAATCCACGGCCGTTGACTACCGGGATGCCAGCCGCCGCAAGGAATCCTCGATCGATCTCACCGTAGTCGATCGAGTGAAAGTCCGAACCGGCCGGAGGTTCGACCCCGTCCACGTTCAGCCGAATCGCCTGCGTGTTGAGTTGGTCGAGGTGGAGGTTGTCGATGTTTCCAACCGCCTGAACGCCCGGGATCTGCCCGATCGACTCCGTCAGCGTTTCGAGGTAGACCCGAGCCTCCTCGTCGCCGTACCGAGTTGCGGGCATCACAATCTCGAGGAGTCCGGTCGGGGCGTCGCCGAAGCCTGGATCGATGTTGCGCGAAGCGTCGAGACTGCGAAGGAAGAGTCCAGCGCCGACCAGGAGGATGACCGATACGGACACCTGGCCGACCACGAGGAGGTTCCGCAGGCGAGCGCTCTTGCCTCGCCCCCCACCCGCCGTCTCGTCACGCAGCGTCGGCGCAACATCCGGGTTCGTGCTCTGAAGCGCGGGTACGAGCCCGAAGAGCAGACCCGCCACGAGCGAGACCAGAATGCTGAAGCTGAGCACCGTTCGATCCATCGAGAGATCCAGCGTGATGGGAAGCGGCAGAGGCAGGTCCGCCGCTAGCAGAGCGTTGAGGGATTGAGTGGCGAGGAACACGCCCGCCAGCCCCCCCAAGGCCGCCAGAATGACGGTTTCGGTCAGAAGCTGGCCGATGAGGGTACGACGCTTCGCACCCATGGCGAGTCTGACCGCAATCTCTTTGCGGCGGTCCGCCGCGCGAGCGAGAAGGAAGCTCGCCAGGTTCGCGCATGCGATGAGGAGGACGAGTCCCACCACAATGAGAATCATCCCTGCGGCTGGCACCAGGAACCGGTCGATCATCGGATTCATGATGACATCGGCGGTCGGTTCGAGAACGAGCCCCGCCCCCTGCCAGAACTCCGGATACTCCTCTCGCATCGACATGGTAAAGCGCTCGGTGACCGTCTCAGCCTGAACGAAAGTCGCGCCGGGCAGCAATCTCGCCTTGGCGAAGAAGCTGTGGTTCCTTCTGTTGAGCAAACCGTTGGTCGAGCCCTGAAGCATGTCGTACATCATGATGGGGACGAAGGCGGCCGGCTCCAGACCGCGAAGGGCCCCAGGGTACTCCTCGGGCGCGACTCCAATAATGGTGAGCTCCCGCCCGGAAATCCGAATGGGTCGGCCAACGACACCTGGATCGGCGGCGAATCGACTTACCCAATACGAGTAGCCCAGCACGACTACCGGATGCGCGCCCTCCGCGATGTGGTCTTCGTCGGACAGCAGCCGCCCGACGGCGGGCTGGACGCCGAGCGTCGAGAAGTAATTCCCTGTCACAGCTTCGGCGGTGATCAGCTCGACTCCCTCGTCTGCATCCACCTGGAGAAACGCGTACTGGAGGCCGCTCACGCTCTCGAACACGTCCCGCGACGCCTCGATGAGATCCACGTAATCCGGATAGGACAGCGTGGCGTGAGAGAAGCCCTCCGTGGAGAGATAGATATCGACCAGCGTCTCCGGCTCCTCGAATGGGAGGTCTCGGATGATCGCCGCGTTGACGAGGCTGAACATCGCCGTGTTCGCCCCGATGCCGAGCCCGAGTGAGGCCACCGCTACCATCGTAAAGACCGGACTCCGCATGAGTCGGCGCACAGCATACCGTACGTTCATCACCACCGTATCCACGAACCCCTCCCAGCTGCTGTTTCGATCGACGCCGAGTCGTCCCGGACGCCGGTGATAGCGTTTCGATTGCCTGACATACCGGACCCACACACCCAGAGCCTCGCGAGCGTACCAGCGTCTGGCTCGGGCCTCGTCCCCCTCGGCCCGAGTCAGAAACTCCTCGTGTAGATCTCCGAGGATCGCGGCGCCCCGATCGCTGGGCGGCAGGACCGATTCCATGAGCTTCCTCGCCCACCGAGGCGGCTGATTCGAGCGTTCCATCAAGCGTCCAGGGCGTGCTCGAGGCCGTCCCACAGGGTGAGTAGCGCCTCGCGAGATTTTCGAAGAGCGTCGACCCCCTCGGGCGTAACGCGCACGATGCGTCTGGGGCGTCCTCCTCGCTCCGGGCGAGCCGGGGAAGTCGTGGAGGCGAGCCACCCCTTGTCCTCGAGACGGTCCAGAGTGACGTAGACAGATCCTCTCGAGACCGATCTACCCACCCGCTCTTCAAGCTCGTCCATCAACCGAACCCCGTACGCCTCGTCCTCGAGACGGAGGATCGCCAGCAGAAGCATCTGCTCGAACTCACCGAGGTACCCGTCTCTTCCCATGCCCGTCTCCGTTGGTCATATCTGAGTCCTAATCAGACTTTGTATGACAAACCCAGACGGGCCTGTCACCACTAAGGTTTCAACGGTGGCGCACGGAGGCGCGAAGAGCCGACGGTCGCTGGAGTCCGAGACGGCGCGCATGGTCCGCGTACGGTAGGCCCGCCGGGCATACCGGTGTTGGATTCCCTATCCGTCTGGCTGGCGGGCTACGGTCAGACCGCTCTTGCCATGGGGGCTGGTCCCAACCTTCACCGCCCTCCTTCGTTCTCGTCCTCATCGATCCACAGGTGCTCGACGATCGAAAAGAGGTCTCTGTTGTTCCGCAGGCCCTGGACCCGTCGGTGAGCCGCGAGATACTCGATCCGGTGATGCAGGT
>JBDGVT010000035.1:0-24642 GCA_039585495.1 Gemmatimonadota bacterium | reverse complement strand
CGCTTCTCGCCGTCGATCCTCCATCCATCGCCCTCCCGCGTTGCGACCGTCGCAAGGGCGGAGGCATCCGACCCCGCACCCGGCTCGGACAGCGCAAAGGCACCGATCGCTTCGCCGGAAGCCAGACGAGGAAGCCACTCGGACTTCTGCTCACCCGTCCCATGGCGGAGAAGCAGATCGACGACGGGCCCGTTGTGGATCGCGACTGAGAGCGCGACCGACGCGTCCCCAGCTGCGAGTTCTTCGAGGACGACCAGATACGTACCGACATCGAACTCCAGGCCCCCGTGCTCCTCCGGAACCAGCATTCCGAGGAAGCCCGACTCGGCAAGCTTCGTGAAAACGGTCTCGTCGAGGGCGCGAGCTTCGTCCCAGCCGGGGGCATGGGGACGGAGCTCGGTGTCCGCAAAAGCGCGGGCAAGGTCTCTCAGATCCGATTGCTCGGCGGTCAGTCGCATGGAGTCGTCACTCGTACGTGTAGAAGCCACGGCCGGCTTTCCGCCCCAGCCAGCCGGCCGCCACATATTTGCGCAGGAGCGGGCATGGTCGGTAGCGATCATCGCCCAGATCCCGGTGCAGCACTTCGAGGATGCTCAGGCAGGTGTCGAGCCCGATGAGGTCCGCAAGCTGCAACGGCCCCATGGGATGGTTCATGCCGAGCTTCATCACGGTGTCGATCGCCTCGGGTTGAGCCACTCCTTCCATAAAGGCGAACACCGCTTCGTTGATCATCGGCATCAGGATCCGGTTCGAAACGAAGCCGGGAAAATCATTCACCTCGACAGCCGTCTTACCGAGTTGCTCGCAGAACTCGAAGGTTGCTCGGGCCGTCTCGTCGCTCGTGGCCAACCCTCGGATCACCTCTACGAGCTTCATGACCGGCACGGGATTCATGAAGTGCATCCCGATCACCTTCTCCGGGCGGCTCGTTCGTGCAGCGATCTCGGTAATCGAGATCGACGAGGTGTTGGAGGCCAGAATCGTATCGGACCCCGCAGTCCGGTCGAGCGTCTCGAAGATCGTGTACTTCAGCTCCGGACGTTCGGGGACCGCCTCGATGACGAGGTCAACGCCCTCCGCGCCCGCTTCCATGTCGCCGGATGTGTCGATCCGCGCCAGGGTCGCGTCACGCTCAGCCTCGGAGAGGATCTCTTTCTTGACCTGTCGATCCAGATTCTTCGAGATCGTGGCAACCGCGCTCTCGAGCACTTCGTTGGACACGTCGACGAGGCGCACGGACTTGCCGTGCTGGGCAGCCACATGGGCGATTCCGTTCCCCATCGTGCCGCCGCCGATGACGGTGATGCGCTCGATGCTCATATCGCTCCTCTATTCACTCGTTACCAAACCGTCTTCTCCAGACGAACCATGCGCGACAAGCGCCAAGGGCCTCGACGCGAGTACTGCCGAGCCGGGCTGCAGCCACGGCCCCCACCAGCATGCGGCGGTAGCCGCCAGAACCAACACGGTGGCAACCACGCTGCCCTCCGGACCGAACGCTCCGCCCCCCAACCACTCGGGTCCCGTGGCCACCCCCTCGTACCAGGGTGCGTCCATGACCTCCAATCCACTTACCGGCACATCAGCCAGATACCCGTGCGACCAATTCCAACCCAGATGAACGCCTGTAGCCCACCAGAGACTACCGGTCCGCAGATACACCACCCCCAGGAACATCCCAGCCGCGCCGACGTTCAGTGTGCCCAGGGTCGTCGCACCCGGATTCCCCAGATGCAACGCACCGAACACCACTGATGTCGCCACGAGGGCCCGGCCCGGGCCCCACGCTTCCGCGAGGGCCTGGAGCGGGTATCCCCGCAACAGGGCCTCCTCCGCGGCCGCCGGGAGCGTCAGGAACGCCAGCGTCCCTGCTGCCCCCCACAACCACGCACCTGCGGTACCGTCCTGCGACGTCCACCGCACACCACCCAGAACCGCCATCAAGCCGATGACGGCAAGCCCGACCCCGATGCCGACGGCCAAACCCTTCGCCGCCTCGGGCACCGTTTCGGAAGAGAGGTGGAACCCGAGCGCACCTGGGCCCCTCCCATCCGCCGCCAACCACAACCAGCCCGCGACGGTCGAACCGATCAGGAGCGCCAAGGAGCCCCAGACCACCCCTCCGGGCGTGACCGCCCCGATGAGGATCGCACAGAACGCCGCGACCAGCACGAATCCCACCACACGCCACGCCGCACGGATTCTGCCATCCGTTGACGTCAGAACCCCTGCACTACCTCCCACGCGTCGGTCCCCAGACGGTGGAATGCCTCAGCTTCGGGTCGACCCCTTCAGGACCGCCCCGGGGCGGTCCACTTCGTCGACGCGACCACGAAATACGCCAACAAGACCTTGGTGACATCTCCAACCAGAAACGGCACCACCCCTATCGCCATCACTGCAGACAGATCCTGACCCGTTAGCAGTAGCAGCTGCGACACCCCGCCCACATACATCGTCCCCACACCTGCCGTGAGTCCGCCGAGCGTTCGCAGCGAAGTCCGGTCCGATCCTGCGACCGCTCCTGCCACGAACGCGGCGGCTGGAGCAGCGAGGAGGTATCCACCGGTCGGCCCCAGTAGCCACGGGAGCCCCGCACCGGCGTTCGAAAACACTGGAGCGCCGAGCGCACCGACGCCGACGTAAGCGGCCATCGAGAGCGCCCCGAGCCGTGGTCCGAGTGCGACCCCTGCGAGGATCACGAAGAGAGGCTGGAGCGTAATGGGGACCGGTGTCCACGGAAGACGTACGGCGACCTGCGCGCCGAAGGCAGTCGCAAGCGCAAACGCCACGACACCCACCACCAATCGGGCCCGCCTGTTCTCGATGACCTCCTGGAAGGCCCAGCCCCTGAGGGTCTCCGTGAACGCACTCATGCACACACTCCGTGTTTGTCCGAATCGATCATGAAACGGGTCACACCCGCTCCACCGAAAGCGCCACCGCGTTTCCGCCACCCAGGCACAATGTCGCGAGGCCGGTCCCGGCCCCTTCGTGTTCCATCGCACCGAGCAACGTTACCAAAATCCGTGTCCCCGACGCACCAATCGGATGCCCCAGCGCGACCGCTCCGCCTCGCACGTTCACTCGTTCCTCGTCCATCCCGAGCGCACGCATGTCGGCGATCGCTTGCACCGCGAAGGCCTCGTTGACCTCGAAGAGACCGTAATCGTCGATGCTCTTGCCTTCTTTCTGCATCAGTCCCTGAACCGCCGCGATCGGGGCGAAGAACAGGTCCTGGGGCTCAGTGGCACCCACCGCATAAGCCGAAATCACGGCATCGATCTCAAGGCCGTGCGCCTGCGCATACTCAAGGGATGCGACCACGACAGCGGCCCCGCCGTCGTTGAGACCCGGTGCGTTGCCGGCCGTGACGACATGCTCCTCGATATCGTCGGGGGCATCCCTGACGAAGGCGGGACGCAGCTTGCCCAATGCCTCAATCGAGGTCTCGGCACGGGGACCTTCGTCGGTATCGACGACCGTTACGCCCCTTCGGCTCTTCACCTCGACCGGAACGATCTCGTCCCTGAACGCCCCCGACTCGATGGCCGCGATCGCCTTCTGGTGAGACCGCAGCGAGAAGGCGTCGGCATCCTCACGGGAGACGCCAGCCTTGGCGGCCGTGTATTCCGCGTGACCACCCATGTGACAGTCCCCGAAGGAGCACCAGAGTCCGTCGTGGATCAGTCCGTCTTCCATCGTCTGGTTCCCGAACTTCACGCCCCCTCGCATACCCCGGACGTAGTACGGGACGTTGGACATCGATTCCATGCCTCCGGAAACGACCAGTCGGGCGTCTCCGGCGCGCACGGCCTGAGCCGCCAGCATGACGGCCTTGAGGCCGGAACCGCAGACCTTGTTGATCGTGAGCGCGGGCGTGGACGCGGGGATTCCCCCGTGGACCGCTGCCTGCCTCGCGGGAGCCTGACCCCCTCCCGCGGTGACCACGTTGCCCATGATCACCTCATCGACATCACCGACGTCGATTCCAGCCCGGTCGACCGCAGCGCGGATCGCGATGGCGCCGAGGTCGGGTGCGGAAAAGCCGCTCAGTCCGCCGAGAAATCGCCCGATCGGCGTACGTGCGCCTCCCTTCAGTATGACAGCGGTTTTCGATGGATCGCTCATTTGCCTAGGACCTCTGATTGCTGATCCGGAACGGGCCGGGGAGGGGCGCACCGAGACTCGATGCCAGCCAAAACAAAGCCCCAGAAGATATCAAGAACGGACATCGCGGTCATGCTCTCACGGCCCTGTTGAGGGGCGGGCCGACTCTACTCCTCGCGGAGCCGTGGCCGGTCGGCGTCGGGGTCGAGACGACCCCAGGGGACGCGGGGGTCGTGTTCGAAGATCAGCAACCAGTCCTCTTCGAGGGCTCGAGTCCAAAGACCCCGCTTCGATTCGAGCGTGACCAGCGGCTCGAGGTCGTATCCCATGATCCAGGGAAGCGGAATATGTGCAGACGTGGGGCATACGTCGGCCAAGTAGCATGCGACTTCGCCATCACTTTCGATCATGATCGATTGGTGAAACGGCGTATGGCCTGGTGTCGGAAGCATGCGAACACCCTCGGTGACCTCACCATCACCCTCAAACAGCTCCCACAGTCCCGCATCGGTGATCGGTTCGAAGTTCTCCGCGAGATAGCTGGCCCGGATCCGCTCGTTTCGGCTGGCGGCAAAGTGCAGTTCACCTCTCTGAACCACGTAGCGTGCGCCGGGAAACGCCGGCTGGATCGTACCGTCCGGCACTGCGACCGTGTTTCCGCCGGCGTGATCGAAGTGCAGGTGTGTGTTCAGGACGATGTCGACGTCGCTCGGATCGAAGCCGGCGTCGCGGATCCCGTCTTCGAGCCTCGTCGGTGCACCCTCGTTCGAGATCCCGTAGATGTCGCCGAACTTCTCGTCGTACTTGTTGCCGGCCCCGGTATCGATGAGAACGAGCGCGTTCGGAGCCTCGACCAGGAGGCAGCGCATCGCGAGGGGAATGCGGTTCCGCGTGTCGGCGGGAATCCGACGTTCCCACAGAGGCTTGGGGACCACGCCGAACATCGCTCCGCCATCGAGTTGCTGGACCCCGGCTTCGATTCCGTGGATGCGGATGGAGCCCACCTGCATCGAGCGACTGAGAGGAAGCCCTTCGTGCACCTGCGTCATCCACGTCTCCTTCTCGATTCGTATCCAGGTAGTTCCAGCGAGAACTGCTCGGGGTCGAAGCGCTTCCGCTGTCGGCGCCCTTTCAAATACCACTGAAGGGTAGCTAGATCCTCGATGCCCCGCCCCGCCGCTTCATCGAGGAGCCGGAGAAGGACGCGAGCGGTCGCCAGTGCGTCGCCGTAGGCCCGGTGCCGCGCATGAATCTCCACGCCGAAGTGTCGAGTTACGACGTCGAGATTGCGGCGACGGAGCTGCGGAACCAGTCGCCGACTCATGCGGACGGTACAGAGCTTCGGCACGTCCGGCACGTCTCCGGTAGCGCGCAGCAGCTCTGCCGAGACGAAGCCCCAGTCGAAGGTCACGTTGTGCGCCACGAAGACGCGGCCTCGCAGCCTGCGATCGATCTCCTCCGCCACGTGATCGAAGTAGGGGGCGCCCGTCACCATCTCCGTCGTGATTCCGGTGAGGCCCACGATCATTGGGGGGATCGGCTGGCCCGGGTTCACGAGCGTCTCGTATTCGTCGACGATACGACCGTTCTGAACCTCTACGATGGAAATGTCGATCACCCTGTGTCCGCGCCAGGACGCCCCACCCGTCGTCTCCACGTCGACGACCGCGAACGACACCTCACCCAGCGGCGCACCCAGCGGGACCACCGTCGGATCGATGCTCCACACGCCTTCCTTGTCGACCTGGAAGCGGGGATCGGCCCCCAGCAGTTGGAACACCGCCGCGGACGAGGCTCCCGCGTGCCCCGACAGGCCGAGGACGTCACGAGCGAGGTCCAGGGTGTGGATGGGGCCGACCGCAAGGAGATCCGCCGCCGCCCGCACGCGCGAGGCGTCTCCGCCGCGTGTCACGCGTCCCGCTCTGCCTGCGTAATCGCGAAAGAGAGGGCTTCGAGCTCCATCACCACGTTCACGTCCTCGACCGGCACCCGGGGTGGTACGTCCAGTCGGATCGGAGCGAAGTTCAGAATTCCCTTCACACCGGCTTCGACGGCTCGGGACGCCACCTCCTGAGCCGCCTCGGCCGGCACCGCCAGCACGATGAGTTCCACGTCGAGTTCGCGGAGTACTTCCTCCAGTTCGTTGGATCCGCGGATCGTGAGGTCGCCCCACACAGTTCCGATCTTCGCGGGATCAGAATCGATGATGGCAACGCTCTCGTACCCCCGGGCGCGGAACGCGGGATACTCGAAGAGTGCGAGCCCGATTCGGCCGGCTCCGACCAGGGCCAATCGCCAGACGCGATCCATCCCCAGGATGCTCTCCAGACGGTCCCGAAGCTCATCGACCCGATAGCCGAGACCCCGCTTTCCGAATGAACCGAAGTGCGAGAGATCCTTTCGGACCTGGGCCGCGGTCGTCTGTCCACGCGCCGCGAGCTCCTCGCTGGAAACCGTCCCGCCCTCCGTGGCGAAGCCCTCGAGCGACCTCAGATAATGGGAGAGGCGACGTACCGTACTTTCAGGGATTCGTCTCGTCACGGGTGCCCGCAAAGTCAACGTTGACGCGGATTATGCACCCGCTTGTGAAAAGCTTCACAAATCTAGGCGCGGCCTTCTCCTACGGCAACGCGACCGCCAGGCGGATGAACTGCTCCGGTTCGAGGCGCTCGGGGCGGTCCGCGAGCGAAATCCCCGCCGCCTCGGCTGCGTGCTCGACGACATCCAGATCGTAGCCCAGATCGGGATGGTCACGGAGGATCTTCTGAAGCTGTTTTCGTCTCCACTGGAAGGCCGCGCGCACCAAGTTGCGTAGCTGACGCTCCTCTTCGAGGCCAAGAGGATCCGGTCGCCGGGGTGTAATACGAATGACCGCCGAGTCGACGCCCGGCACCGGCCGGAATGCGCCGCGTCCGACCTTGAACAGCCGCTCGGCCTTGGCAACGCTTCGCACCCCGATGGAGAGTGCACCGTAGGCCTTCGTCCCGACCGGGGCGACGATTCGATCCGCAACATCGTCCTGGATCATGAGCACGATCTCTCGAGGTCGAGGTCGCTTCAACAGCCTGAAGATGATCGGGCTCGTGATGTTGTATGGGATGTTGCCCACGACCCGGGTAGCGGTCATGTCCTTCACATGTTCGGCCAAAGGCACCTCGAGCACATCGCCGTGGACCACCGAGACATCCACCCGATCGGCGTACTCGTCAGCGAGCGAGCCGGCGAGGTCATCATCGAGTTCTACCAACACGAGGTGAGACACACGCCCGGCAAGATGGCGGGTCAGGGCTCCGCGACCCGGGCCGATCTCGATTACCTCGTCGCCCGCCTCCGCTTGAACCGCGTCCACGATCTTCCGCTGAAGATTACCGTCGACGAGGAAGTTCTGGCCGAGCGATCGCTTTGGTCGACCGGTGGGGCCCGCTGACAAGCGAGGCTCCTATCGGCGGAGCACGAGTGCTGTGCGATCGTCGCCAAAAGCCGAGCGTGTGGCATCGGGCGCGATGTCGAAAATTTCGTCGATGATCTCGCTCGGCTTACGGAAACGATTCTTCACCGCGAGCTCGAGAATCTGTGTTTCACCATTCTTGAGCCCCCGTGTGGCCAGAGTGTCGGGGAGTCCGTCCGTGAAGAGCAGCAGCAGGTCCTTCCCGCCGTTCCACGCCACGCTTTCCTCCGAATACGAATCCGGACCCGCGAATCCCACGGGGGGGTCCGTCGCCATCAACCGCTCCGATCCCCCGTCCTCTCGCACGACGAACGCGTGTGGATGCCCTGCGTTGGCATACACGAGCACGCCGGCGGCCGGGTCGATCACTCCGTAGAAAACGGTCAGGAACATCTCTGTCGTGGCCAGCTCCTCGGCGAGCGCGTCATCGAGCTTACGAAGCACGCCCGCCGGTGACTCGGCCTCTCGGGCATAAATCGCCGCAGCACTCATCGTGAGCGTCATGATCAGTGCGGAGGGAAAGCCATGCAGCGAAACGTCCCCCAGCATTACTCCGACCCGGTCTCCCGGCAGTTCGAACAGCTGATAGAAGTCGCCGCCCACTTGCTCCGTGGGCTGGACCCGCCCCGCTGCCTCGGCGGCCGGGAACCGCTCCAGAACCGGCAGCAGCTTCATCTGCAGATCGTGGGCAAGCTCCATCTCCTTCGCCATCCGGGCCGAGGAGAGACTCTCCCGGACCAGACGGTGGTTCTCGATCGCTGCACCGATCTGCGATGCGATCGCGGCCAGCAGCTTCTGGTTCGCGGCGCTGAATCGGCCGCCGTCCTGCCGACCGATGAGGTTTATGACCCCGACGGTCCGTGAGCCTCCCGTGCCCGGGGAGTATCGGATCGGTACCGACAGGAATGAATCGGCGGTCCCGCCCGCCTGTCGTTCGGCGGAGGTCGGCTGACGGGAAGCGATGATCGAGCGTCCTTCACGGAAGACCATCGACGTGATCGTGTCCGGATCGTCCGGCGACAGTGGACCTTCTCGCCCGTCGTCTCCCACCTCGGCGGCGAGGTGCAGCGCGTCATCGAACGCCTCGTGGACCCACAGTGACCCGCGCTTGGCGCCCATCACGTCGCGGACCTCACCGAGGATGGTGGCGGCACCGCTGTCCATGTCCAGCGTGGACCCGAGGGTCTCGCTGATCGAGTAGAGGAGGTTGATCTCCTCGAATCGCTCTGACAGTTCGTACGTGAAGAACTGGATCTCTCGCGTCGCCTCGAATCCCTGCGTCAGCGCCGGCGTAAGCGCCTCAGACACGGATGTCGCTGGCGCACCGGCCGCGTGAAGGACCTGCAGCTCGAGCTCCGGGCCCTGATGCGGTACGACGGCGCTACGGACCAGGTCGTTGGACGACGCAAAGCCCTGTGATTCGGTCTGGTAGAGCACCTCATCCGCGGCGCCCGACTCTCCTGCAGGAACGATGAGTCGCAAGACCGCGCCGAACGCGTCCTCGAAATGCCGGAGGGTCTTGCGAACCGGTTCCGGCAGCGCCCCGAGGACGAGCCGGTCCGGGTTGTTCACGCCTGGACGCCGCCCTCGAGGGCGCCGCCCGATTCGAGGCGCAGAACGAGCGTGACCTCATTGCCGCGATCGTTATACCAGACCTCGTCCAGCAGCTGGCGCATGAGGAAGACCCCGCGGCCACATGGGCGAGAAAGATTCTCGGGACAGGTCGGATCGGGGATGGAGCCTGGATCGAACCCCGGGCCCTGGTCCTTCACCGTAGCCTGGAGTCTCCCACCCGCCATGGTGACCTCAACGAGCACCCGCTTCGACGGATCGTCGGCGTTGCCGTAGAGCATGGCATTGGAAAGGGCCTCGGTCAGCCCGACCCGGAAGTTGAACCTCAACCGACGGGCATGATCCGAGCAGGAGGAGCACCGGCTCATCACGTACTCGACGGCGCCCTCGATCGAATGGATGTCCGTCGGGAGCTCGAGTACGAGATCCCCGCGGGTTCCGTTCCTCACTTCGTGGCCAGGTCTCAAAAGCCGTCCAGGGCCTGTCCCTTGTCGTCCGCGATGCGGAACAACGTGTCGAGTTTGGTCAGCTCGAAGAGCGTTCGGAGATCTTCATTCAGGCTCGACAGCCGAAGCTCTCCACCCTGCTCGCGAATCTTCTTCGAGAGGCTAACGAGTACGCCGAGCCCCGAGGAATCGATGTAACCGGTATTGGCAAAGTCGATCACGAACTTGAGATCGCCGCCTTCGAGCTGCTCGAGCACCTGCTGCTTGAGCTCCTGCCGGTTGCCGACGATGAGTTGTCCCTCGACCTCGATGAGGGTGACTTCACCGTTCTGCGAAACCTGAAAGCTCATGGATCGAGTGCTCCTGGCGTATTGCTAGAGGTGGGCTGGCGAGTACGGAAAGTTAGTCGCATGCCCCGATCGGCGTCCAGAATAGTAAAAAAGGACCATTCCGGGGGGCAAGGACGTTACCCATTCCCTGGCTCAATCGGCCGCTAGAGTCGTAATGCAGGCGACCGCCTCGATATCGTCTGCGCTCGCGCCTCGCGAGAGGTCGTTGAAGGGCCGTGCAAGGCCCTGGAGGACCGGGCCCAGTGCGATGGCGCCTCCGAGGTGCTGAACGAGCTTGTAGGCCAGATTAGCGCTCCCCAGGTCGGGAAACACGAGAATGTTCGCGCGGCCCGCCACGCCCGAGCCAGGTGCCTTTCGCTCGGCGACATCCGGCACCAGTGCGGCGTCACCCTGCAATTCGCCGTCCGCGGGCACATCGGGTAGAAGCGCGTGGAATTCCGCCAACGCCTCACGGACCTTCGTGACGTCCTCTCCCTCGGCCGAACCTTTGGTCGAATACGAGAGAAAGGCCACTCGCGGCTCGTCTCCCACGACCCTTCGGCGCGCATCTACGGCGGCGACTGCGATCTCGGCCAGCTGTCGGGCCGTGGGGGTGGGCACGACGCCGGCATCCGTGAACGTGAGGACCTGCGGCCCCACCGGGTGACCCGACCCGAAGACCATGTAGAAGGCAGAGCTGAGCGTTTCGATTCCGTCGGCGAGCCCGATGCAGGCGAGCCCCGCTCGAACCACATCGGAGGTCGTACGCACACATCCGGCGACCGACCCGTCGACCTCACCCGCGGCAACCATGACTCCCGCTTGCATCAAGGGATCCGATGCCATGGCCCGAAGCTGTGCCTCGCTGTCGTCCTTGCCGGCCCGCCGCGCTCGAAGCCGATCGAGCGTCCGTTCGACGAGATCCGGCTTCCCGGGATCGGCGATCGTGATCGTCGAGGCGTCGATCCCGACACGGTCGAGGCCGGCCTGTACCTCTCGAGGCTCACCGATCAGCACAGCCTCGAACAGATCCGCCGCGACGCCCGCGGCTGCAGCGTGTTGGACCCGAGGCTCCGTGCCTTCAGGGAATACGAGCGTGCGTCGATGCATGCGGGCTCTCGCCCGAAGCTCTTCGAGAAAGTCGCCGCCAGCGTCGGCGGCGGGCCGACTCATCCCCTCAGCTTCTGGTGGAGCCGCTCCAATACGGACCCTGCGACGAAGCTCGAGACGTCGCCACCAAGCGCCGCTACCTCCCGTACGAGAGATGACGAGATGAACGAGTTGTTCACTTCCGGCACGAGGAAGATCGTTTCGATCTCCGGCCAGAGCTCCTGATTCATCTGTGCCATCTGGAGTTCATACTCGAAGTCCGAAACCGCGCGTAATCCTCTCACCACCAGGTGAGCATCCTGCTGTCGGGCGAAGTCGACCAGCAGACCACTGAACGACATCGCGACAATCCGGTCTTCCTCTGCAAACACATCGCCGATCAACTCGACGCGCTCCTCCACGGAGAAAAGCCCCTTCTTCGCATGCGTCGCGGTATGCGCCACTGCGATGATGAGTTTGTCGACGACGCGCAGCGCCCTTCGGGCGATGTCTTCGTGCCCCCGCGTGACCGGATCAAAGGAACCCGGATACAGGGCCACGGTCGGACTGGGTCTGCTCATGGGTGGGCCGTCAGTGTCGTGAGTGCGGTATCCCCGTACCGGCGGGTCTTCGCGTTCTCTGGAAGCGGCAGCGTCTCACGGAAAGGATGCTCCAGCCAAAGCTCCTTGGCAAACGGCTTTTCACAGAACAGCTCAACGAGTCGTATCGCGTCGCCACTATCGTAGGGAGGGTCAGCCAGCGCGACGTCCACCGTCTGGTCCAGACGGCCCAGGAAGCGAAAGACGTCGTCCGCTACGACCGTGCACTCTTCACCGGCATCCAGAACGTCGATGTTCGCCCGAAGGACGAGCAGTGAGCTGCGCGCATGCTCCACCGAAACCACCGAAGACGCGCCCCGACTGAGCGCTTCGAGTCCGAGCGCACCCGACCCGGCGAAGAGATCGATGACTCGGGCGCCGGTGAGTCGGGGCCCAAGCGCCGACATCCACGCCTCACGAACCCTGTCGGTCGTCGGCCTCACGCTCTTGCCCTTGAGAGGCTTGAGTCCGTGCCCCTTCCACCGACCGGCGATGATCCTCACGCTTCGGCCCCCGACCGCCTCAGATCCACGAGCTTGGCCTGTGGAAGCGCACGGCCACGCCATTCGTTCCGTTCAAGACGGAAAAGGGCATCGTAACCGGCCCCGTTCAACTCCCCCACGTCGAAGCGATCCGCGAAGCCGAACCCGATGGCATCGAGTCGGGCTCCCCCCTGCGCCAGAGTCACCTTCAGGTGGTTGGACCCGACTACGCGTGCACCGTGCAACTCGACGTCGCGGGCCGCGAAGAGTGGTCCCGCGTTCCCCATGCCGTGAGGCCCCAGATAGCCGAGCCAGTGGATCAGCTGCAAGTCCACGTCACTCAGGCGGATGTCGAGATCGGGCCGGAGTACGGGCCGGAGGTCCTGGCCCGAGAGGCGTGCACGCGCCGCATCGTTGAAGGATGCCCGAAACGCGGGGACGGCCTCGGCCTGGATATCCATACCGGCGGCCTGACGGTGCCCGCCGAATCGCTCGAGGTGCGACGCACATTCGGACAGTGCCTCGTGGAGGTGGAAACCCGGAATCGACCGGGCGCTCCCCCGCCCCCCCTCCTCGGTCAATGCAATCATGACCACGGGGCGGTGGATCCGTTCCACGACCCGGGAAGCGACGATGCCGATGACCCCGGGGTGCCAGCCCTGGCCAGCGATCACCACACCGAAGTCCCGCGCCGGATCGAATTCCCCGGCCAGCAGGTCGAGCGCCTCGTCGAGCGTTCTGCTGTCCTCTTCACGACGGAGGCCGTTGATCTCCTCCAGTTCACCCGCAAGTGCCTCTGCCTCGGTGGCGCTCTCCGTCAGCAGCAGGCGCAGTGCGTCCGCCGATTCCCCGACGCGGCCGGCGGCGTTGATCCGGGGTGCGATAACGAACCCCAGTTGGCCGGACGTAACGGTGTTCGGATCGACGGCCCCGGCGGCGAAGAGCGCACGTATCCCCAGCACATGGGAGTCCGCGAAGCGGCGCAAACCGAAGTGGACAAGTACTCGATTCTCTCCCTCGAGCGGCACGAGGTCTGCCACCGTAGCCAACGCAACGAGGTCGAGAAGGGCCAGCAGAGGCTCACCTTCTACCCCCAGCTCTTTGCCGATCAGCTCGCATACTTTGTACGCAACGCCCGCGCCACACAGACGCTTGTCTGGATAACTGCAATCGGGGCGCTGAGGGTTCACGACTGCGTGGGCGTCCGGAAGCACGTCCGACACCGTGTGGTGGTCCGTGACGATGACGTCGATGCCCGCCTCGGTCGCCGCTGCCACGGTATCGTGTGCGAGTGACCCACAGTCGGCGGTGATGATCAGCCGTGCGTCGCAGTCCACCGCTGCAGCGAGGCCCGCCGCAGAAAAGTCGTACCCGTCTCTCGTCCTGTGCGGAACGAACGGGACAACCTCGGCTCCCAGGGTTCTCAACCACCGTGTCAGGAGGGCGGTCGCACATATACCGTCCACGTCGTAGTCCCCGTGAACGAACACGGTCTCACGGTCTCGAACAGACCGCGCGATTCGGCGGGCGGCTAGTGGGCCATCGGCCAAAAGAGCCGGATCGTGAAGCCTCTCGAGACGAGGCCTGAGGAAAAACTTCGCCCTCTCAACCTCGTTGTAGCCCCGTCGGATCAGGATAGCGCAGACGGCCGCCGGCAAGCCCAGCGCCGTGGCCAGATCCGCGACCTGTATCGGGTCCGGCGCGTCCGCGAGATGCCAGAGAGGATCGGGGGGCCGAAGTCGGGTCTCGGCCCGGCTCTGCCCCGTCGAGGTCACGCCTCTTCTTCGTCCTCGCCTGCCGCGTCGTCACCGGCGTCGGCTCCATCGGCATCTTCACCCGACCCGCCCTCATCCTCGTCGACAGGCTCTTCGGCCTCAGCCTCGGCGACGGCGTCCTCCTCCGCAGACTCCACCACGGGCTCCGGAGCGGCTAGAATCACGCCGCACGCCTCGCAGCGAATGAGCGTCTCGCCGTGGCGGACTTCGTTCTGGACCTGAAGCGGGACGATTCCGAAGCAATTCGCGCAGGCGCCGTCCTCGGTGAGTTCGGCGATCGCAGCGCGACCGTTCCCGCGAATCGCGTTGTAGACCTTGAGCTCCGCCGGATCGATCTCTCCTGCGAAATCCTCGCGCTGCTTGTGGAGGGCGGCCAGGTCCTTTTCGGCCGCCTCCTTCTGGGCAATCAGCTCGTTGCGTCGAGGCTCGACCAACTCGCTCGCCTCGGCGAACGCCGCCTCGAGCTCCGCGAGTCGTTCTTCCCCCTTTCGGACATGATCCAGAAGCGAGAACGCCTCCTGCTCGTCGTTCTGAAGGGCTCGCTTCACCATCTCGAGTTCGGCACTGACGGCTGCCTCTTCGCGGAGGTTCCGCACGGATGCCGTGCGCTCTTCGAGGCGCGCGAGGCGCTCCTTCTTCTCCGTGATCGAGAGCTCGAGGCGACGCTCCTCGAGCGTCATCTCCTGAACCCGTTTACGGCTCGTGCCGAGGTCGGTCTCGAGGATCAACGCCGGCTCCTCGACTTCCTCGAAAAGAGGGTCGAAGTCATGGATCCGTTGCTTGGCCTCCCGAATGCGGAGGTCCAGCTTCTGGAGGTCCTTGAGGGCGGTGCGGCGCTGCTGGGTCATCGGCTCGATTGATTGAAGTGCGGGTCGACCGGGGATCGGCGTGCCGCCGAGGCCCAGTAGTTCGGGTCCAACTCTCTTAGCTCACCTGCCAGACTGGCCTTCTCTGCCGTGAGCGCGAGCTTCTCGTCATCGCTCGCCGCAGCCTCGATCTCACGCTGCAGATCCTGGATGCGACGGTCGAGCGCCAACACACGGATCCGGTTGACCGAATTGGTGAAGACATCGATCCCGTGCGCGAGCTCTTCCTCATCGGCAAGTATCTCGTCGAATCTCTGAGCGGCAACAAGATCCATCGCCGTAGGAGGAGCGCGCATCTCGGGGTCGTCGAGAAGCGCCTGAAAGATGGCGCGGTGGTAGGGATCGTAAAAGTCCTCTTGTGAGATCAACTCAGCGGCTCTCTCGACCCACTCCACACCGCGCACCATCACCTTGAGCAACTGCAGTTCGGCACCGCGCAGCTGGACTCGCGGTTGGAGTGTCGGCCCCGAGTGCTGCGGCGGAACCGATCGTGGGGCACCGTACGACGGACGAGCCCTGGACATTTCGGCCTCGAGCGTCTCTCGCCGGACGCCCGTCCGGTCGGCGACCTTCGACACGTAGATGTCGCGGAGCGCCGGGTCCTTGGCTGCTCGAAGTGTCGGGAGCAGTCGGTCCACCGCGGAGCGTATTCGTTCGATGTTCGAGAAATGGTCCCGCTCGTCGAGAATCGTGAGCTTCCGGTCGAGCACATCCACCGCATCGTCGACGAGCGCCATGAGGGCGTCGCGCCCGGCTGAACGCACCAGCGTGTCAGGGTCCTCCCCGGACGGGAGCGTCACCACGGCGGGGTGCAACCCGGCTTCGAGCAGTACGTCGCCAGCCTTGAACGTGGCCCGCAACCCCGCGGAGTCCGAGTCGAAAAGAAGCAGCACACGCTGACAGTACCGGGAAAGGAGTTTGGCCTGCTCGGCGGTCAGCGCGGTTCCCAGGGGAGCCACCACGTTCTCGAAACCTGCCGCCGCGAGTGAAACCACGTCCATGTACCCCTCTACGACGATCGCCACTTCCTCTTTGCGGATGTGGTTCTTGGCCCAGGAAAGGCCGTACAGGTTGTGCCCCTTCTGGTAAATGGGTGTTTCGGGCGAGTTGATGTACTTCGGACCATCTCCCTCCAGGATTCGGCCCCCGAATGCGATCACCTTCCCGGCGAGACTCTCGATGGGGAAGATGATCCGGCCTCTGAACCCGTCGTAGGGCTCCTTGCTCTTCTCACTTTGCTTCAGAAGCCCGAGATCGAGCATGACCGGGTCCTCAAACCCATGCTTGCCCGCTGCGTCTCGCAGCGCTCGCCACTCGTCCGGAGCGAAGCCGACCCCAAACCGCTCCGCAACCGCGGCATCTATACCGCGACCTTCGAGATATTTCCTCGCGGCGGCGCCCTGAGTACCGTCGGTCAGCCGTTCCCTGAACCAGTCCCGAGCGAAGGCGTTGATCTCGTACAGAGGCCGGTTCGGATCATCCTCTTCGCGCCCCTTGTTGACCTCCCGGACCTCAACACCGGTCCGCCCGGCGACGTATTTGACCGCGTCGACGAAGTCCATGCCCTGACGCTCCATGACGAAGCCGAAGACGTCGCCGGACTTCCCGCACCCAAAGCACTTGTAGAAGCCCTTGTCGGGCACGACGCAGAAACTCGGAGTGCGCTCCTCGTGAAAAGGACAGTTCGCCTTGTACTCACGACCTGCCTTCTTCAGGGGCACCATCTCCCCGATGATGTCCACGATGTCGGCGCGGGCGCGTACTTCGTCGATCACATCGTCGGGAATCACGAGGCGCCCCCCAACATCGCGACCGTCACACCCGCTCCGCCCTCGGTCGGGCCTCCCATGCGGAACTCACGCACGCGACGATCCGTCCCGAGAATCTCGCCGACACGTTTGCGAAGAGCTCCGGTCCCCTTCCCATGAATGATCCTCAGTTGCCCGAGATCCTCGATGATCGCCTGATCGAGAGCCCGCCCCAGCTCCAACTCCATCTCGTCGACACGCATTCCGCGCAGGTCGACCTCGATCCGCACCTCCCCCTGAGGGGGACCGCTCCACCCTCCCCCGTTTCGGGCTGGGGAACCGTCAGCCGCCGGTGCCTCGTCGATACGCTCCAGGTCGGACACGGCCACCTCGAGCCTCAGGGCCCCCACTTCGACAAGCGCCCGACCTGCCCGTACTTCGACGAGTCGACCACGCGCCCCCGTCTCGTGCACCCTGACCCGGTCTCCCTCCGCCACCGCTTCGGCAGACCGGCGAGCGCCGCCCCCCCGCGGCTCCGACTTGTGCCGACCCGCCGCCAGCTCGACGGCGCGCCGCGCCTCCTTGGCCGCCTCATCCAACGAGCGTCCGGTCTCGACCTCGTTCCGGAGGCGTTGAATCGCCTGCTCTACCTCACTCCGCGCCTCCATGAGCAGCTTGCGTGCGTCTTCGCGTGCGCGGCCCACAGCTGTACGCTCCGCCTCCTCCACCGAGTGCTCCCGATTCTCGACGTCACTCCTCAGGCGTTCAGTCCTTGCTCTGGCCAGATCCAGCTCGTGAGCGCGAAGCTCGGCCTCACGCTCCTGTTGCTCGAGCCGTTCCAGAAGGTCCTCCATATGAGCGGCACCCTCTTCGCGATACGTCTCCGCCTGATCGAGGACTTCCCCGGGAAACCCCAGACGTCTGGCGATAGCCAAGCCGTAGCTACGTCCCGGCCGTCCTTTCACCAATCTGTACGTCGGTTGCATTCGCTCGGAATCGAACTGAAGAGACGCGTTCACGATGCCGCTACCCTCCGCATCCAGTCTCTTCAGCTCACCCAGGTGCGATGAGACGATCGTGGTCGCCCCGCGGGCGACAAGGGCCTCGATGACGGCGCGCGAAAGCGCAGCCCCTTCGGCCGGGTCCGTACCGGTGCCCATCTCATCGATGAGAACCAGGGACCGTGCATCCGCTTCTGCAACGAGATCCGAGAGGTTCGCGAGATGAGCCGAGAAGGTCGACAGGTTACGCGCGATCGACTGCTCGTCCCCGATGTCCGCGAAGAAGGACCCGTAGGCAGGCAGGACCGTGCCTGGGCCGACGGGAGGCACAACCCCGCTCTGGGCGAGCGCAGCGATAAGCCCGGTCGCCTTCAGAAAGACGCTCTTTCCACCTGTGTTCGGCCCTGACACCACGAGGCACGACTCGCCTTCGTTCAGCGTGAGGTCATACGGAATGACCGGCGCCTCGGCCGCTTCGACGAGCAACGGATGCCGCGCCTCGCGCAGTGCAAGCGTCGAGCCCGGTCGTACGTCGGGTGGAGTCCCGCTCCACGCCTGAGCAGTGCGTGCTCTCCCATAAAGGCCGTCAAAATCCGCGAGCGCGTCGAACGTGCCTGCGAGCTCCATCGCATAGTCAGCAACCATCTCCGTCATTTCACCGAGAACCCTTCGGATCTCTCGGGCCTCTTCGCGCTCGAGATCACGAAGCTGGTTCATTGCCTCGATCGCAATCGGCGGCTCGACGAAGAGCGTCGCCCCGGTCTGAGACTCGTCGTGCACGATGCCGCCGACGTCACCCTTCCCTTCGCGTCTCACAGGGATGACGTACCGCCCCTCACGGATCGTGATGGAAGCATCCGGCACAACGAAGCGATCGTCCAAGGTTCCAAGGTACTTCTCGAGCTGCCGGACGATCTTCGAGTGCGCACCCCGCAAGCGATCTCGTGTGCGTCCCAACTCCTTCGATGCGGTATTCAGTACCTGTCCACCTTCGTCCACACACCGCCCGATCCGGTCTTCCAGTGCTCGCTCCGACAGCAGCCGTTGTGCGACCGAGTCGAGAGCGGGATCGCAGCGCTCTCGTCCGTGCAGCTCATCCGCCAGCATCCGCGACGAGCGCAACAATACGCCGACCCGATGTAGCCCAATCGGGGAGAGGACGGCCCCCTCGACGGCCAGCTGTGAGAGTTCCTCCTGAACGTCGGGGACAGGTCCGAGTGACCAGCCTGGTTCTTCCTCCAGGAAGGTCATGACGGCTGCGACCCGACCGAGTTCGCGAACCACCTGGTCGGCGTCGTCGGAGGGACGAAGCCCCAGGATGCGCGCCCGGCCGGCGTCGCTGGACGCCCGCCGTGCGACGCGCTCTAAGACGCGCTCGAACTCGAGCACCTCGAGCGCGTGTCCGATCATGGTGCCTCGTTCACGCGCCGAGTTCCTCGCGCACGATCCGATTGGCTTCCTTGCCGTCGAACCGGCCTCGGATTCTGGGCATGACCTGGCCCATGAGCGGGCCCATCTGGTCGACGCCGGAAGCGATGATTTCCCGGACGATCCCCCGAACGTCCTCCTCGCTCATCCCTTCGGGCAGGTATTCACTGAGAACCCCGGACTGGGCGTCCTCATTGTCGGCGAGCTCGCCCCGGCCGGCATCCCGCATCTGCGTGGACGCGTCCTTGCGTTGCTTGATGGCCCGGGAAATGACATCCACGACCCCGCCATCATCGAGTTCGCCTCCGACCTCGATCTCCTTGTTGCGCACCTCGGAGAGAACCGTCGAAAGGACGAGGATCCGCAGTCGATCACGTCCCTTCCGTGCTACGACGAGGTCGGACTGAATGCGGGTCTTGAGGTCGCTGGACACGGCAGACACACCTGGCTTCGGTTCTCTTTCGGGAGGACGAAGAAGCTACCGAGGCAACGGACTCCAATCAACGCGGTCGACTCAGCCCGGCGGCCAACTCATCTGCCGGCCGCCGAGAACGTGAAGGTGGAGGTGAGAGACCGATTGGCCGCCCTCCTCTCCCGTGTTCGCGGCCACGCGAAACCCCGCCTCCGAGACCCCTTCAGACCGGGCCACGTCCCGCCCGGCAAGCATGATCGCACCGAGAATATCGCGGTCCTCGTCTGCTGCGGAGCCGAGAGAAGTGATGTGGCGCTTCGGAATGACCAGAACATGGGTCGGCGCCTGCGGAGAGATGTCACGGAAGGCAAGCACGTGCTCTGTCTCGAGGACGACATCGGCCGGAATCTCGCCCGCCACGATTCGGCAGAACAGACAGCTTTCGCCCGGCATCGGGAGCTCTCCTCCATGGGGTTATCAGGACTACGAGGGTACGAGCAGAGTCATCCGATGTCCACGGAGGAGTCGTCCCGTCCGAGCATGGAGCTGCCCAACCATGCGTCCGAAGTTACGCACCCTCATCCACCCACACCGAGCGGTGATCCGTCGAGAGTCCTGCCATGAACACGATTGCATTGCACGCCGAATCAGCCCTTCTCTCCACGCCCCACCCGGCCCTGCGGCTGTCCGAACTGCTCGACGTCCTGGCGGGTCGACTGGATCGGGGACTCACGGCGGCGAGGCTGCGAGCGATTCTCGAGGACCACCCGGAGCGATTCCGGATTCTGGAGTCGTGGAGAGGTCGGTGGAGGGCGGGCGACGACCCAGGCGAGACCGCGGGGCACACCTGGGTCGTGGTCATCACCGACCCGGGAGATCCTCCCGACACACCGAAGACCGCACTCAAGCTGCGCGACAGTGTTCGATGGCTCGGACGTGGCCTCGACGGTCGGTCCCGCATGGCGGCCACGAGAGAGGCGGTGGTTCGACGGGCGGCGTAGCTAGTCGCGCACGAACAAACCCGACCGCCACTCGCCGTCCGAATCGACCTCTTCCCGGTCAAACCCGATTCCGGTCAACACTTCTTCGACCGCGGTCCATTCGTGATCGAGGATACCCGACACGATCAACCAGCCCGCCGGCTCGAGTGCCTCGTAGAAGCCTTCGAACAGGGGTCTGAGCAGCCCTGTCTCGATGTTGGCGATGATCCCGGATACGGGCGCTGTGGCCGCCAGGCTCTCGCGGGTCGCAAACGACTCGACGATCTCGACACAGGGGGAGACGCCATTTCGCTCCACGTTCTCCGCCAACGCCTCACACGCGAGACTGTCCCCTTCGATCGCTACGACGGACGCTGCTCCCAGATGCGCCGCTGCGATCGACAGGATTCCTGATCCGGCCCCGACGTCGAGAACTCGATCGCCACTCCGGACCGTCCCGTCTAGAAGTCGCAGGCATCCTCGTGTGGTACCGTGTTCCGCCGTCCCGAACGCCATGCCCGGGTCGAGGGCAATGACGACGTCGGCGGGGCTCAGGTCCGTCGGTTCGTCCCACGAGGGATGCACGATAATCCGCTCGGTGACGCGTCTCGCCACCAGCCCGCGCCTCCACGTTTCGGCCCATTCCTCGTGGGCCTGCCACGCGTGCCGGACGGAAATGGGTTCGAGTCCGGTTTCGGCGACGAGCACTTCATGCGCCCGACGCAGGAAGGCGTCGACATCGGGTGGCTCCGGAAAGTACGACACATACCAACCCTGGCGCTCCTCCGCACCCCGAGCCCCGAGCGACACGAGGCCGTCGGCGAGGAGAGCCGAACGGTCGCCCCCTGAGGGGCAACGCACGGATAGCTCGAGCCAGCGTCGGCCGGCGGAACTCATCCGCCGGTGAACGCCTCCTTCACGCGCGACCAGAAACCCCGATGGCTGCCGCGGCGGATCTCACTCGGCGCAGGGCTCTCGACTTCCTCGAGTCGTCGGAGGATTTCCTCCTGCTCGGACGTCAGGTCGTGAGGCGTCCACACCAGCACGCGCACGATCTGGTCTCCACGCATCGTCTCGTTGAGTTCCGGCAGACCCAATCCCTTGAGCCGGAGCAACTCACCGCTCTGGATTCCTGCCGGGACGGTCACACGGGCGGTGCCGTCGATCGTGGGGACATCGATCTCCGCCCCGAGCGCCGCCTGCGTAAAGGTGACCGCCAGTTCGTGGATCAGGTTCGCGCCGTCGCGGACGAAGCGCGGATCTTCCTCGACCTCGACCACGAGGCCCCACACTCCCGCGCCCACGCAAGGTCAGGAAGTTCTCCGAGGTTACTCCAGCGGGGACCTCAACCTCGACTTCTCTCTCCGAACGAAGTCGACCATCCCCCGAGCACTTCTCGCAGGGACTGGAGATGACGCGGCCCTCGCCACCACACGTTCGGCAGGGTTGGACGCTGACGAACTGGCCGAACACCGACCGCTGGACGTGGCGTTCCTCTCCGGATCCTCCGCACGTCGCGCAGGCGGAGGGCGTTGTCCCCGACTTCGCGCCCGACCCGTCGCATGCGTCACAATTGTCGAGGAGGGCTACCCGCACCTTCTTGCTGACACCCGTCGCCACCTCGCCAAGCGTGAGCCCAAGTCGAATCCGGACAGTCTGGCCTTTTCGACTCGACGTCCGTTGGCCCCGGCCCCCTCTCGTTCCGAAAAGATCCTCGAGTCCTGAGAAGCCGCCGAAGTCGCGCATAAAGACGTCGATGGCGTCGCTGAAGTCGAAGCCGGCAGGCCCGCCGCCGCTCGGACCGCCTCGGAGGCCGTCTTTGCCGTAGCGGTCGTAGACGGCCCGCTTCTCGGAATCACGGAGCACCTCGTAGGCCTCCGTTACTTCCTTGAAACGCGCCTCAGCATCCTTCGAACCCTGGTTACGGTCCGGATGGTACTTCAGGGCCAACTGGCGATAGGCCTTCTTGATCTCCTCGGAGTCGGCACTCTTCGACACGCCGAGAAGCTGGTAGTAGTCGGACATCTATTTCCTGGTGAGAATTCGGCGGTCGCCACCCATTCGGCGGAGACCCCGACTCAAGTCGCGAGGACGCGTGTTACGAGGGACGACGTGTAGTCAACGAAGGTCACGACCTTTTCGTAGGGCATGCGGGTCGGACCGATGACGCCGATGACCCCCTTCAGATCGCCAACGGTGTACTCGGCGGTCACGAGCGTGAAGCCGGACAGCATGCTCGAGTCGTTCTCTTCGCCGATCGTGATTTTCAGACGTCCTCTGTGTTCGCGCGTACCCACCGCCCGCACGAGAAGGTCCCGCTGTTCGGTCAGGCTGATCAGGTTCTTCAGCTGTTCTCCGGTCTCGAACTCGGGCTGGGAGGCGAGTACGCTCGCCGGTCCGAGGTGGAGCTGGGACGAGTCGAGCTGTCGCAGGTCGAAGAGCTCCGCGCTCGACTGAACGAAGATGTTCATGAGTTCGGCCCCGGTTCCCTCGACGGAGGTATCGCGGAGCCGATCCGGAAGCGTACGCCGGATCTCGTGGAGGGTCTGGCCGGCCAGTCGCTCGTTGAGGGCGAGGGCGACCGTGACGAGCGTCTCGGGTGGTACCTCGATGGGGAGGTCGACATAGACGGTGCGGACCACGCCCCCGTGAATCGATGCCACGAGAAGGACTTTGTTGCTCGAGACGTGCACCAGTTCGAGCCGCTCGAGCACGGCCTCTTCGATACGGGGCGCGACCGCGATCCCGAGTTCGTTGGATATCACGCTCAGGGCTCGGGTCGCATGCAGGATCAGCCGTTCGACTGCAGACGAACCGCTACCACCCAGTTCCCTCTCCAGGTGGGCGATTTCCCGAGGCGGTGGGGCCGCCGGTTCCATGAGTCGATCCACGAAGAACCGGTACGCAAGATCCGTCGGAACCCGACCCGCCGAGGTATGCGGATGGAAGAGGTAGCCCTTCCGCTCGAGGTCGCTCATGGTGTTCCGGACCGTCGCCGCGGACACCCCCAGCTCGAACGAGCGGGAGACTGTGCGGCTGCCGGCTGGCTCGGCCGTATCGACGTATGTGCGTACGACGGCCTCGAGGACTTGTCGTTCCCGGTCCGATAGATCCGTGCCGGCGGCTTCCCGGCGTTCCAGTGGGGACATCCTCGAAGATCGAAATATTGACGGGCCCGGGTCAACCCGGGTGTGCCGAGTCGAGTTCGACTGCGAGTCGATCCAGGAGGAGCCAACCCTCCGTTGTGAGGTGGACCCGACCGTCGTCGAGGACCGCGAGACCACGCTCCACCCACCCGAGCACAAGACGGTGTTTTTCCGTGCCCTCCTCTGGAGTCTCGACTCCTCGGAGGGTTCTCAGACCGAGCCATATCCCCTCCAGGGCACGGCCCGCAGCATCTACCGTCTCCCGCTCTTCTTCCGCACCCTCGCCACCGAGCAAGCGAGCTCGGTAGCTCTCGAAGTCTCGGGCGTTCCACCGCCGCACGGGATGAGCGTAGCTGTGGGCGCCGTTTCCGAGCCCCAGGTACGGCGCTCCCTGCCAGTAGATCGAGTTGTGGCGAGATTCGAGACCTGGCCGGGAGAAGTTCGACACCTCGTAGTGGGTATATCCGGCAGCGGTCAGCACTTCCGCGGCCCGGAGAAACTCCGAGGCGTACTGCTCTTCATCCACAGGCGGCTCCCTGCCCTCCTCGACCGCCCGACCGAGGGCGGTCCGGGGCTCAACCGTGAGTCCGTACAGGCTCACGTGTGGCACGTCGAGCCCCAGAACGCGGTCGAGATCTTCGTCCCAGGAGCGCCCGACCGACGCGGGCAAGCCGAAGATCAGATCTACGCTCACATTGTCGATCCCGGCGGCCCGAGCGGCAGCGATCGCGCGGGGCGGTCCGTCCACACCGTGGAGTCGCCCCATCCAGCGGAGCGCCTCTTCGTGGAACGTCTGGAGTCCGAGGCTGATCCGGTTCACGCCCGCACGAGCCCACTCCCGGGCTACCTCGTCGGTGAAGCTCTCAGGGTTGGCCTCCGCGGTCCACTCGAGGTCGGAGCGACGTAAACGCTCGGATCCCAGCACGTCCGAGAGGCCTGCCATCGCGTGCGGTCCCAGCAGTGAGGGCGTCCCTCCACCCACGTATAGCGTCTCCAGTTCGTCTGCGACCTGGAACAGCCCCTCGTCCTCGACGATGGCAAGCTCCGCACTCAGCGATTCGATCCACGCAGGCAGGTCCCCCTCCCTCCGAACGGTGACGGCGAAATCGCAGTACACGCATCGACGGGCGCAGAAGGGCGCGTGGACGTAGACGGACGAGACAGCGGTCGGCGAGGCGGCCACGTCAGGCAGCCCTCCTGAATCGCATACC
>JBDGVT010000034.1:0-47612 GCA_039585495.1 Gemmatimonadota bacterium | reverse complement strand
GCCGGTCAGCGAGCCCATGCAGACCGGAATCAAGGCGATCGACTCCATGATTCCGATCGGGCGGGGCCAGCGTGAGCTGATCATCGGCGACCGAGGCACGGGCAAGACGGCCGTTGCGGTCGATGCGATCATCAATCAGAAGGACACCGACGTCATCTGCATCTACTGCGCCATCGGGCAGCGCGCAGGAAAGGTGCGTAGCGTCGTCGAGACGCTCCGCGAGCATGGAGCCATGGACTACACGATCGTGGTCACGGCCAACGCATCCGACCCGGCGCCCATGCAGTACATCGCTCCTTACGCAGCGACCGCTCTCGCCGAGTACTTCATGTGGCAGGGCAAGCACACGCTCGTCGTGTACGACGATCTTTCCAAGCAGGCGCAGGCATATCGGCAGCTGTCTCTGGTTCTCCGCCGTCCTCCGGGACGTGAGGCCTACCCCGGTGACGTTTTCTACCTGCATTCCCGGCTGCTCGAGCGGGCCGCGAAGCTCTCGGATGAGCAGGGCGGCGGGTCGCTCACGGCGCTTCCCATCATCGAAACGCAGGGTGGAGACGTGTCGGCGTACATCCCGACGAACGTTATCTCCATCACCGATGGTCAGATCTTCCTGGAGCCGGACCTCTTCAACTCGGGCGTCCGACCGGCGGTCAACGTCGGTATCTCGGTGTCTCGAGTCGGTGGTTCCGCGCAGATCAAGGCCATGAAGAAGGTCGCGGGTCGCCTTCGCCTCGACCTGGCGCAGTTCAGAGAACTCGAAGCGTTCGCCCAGTTCGGATCGGACCTCGACGCCGCAACGCAGCGTCAGTTGGCCCGTGGGGTGCGTACGGTCGAAATGCTGAAGCAGCCGCAGTATCAGCCGATGCCGGCCGAGAACCAGGTCGCCGTGATCTATGCGGTGACCAACGGTCTTCTCGATGACATCGCGGTCGATCAGGTCAAGGCCTGGGAGCGTGGCTTCCACGAGGACATGGCTGCCAAGCATCAGGACTTGCTGACAGAGCTTCGTGAGGGCGGCCAACTGAACGATGATCTGACCGAGCGACTGGTGGCCGCCATCGAGGGGTACACGGCCACATTCGCAGCCGAGCGCGAGGCTGTGGCGGCTTCGGCCTGACGTCGCGGCAACGCTGATCCGCTAGAAGAGGAAGAGAAGACGTGGCAGGCGATAGGGAAGTAAAACGCCGGATCAAGTCGGTCGAGAACACCCGACAGATCACGCGAACGATGGAGTTGGTGGCGACTTCGAAGCTCAAGCGCGCCACGGACCGCGTTCGCTCCGCTCGTCCGTATGCGGACGCGTTGGAGGAGATCGTCGGCGGACTGTATTCGCCCGGGCTGAGTGAGAAGTATCCGATTCTGAGGCGCCCGGACGAGGTCAAGCGGGCAGCCGTACTTCTCCTGACCGCCAATCGAGGTTTGTGTGGGGGCTTCAACGCGAATCTCATCAAGCAGGCCCGTGCTCTGATGGACCGGCTACGGGGCGAGGGGATCGAAACCGAGCTTCATATTGCTGGAAAGAAGGGCGTCGCGTACTTCCGTTTCCGGGGCGAGGAGATGCTCACGGCTCGCGCGGATGTCAGCGACCATCCGACCGTTGAGGATGCCGAGTCGATCGTAGGGCCCATTAGGGATCGCTTCGAGAGCGGCGCTGTCGACGCGGTCTATCTCGTGAGTTCGAAGTTCAAGTCGGCCATGTCGACGCCCCCGCACACGCGTGATCTCCTGCCGATCGGTGGAGACGAAGATGCGTCGTCAGCGGACGTCTACATCCTGACACCGAGTGGAGACATGATCCTCGAGAGGATCCTCCCAGCATATATCCGCAATGCCGTCTTTACGGCGCTGGTGGAGAATGCCGCCGCGGAGCAGGGCGCTCGCCGGGCGGCGATGAAGAGCGCAACAGATAACGCCGGTGACGTGCTCGAGCACCTCACGCGGACACGTAACCGGGCCAGACAGGCCCAGATCACGCAGGAGATCGCCGAGATCGTCGGTGGCTCCGCTGCCCTCGAGTAGGGATAACAGGGACATCATGGCTGAAAACACAGGAAAGGTCGTCCAGGTCATCGGCCCGGTGCTCGACGTCGAGTTCGACGCCGCGCACTTGCCTGAGATCTATAACGCTCTGAGCCTCAAGACCGTGAACGAGGCCGGGCATGAACTCGAGCTCATCGCCGAGGTGCAACAGCACATCGGACGCGGCCAGGTACGCGCGGTGTCGATGTCGTCCACTGACGGCGTGACCCGGGGCATGGACGTGACCGACACGGGCGCCTCGATCTCCGTTCCGGTTGGCGAGGCGTCATTGGGTCGGATTCTGAACGTGCTGGGCGAGCCCGTCGATGAAATGGGTCCGGTCGGGGGTGAAGGTGCCGAGGTCGAGCGTTGGCCGATCCATCGCCTCGCGCCGCGATTCGACCAGCTCGAGCCGAAGACGGAGATCTTCGAGACCGGTATCAAGGTCGTCGACCTGCTCGCTCCTTACGTGAAGGGCGGTAAAACGGGTCTGTTCGGCGGAGCCGGGGTCGGGAAGACCGTCATCATCATGGAGCTCATCAACAACATCGCGCAGGAACACGGCGGCAAGTCCGTATTCTGCGGCGTGGGTGAGCGGACGCGTGAGGGCAACGACCTTTGGCTCGAGATGAAAGAGTCCGGCGTACTCGAGTCCACCGCACTCGTGTACGGTCAGATGAACGAGCCTCCGGGAGCTCGTCTGCGGGTCGGCCTCTCGGGCCTGACGATGGCCGAGTATTTCCGTGACGTGGAAGGCCAGGACGTGCTTCTGTTCGTGGACAACATCTTCCGCTTCACGCAGGCGGGGTCCGAGGTGTCGGCTCTGCTCGGGCGCATGCCGTCCGCGGTGGGCTATCAGCCGACGCTCGGCACGGAGATGGGTGAACTCCAGGAACGAATCACTTCAACGGCGTCGGGATCGATTACGTCGGTGCAGGCGATCTACGTTCCTGCCGACGATCTCACCGATCCGGCGCCAGCGACCGCGTTTACGCACCTCGATGCAACGACGGTCCTGTCCCGCGCGATCTCGGAGCAGGGCATCTACCCTGCGGTCGACCCGCTCGATTCGGGCTCGCGGATCATGGATCCGCAGTTCGTGGGTGAGCGCCACTACAAGGTCGCGACGGACGTGCAGGCGATTCTGCAGCGCTACAAGGATCTGCAGGACATCATCGCGATTCTGGGCATGGACGAGCTCACCGAGGAAGACAAGATCATCGTGGGCCGTGCCCGCAGGATCGCGAAGTTCCTTTCGCAGCCCTTCTTCGTGGCCGAGCAGTTCACAGGAATTTCGGGTCAGTACGTCAAGCTCGAGGACACCGTTGAGTCGTTCGAGCGTGTGGCCAACGGTGAGTTCGATCACCTCCCCGAGCAGGCGTTCTACATGCGGGGTGGCATCGAGGGCGTCGTGGAGGCGGCCGAGAAGATGGCCGCCGAAGGTTAGGGAGCATGGCCACGTTGAACGTCCGCGTCGTGTCACCGGATCGGGTCGTCTTTGAAGGCGAAGCATCATCTGTCGTCGCGCCGGCGTGGGACGGACAGGTCGGAATCCTCCCCGGGCATGCGCCGATGCTGGCGCTCGTGGGCTCAGGTGAGTTGAGCCTGGACCGGCCCGGCGGTGGAAGCGACACGTTCCAGGTCGCCGGTGGGGTGCTCAAGGTCGAACGCGACAACGTCACACTGCTGACGGAATACGCGGGAGACGAGCCTCCAGCGGAGGTGCCTGCCGAAGCGATCGTCTTCGCGGAGGACGTGGGGGCCTGATTGCTCGCTGACGCGGTGTTCGCATGAGGCTGGATCTACACATCCACACGACGGCCTCGGACGGCTCATGGTCGCCCGGGGCCGTCGTGCGTGGAGCTGCATCAGGGGGACTCGATGTGATCGCGATCACCGATCACGACACGACGGCCGGCCTGGCGGCGGCACACGAAGCGTCACAGGACCTCCCTATTCAGGTCGTAGATGGGATCGAGGTGTCGTCGACGTACGTCGGACGAGACGTTCACGTACTGGGGTATTTCGTCGATCGGGCATCGCCGCCGATACTGGCATACGGAGCGAGGGCAGGGCAGCGCAGAGAGGACCGGATGCGCGAGATGATCGAGCGGCTCGAGACGCAGGACATCGTGATCGGGTACGAGCAAGTCGAGGACGCAGCGGGGCCGGATCGAGTCGTCATAGGCCGACCTCATCTGGCGAAGGCCCTGGTCGAGGCTGGACATGCAACATCTGTCCCCGATGCGTTCAACCGATGGATCGGAGACGACCATCACGCGTTCGTCCCCACACATCTTCTGGACCCGCTGGAGGCGGTGGAACTCATTCTGGGGAGTGGAGGGATTCCCGTTTGGGCACACCCCCCCGGAGACCTTGTCGATGTGCTCCTCCCGTCCATGAAGGAAGCGGGGCTGCGGGGGCTGGAGGTCTACAGGCCTCGGCACCGTCGATCCGAAGTCCTTCGTTACGAGTCCGTCTGTCGTTCGGCGGGGCTCCTGATGTCCGGGGGGTCGGACTGGCACACACCGGACGCAGGCTCATCTCTTGGTGACTTTCACGTCACGGGTGACGAGGTGGAGGAACTGCTCGAGGCCGGAGGCCTGTAGCAGAAGTCGGCGGGCCACTCGAGCCCGATGCGCTCAGTCCGCCGCCGTCAGGACCAGGGTTCGAGCAGGCCACGGACTGCATCGCCCACGTCGTCTGCACCCATCACCGCCCCGACCACTGCGATGCCGGCAGCACGAGTGCCAGCGACCTCTTCTGAACGGCCTACGGTGATTCCACCGATCCCGACGACGGGGACCGCTACCGACCCCGCCACCCCGTCGAGGCCCACCAGCCCGATGGCGGCTCCCGCATCAGGCTTCGTCGACGTCGGGTACACCGTGCCACACCCGATGTAGTCGGCCCCGGCGGCGACCAGCGTTCGGGCGTCCGCGACGTCATCCGTCGATGCGCCCAGAATGAGCCGGTCGCCAACCGCAGTCCGCACGGCGGCGATCGGGATGTCCTCGGGCCCCAGGTGTACACCGTCCGCGCCCAGTGCCAGCGCCACATCGACGCGGTCGTTGACGAAAAAGAGCGCCCCCGCGCCGCGCACGATCGGCAGGAGCGTCTGTCCGGCCTCGAACAGCTCCGATGCGCTGGCCTCCTTCAGCCGGAGTTGCACCGCGGGTGCTCCCGCTCCGACCGCGGCGCGTACGACGTCGACGACTTGCCTGGGCGCCGCGAGACGGGCGTCGGTGATGACGATCAGTCGGAGGCGGTGCCGGAGGTCGGGCGTCGACGCGTGACCGTCCACGAAGTCAGCTACCGGTGTTCTCCCGCGCATCGCGGGCACCTTCCTTCGCGGCGTTATGCTCCGCCAAGGTGCGCGTGAAGATGTGCGAACCGTCCGGCCAGGCGACGAAGTACATGAAGTCGTGGACCTCGGGTGCCAGCGCCGCATCGATCGCGCGGGCTCCGGGCGAGCCAATGGGGCCAGGGGGCAGTCCGCGATTCGAATATGTGTTGTAGGGATTGTCCTGCACCGAATCGATCGCGGCATAGAGGAGACGAGCCCGGTATCCTCCGAGGGCATACAGAACCGTCGGGTCTGCCTGGAGTCGCCAGCCAGCTTCTAGCCGGTTGTGATAGACGCCCGAGATCCGGGGCATCTCATCGACCTTACGAGCCTCGGCCTGGATGATCGATGCGAGCGTAACGACCTCTCGTTCGGTGAGGCCCGAGGCATCCAACCTGGCGCGTCGCTCCGGCGTCCATACCTCCTGATATCTCTCGATCATTGCCGCGACGACCGTACTCACGGGCACGCCGCTCGCGAATCGGTATGTGTCGGGGAAGAGATATCCCTCGATCCCGGGACCCGGCACGTCGACGCTGGCTTGCAGCGAGCCGGACATCAGAACGTCGTTCACGGTACCCTCCGTGGCGCCCGTGACCGACGCGATTCGGGGGGCCATCTGCCGAAGCTGGAAGCCCTCGGGAATCGTCATGACCACGGTGACTACCGCTCCTCGAGTGAGCTGACGGAGCGCGGCCCGCATCGATTCTCCCGTCGTGAACTCGTAGTCACCAGCCTGCAGCTTTCGGTCCGCCCGTCGAGCGCGCGCATAGACCTGAAAGAGGCGAGCACTGGAGACCACATCGTGAGACGCCAGGAGCCCCGCCACCTCCGGTAGCGTCGCGCCCGGTGGAATCGTTACCTGCACCGGGACCCCGCCACCACTCCTCGAGAGGAGCAGGAGGAGTGCCAGTAAGACCACTGCGCCCGTCACCTTCAACCGTCTCAGGGTCATCGTGCGATCTCCGGGTGGTCGAGCCAGGCCTGCAAGATGAGCTGGGCGGCGGCTGCGTCGACGCGGCCCTTTTGCTCTCGTTCGCGCTTGCTCAGCCCAAGGCTCCGGACCGCTCGCTCGGCTCGCACCGAGGTCATCCGCTCATCCACGAACGCGACCTCGGCACCGATCCGCTCGCCGAGGCGAGCACCGAGGTCCCGGACCTCAGCGCACCACGGATTCTCCTCACCGTCCAGTCCGAGCGGCAGCCCGACGACGACGCGATCGACCTCGAATTCTCGGGCGATCTCCGCCATGCGTGCCAACGGTGGACGTTTCCCCGCGCGACGGTGCAGGGTGTCCAGAGGAGTGGCAACCGTGTTGGTCGGATCGCTGACCGCGAGGCCGATTCTCTTCGTTCCGAAGTCCACGCCCATCACCCGCAACGGACCGATCAGAGCGCGGCGAGCGCGCTTTCGAGGTCCGCACCGTCCAGCAGCTTTCCGTACAGGTCGTGGATCGCTGTTTCGGATCCGAAGGCGAAGTCACACGCTTCGGAGCCGCGCATGCGGCACTCTACCTCGAGGACCGCGATGGGACCTCCGGCGAGCTGCGACAGGAGTCCGGAGAGGAATCCGGAGCTGAAGCTGCACCCGGCGTCGGGTTTTGCGTCCGCAGCTTCTGCCTCCGCCCAGTCCTTCGTCTTGAGAATGCCCACCCCGGCGTGAGCCGGATGATGGCTCAGCGTACCCCAGCCACGCTTGGAGAAGTACTCTGAAAGACCCGTCCAGAATCGATCTTCACCCAACGAGAGTGAGTCACCGCCCGCCTCGCTGTTCACGGTCGCGGCGCCTGCCAGGCCGGCCTGATATCCGGCTTTGTGCAGAGCGCGAACCGTCGGCAGAACGCCGGCCTCCTCTTCGAGTTCGCCCCGCAGTGAGCCGAAGACCGAGATCGGCACCGCGATCTCTCGTGGGCCTCCACCATTCCTGCTCATCGAACCTCCTATCTCGTCGCTCGCGGGATTGCCGGCTAATATATGAAACAAGGTGTGTGCAATACGGAGAGAGGTCCATGGATTCCGATCAAGAGCGCCAGGCGGCCACATTCCTGTCGGGCCTCGTACTTGGGGCGGTCATCGGTGCAGGTGTCGCGTTTCTCACCTCGCCGCAGCCTGGCCGTAAGACCCGGCGTCGCATCCGCCGTGCCGCGAGCAGGGCTCATGGCTCTGCCACAGATCGGCTCGACGACCTCGCTGCTGAACTGAAGGGCAAGGTGGACGAGGTCATTCGTGGAGCCCGGGGGCGGGCGCCCTGAGTCGTCCTCTCCTGACCGGCGCCGGTCGGACGATCCCCTAGTTCATCCCCCGGACTCTGGGGAAACGGAAGCGACGACTCGATCGATCGCATAGCTCCGTTGGCTCCGTTCCGGGGATGTAGTACTCGATGTACTGATCACCCTGCGGGCACCATCGAGAGGCGAGTTGTCCGGTCTGTCGATCGACCAGCACCGCGTTCAGCCCGGGAAGCATCTCCCATTCTTCGGGGACGGGCAGGAGAGGGGATTCCTCTTCGATCCCGTTCTCCTCGTCGGCCTCGACGCCTTCGTAGATCCTCTTCATGAACCGGGCCCACGTGGGGGCTGCCAGTCCGCCACCCGTGGCTTGCCGCCGGTTGATGCCCAGTTCGAAGATCGGAAGAGGCGTGTCCATTCCGAACCAGACGGTCGCGAGCAGGTTGGGCGTGAATCCAGTGAACCAGACATCAGTTCCATCGTTCGTCGTGCCGGTCTTTCCAGCTGCCGGGAGGTAGTCGAGGCCGGCGACGACGCGTATTTGGTTGTACCCGGTGCCGCGCCGCACGACGTCCTGGAGCATGTCGACCATGATTCTCGTCGGCAGGCTGTCGAGGACGACGGTTCGCTCGGGTTGCGGTTCCCAGATGACGATTCCGTCAGAATCCTCGACCCGCAGGATGGGGACGGGCCGGACCTTGGTCCCCATGTTGGGATAGGCCGAGTACGCTTCTGCGACCTGGATCGGAATGACCTCCGCGGCACCGATCGTGGTCGACGGGAAGCGCTCGATCTCGGTCATGATTCCCATCCGCCGTGCAGTCTGTGCGACCGTCTCGATCCCGACCTCCTCCCATCCGAGCTTGATCGCGATCATGTTGATCGATTCGTACAGGCCCTGTCGGATCGTGATGGGTCCCTTGAACTCCTCCGTGAAGTTCGATGGCCTCCAATCGTCACCCTGGAGCTGTGGGTAGACCACCGCGTTGTCTTCGAGGACGTACGAGGCGGGGATCCCGGTCGAAATCGCCGACGTGTAGACGAAGGGCTTGAACGACGATCCCGCCTGCCGCTGCGCCTGGCGCGCCCGGTCGAACTTCGACTGGTTGTGATCCCGTCCCCCGATCAGCGCCTTGACGTGCCCGGTCGCGGGGTCGAGCGCGATGAACGCGCCCTGGAGGTACGGGGTCGAACCGGCGAAGGACCCGACGGTATCGAAGTCGGCGTAAAGCGGATGCTCGAAGTTGGGGTCGGCCTCGATCGCTGCCCACCCGGCCTCCATCGCCGCCTGGGCAGCCAACTGCATGTCCACGTCGAGCGTCGTGTAGATGCGAAATCCTCCCGTGTAGATCTCGGCTCCGAACCGATCGTCGAGGATCTGGCGTACCCATTCTCCGAAATACGGAGCAGCAGAAACGACCTCGCTGACCGGCTCTGATTCCGGCAGGGGGAACTGCTTCCATCGAGCCGCTTCGGAGGAGGACAGGAATCCCTCCGCCGCCATGCGGTCGAGAACGAGGTTACGTCTCGAGAGCGCCCGTTCCGGATAGCGGAACGGGTCGTAGCGGACCGGCACGTTGAGAATCGCCGTCAGCAGTGCGGCTTCGGCGACGTTCATGTCGGTCGCGTTCTTCCCCAGGTAGCCTCGGGCTGCGCTCTGGAAGCCGTATCCGCGTCCCATGTAGATCTCGTTCAGGTACGCCTCGAGGATCTGCTCCTTGGTATACGATCGCTCGAGCTCCAGCGCGACCTGAACTTCCTTGAGCTTCCGGATGTAGCGTCGGTCAAAGCCGATCTCGACGAACATGTTGCGCGCGAGCTGCTGCGTGATCGTGCTCCCGCCACCCTGACCCGTGTTGAACGTCAGTACACCCACCACTGCGCGCGCGATGCCGATCGGGTCGAAGCCCCCGTGCTCGTAGAACCGCTTGTCCTCCGTAGCCACGACCGCCTGCGCGACGTAGTCGGGGAGCGCGCGCAGTGAAACGGGGGTCCGGCTCTCGAAGCCGATCTCCATGATCTGCTGTCCGTCGTGCGCCAGGATCCGGCTCTTCTGCTCGTGCTGAAACGTGCGAATCTGTGCGATCGAAGGGCATGCCTCGCCGGCGCACAGGTTCTGCCAGCTGCCCCAGAGTCCGCCGAGGCCTAGCGAGCCCAGGAACGACAGGGCGATCAGATACTCACGCGGATACCAGTAAGGATCGAGCCTGGCCCTCAGGCTCTCCCGCACCGCTCTGATTCTTGGTCTCGCTCGTGCCATCATGGTACGGACTCTTCGTGGAGGTCTGTTCCGTACTCGTGCAAGCGGAGTGCCACACCGCTGGAACGGTCGAAGCTAGCCACACGCTGCATACACCCTCAAGCGAAAAAATGGTGCCGATGATTCAGCAAACGACTCGCCTTGACCGGGGCGGGAGGTGCGGCGATGCTGCTCGGTCTACCTGTCGCAGAGGCGAATCCCTGTTGATGAAAACGATCCCACTGTTTGGCTTCGGACTGGTCACCGTCGCCGTCCTCACGGCCGGATGCGAGGCTCAGAACGGCTCGGAGATGGTGGTTTCCTCCGACCCAGTGCTCCGGCAGATGGCGGCAGAGCTCCTCCCTGCGTTGGCGAGTCGCTCGGGCATGGAGCTCAGGGAGCCGGTGCGGCTCGAGTTCAGGAGCCGCGTTGAGCTGATTCGCTACCTCGAGTTCAAGCTGGACGAGGACCTTCCGGAGGTTGAAGCGCGCGCCCGCGTCGACGCGTATTCGCTTCTGGGATTGGTTCCTGCGGATCTGGACCTCCGTGAGGTGCTGATGGGTCTGTACACCGAGCAGGTCGCGGGCTTCTACGAGCCGGACTCCACCGCTCTGTTCGTTCTGGACGACCAGCCCGAAGAGGCGATGGAAGCGCTCCTGATGCACGAATTGGTGCACGCGGTGCAGGATCAGACTGCGGATCTCGATGCCCTCACGGACCCGGATCTCGGGGGCGACCGGGCGACCGCTGCCCAAGCCGCGATCGAGGGCCATGCGACGCTCGTCATGCTCGAGTACATGACAGAGCAGATGACGGGGACCGCTGTTGATCTGGGGCAGATTCCGGACTTCGCGACACAGCTGAGGCCGGCGCTCCAGGCGATGGTCGGAGAGTTCCCGGCTCTGGCGAGTGCTCCACGTGTGATCCGTGAAGGCCTCCTCTTCCCGTACCTCGAAGGCGCCGGCTTCGTTCAGGGTCTCTGGGGGGATGGGGAGCGTCTCGCTCCCTTCGGGTCTGCGCTCCCCGCTTCGACCGAGGAGGTCATGGGGCGGGGGAATGGGGCGCCACCGATCGAACTCACCCTTTCGAGCGTGGGCGCGGACATCATCCACGAGGACGTACTCGGGCGCTTCGAGCTCGGTATTCTCATCGAGGACGTGATCGACACCACACTCCAGACTCTCGCTGACGCTTGGGAGGGGGATCGCTACGCTCTGATCGAGGAGAACGGCGTTCGGTCGGTCGTGTCGTTCGTCCTGTGGGAGAGTGAGGCGGCGCGAGACCGGTTCGTACGTGCCGTTCGCAGTGCCGCCGACGGATTCGGCGGACCCGTTTCGATCGACGCTTTGGAGATTGGTGGTCGGGCCGCGTCGTCGCTCCGGGTCGGGCCGAGCGATGGAGCGGCGGTAACCGCAGCGGTAGCGTCGAGCTCGTGACGGACGAAGAGCTCGGTGCCGTGACGTCCATCGTCGACGTCGCGACTTCGTCGGGGTCCTATCCGGTCCATATCTCTGCGGGCCTGCTGGACGAACTGCCGCGCCTTCTGGTCGAGTACTCGGGCGCGACCCGGTTCGCGATCATCGCCGATGATCACGTTGCCCTCTTGTACGGGGAACGGATCGGAGCCGCGTGTCTCGAAGCGGGACTCGACGTGACCGTGCTCACCTTTCCGGCGGGCGAGGCTTCAAAGAACCGGAAGTCCTGGTCGATCCTGACGGACGAGATGCTCGAAGCGGGACTCGGAAGGGATTGTTGCGTGGTGGGCGTAGGGGGCGGCGTCACCACCGATCTGGCTGGTTTCGTGGCCGCTACCTATCTGCGCGGCGTCCCCGTGATCCAGGTCCCGACGAGCTACCTCGCCATGATTGATGCTTCCGTGGGCGGAAAGACCGGCGTCGACGTGCGGGCGGGAAAGAACCTGGTCGGCGCGTTCCATCCGCCGGCAGCCGTCCTCGCCGACCCGGAGGTCCTCGGCACGCTGCCGCAGGAGGAACGTGCGCAGGGGCTCGTCGAGGCGTTCAAGCACGGGACTATCCTCGACGCGGGGCATTTCGAGCACCTCATCGACGTACTGCCTCGTCTGCTTGACGCAGAGCCCGAGGTTGCGGCTCAGGCGGTGCTGACGTCCGTCCAGATCAAGGCGGCGGTCGTGGGGCGCGACGAGTTCGAGGGCGGGTATCGTCAGGTCCTCAACTTCGGTCATACGCTTGGCCATGCCATCGAGGCGGCGTCCGGATACACGATGGGGCACGGCTCTGCGATCGCGTTGGGGATGCTGGGTGAAGCCGACATCGGGGAGCGACTGGGCGTGACCGACGCGGGCACCCGTGATACGCTTCAAGCGGCCCTGTCGGCGTTCCTCGCCCTCGATGGATCGACCATCGATGCGGGTGAAGCGTCGGGATTTCTGAGCGCCGACAAGAAGGTCCGGGCCGGACGTTCCCGCTACGTTCTGGTTGAGCGCGTGGGGACAGTTTCGGAAGGGGAGCAGTGGACACACGATGTCCCTGACGCGCTCGCGCTCGAGGCCCTTCGACGTGTGCTGGCGGGGTCGTAGCGGGCTTTGCCGGGCATCTTTGGGCATCTATAATACCGTGCGAATTCGCCCCTTATGGAGGTGCCATGGCGCTCAGCGAGCGCTTTGAAGGCTTTACGGTAGCGTCCGCACTCGCGACCCGTGCGACCTCTGACTCCGGTGCTGCGTACGTCCACTTCGGCGACGATGCCCTCACCTTCGGGCAGGTCGATTCGATGGCTGAGTCGATGGCCGCGGCACTGGCCAACCTCGGGGTCGAGCCCGGCGATCGAATCGCGCTCGTCCTTCCGGCGTGTCCCGAGTTCGTCGTGGCCTTCTTCGCCGCCGCCAAGCTGGGTGCGGTGGTCGTCCCCCTGAACCCCCGCCTGACCGCGTCCGATCTCCAGTATATGCTGCGACACTCGGAAGCCGCGTGCGTGGTGACGATCGAACAGAATCACGGCACCGATTTCCTGCAGCTTTTCGAGGAGTTGATGCCCCAGCTTCCCGACCTGCAGTACCTCGTTACGGTGGGAGAGGAGGAACTCTGGTACGACGACCGCATCTTCCAGTTCGAAGATCTACTGTCGGCGGGAGCCGGTCGTGACTTCGAGGCGCACGCGAGTGATCCGGATGCCTGTTTCGCGCTGGTGTATACCTCTGGCACGAGCGGGAAACCCAAGGGCGTGGAGCTGAGCCACCGGAACCTCGTGTCGGTCGCAGCGGGCACCGCGGATGCCGTCGAGTTGGTGCCCGCGGATCGCGTGGTCGGGATTACGGCTCTATTCCATGTCTACGGCCTCGCACCCGGACTGCTCGGCTGCCTCGTCTCCGGCGCTGCTCTGATCTTGCAGGTCGACTCCGATGCCAGGTCGACCCTGGACGCAGCGGAGCGGTCCGGAGCTACGGTGCACTTCGGGATCCCGAGCGGATTCGTCGGCGAACTCGCACTCCTCAAGCAGCGGGCGCGGAAGCTCGAAGGACTACGACTTGCGGTCATCGCGGGTGCGCCGGTGGGCGATGATCTCGTGACCCGCGTCTCGGAGGGGTTCGGCGTACCGGTCGTTACCGGCTATTCGGTCACGGAGACGGCCTCCACCGTAAGCGCGGGACGGCCGTCGCATCCTGAAGCGAAGCGCCGGTTTACCGTCGGAGTGCCGATCGCCGGGACTGAAGTACGCATCGCCGGGGCCCACGGCGAGGACGAAGGCCAGCTCCCCAGCGAGAGCGTCGGCGAGATCAGGGTGAAGGGACCGGGGGTGATGCTCGGGTACTACCGCCAGCCAAAAGAGACCGCCGAGTCGTTCGACGAAGATGGGTTTTTCCGAACGGGCGACCTCGGGCTCATCGACGAAGAAGGCTTCCTTCATTTGGTGGGCCGCACCAAGGACGTTATTATCCGTTCTGGTTTCAATGTGTATCCCCGCGAGGTCGAGGCTCGAATCGAGTCCCATCCGGCGGTACGGGAGGTTGCTGCGGTCGGCATGACCGATGAACTCCTAGGTGAAGCCATCTGTGCCTGCGTCGTCCCCGTCGAGGGAGCGATCGTCACGGGCCACGAGATTGTGGATTGGTGTCGCGAGACTCTCGCGGACGAGAAGATCCCCGATCAGGTCCGGTTTTTTGACGAGTTGCCCCGGACGGACACGGGGCAGGTACGCCGGGTCGAACTTTCCCGAGCAGTTCAATCGGAAGAGCCCTCGGCCTGACGGGGCCGCGGCGCCCATGGTGGGCGCCCCCGAAGGCTTCCCCGACCTCGATCGCGATCCAGCGACGTGGACGAGGTGGGGAGGTCTCGCGAATGACAATACAGTCTGCGAGAAAAGCTGAATGAACGTGCCGTACACCAGAGCCCCTCATCAGGGGGGACCAGGCATGGCCGGAGGTGACTCTCCCCATGCCGCGCTCCTCATCGACTTCGACAACGTCACGATGGGAATGCGCAGTGACCTTTCCAAGGAGTTGAAGAACCTCCTCGACTCCGACGTCATCAAGGGTAAGGTCAGCGTGCAACGCGCCTATGCCGATTGGAGACGTTATCCGCAGTATATCGTTCCGCTCTCTGAAGCTTCGGTCGACCTGATCTTCGCTCCCGCCTATGGGAGCAGCAAGAAGAACGCGACCGACATCCGAATGGCGATCGACGCCCTGGAGCTGATCTTCATCCGGCCGGAGATCGGGACCTATATCCTGCTCACCGGCGACTCGGATTTCTCCAGCCTCGTGCTGAAGCTGAAGGAATACGGAAAGTACGTGATCGGGGTCGGAATCCAGGAGTCCAGTTCGGACATCCTCGTCCAGAACTGTGACGAGTACTACTCCTACACCAGCCTGACCGGGCTCACCAAGACGACCGAACTCTCACGCTCGTCGAGTGATCCCTGGGTACTGGTCAAGGACGCGGTCGCCAAGATGATCAAGCGCGGCGACGTCATGCGTTCGGATCGCCTCAAGCAGGTCATGCAGGAGATCGATCCGAGCTTCGATGAAGGCGGGATCGGCTTCAGCAAGTTCTCGAAGTTCCTGTCGGAAGCGAACTCTCGAGGATTGATTCAGCTCAAGAAGCTGGAGAACGGGCAGTACGAGGTTTCAGGCGTCACCGGAGCGGGCCGCGGAGGAGTAGGCGGTGGTCGCTCTCGGAGTGACGAGAGCAGGGGCCGGCGAGATCGTGGGCGAGGCGGTCGAGGCCGCGGTCGTGGCTCGCGCGGTTCAGACGCGGCTGGAGCCGACGAGGTGCGATCGGATTCGGACACCGCAGACGGAGATCCGCTCCGTGAGGCCTACGCGGTGCTGACCAATGCCCTCACGCGCCTGAAGGATGCGGGCCGGGATTCGGTCCGCGACGCCGACGTGAAGCGGAAGATTCTGGAGGCGCACCCGGACTTCGACGAGTCGAGTCTCGGGTTTCCGAAGTTCAGCCGTTTCCTCGCTCAGGCCGAAGAGCACGGGGTAGTGCGCCTGACTCGGACCGAGGCCGGTGACATCGACGTGTCGCTCGGCGAGGGACCCGTTCAGCAGAAGTCGGGCCAGGGGTCACCAACTCCGGATGCAACCGCCGATTCGACCACGGTCATCGAGGTGTCTCCGGCTACCGAGTCCAAAGACGGAACTCCCCGATTGGGGCCTCGCCGCGGATCGACAAGGCGCAGAACCGAAGAAGAGAAACCTTCGTTGCTCGGCAGGCTCTTCGGTCGAGGGGCGTCAACGCCGGAATCGTCGCAGGAGTCGGTCCCGCAACCAACGGGGGAGACGGCACCTGCCGTGGAGGCACCTGCCGAGTCGGCCAGGGTCGAAGCGTCCCCGCCGTCGGAATCCACGGCGCCCGTGGCAGGTGGCTCCGAGCTTGATGGACTCGGGCTCCCGAGCGATCCCGGCGCGATCGTCCGGTACATGACTCATCGCTACAAGGGAGTGGGCGAGAAGACGGCGGAGACGCTCGTCGAACGACTGGGTTCGACGCTCTTCACCACCTTGCACACGGATCCGGAGGCCATCGCGAAGATCATTCCGCCAGGACGCGCGGAGCAGGTTCTCGATGCCTGGCGCGCCGATTACGAACGTCGTTCGGCGGTGATGGGTGATGGCGGCGGGCGCGTTAGCGAAGGTGCCGGAGACTCGAACGGCAGTGGCAACACTGGACGAGGCCGGTCTCGCGGGCGGGGTCGGGGCTGATCCGACCCCGCCTCGTCGAGTCGCCGCGGCTCGCGATGCTCCAGCAGGATGTGCGATTCCCTACTGATTTTTTCGAGCGGCCCGTCCTGGATGTTGCGCGTGGCCTCCTTGGAGCGTGCCTGGTATCGGATGTGTCCGGGACCCGGACGGCGGGAGTCATCGTCGAGACCGAGGCATACGGAGGACCGGAGGATGCCGCGTCGCATGCCGCGACGGCATCTGGCGTGACCCCACGCAACCGGGCGATGTTCGGCCCGGCGTGCCGTGCGTACGTCTACCGAAGTTACGGGATCCACTGGTGCCTCAACGTTGTCACCGGGCCGAGCGACGAGGGCCAGGCGGTTCTGCTTCGAGGCCTTCTCCCGATTGAGGGCGAGGACGAGATGCTTGAGCGCCGAGCGGGCCGGAAGCCCTTGGCTGCGGGCCCTGGTCGTTTGAGTCAGGCGCTCGGTATTACGGGTGCCCTGTACGGCCACGACCTGACGATGCCACCACTCCAGTTGCTGCCCGGCTGGGAGGTGGAGGACGACCAGGTGGGCGAGGCCACCCGTATCGGCGTTCGTGCGGCGGCGGAACTGCCGTATCGGTTCTATGTTCGTGGTTCAGCGGGTGTTTCCCCTCCTGCCTCGTAGATGACCCTCCAGAGAGTGAACACGCATGAGTGACCCCACCTGGATCTCCATTCTGCCTCCCGTTCTCGCGATCGTCTTGGCGATATGGACGCGCCAGGTCTACCTGTCCCTGGCCGGGGGGCTGTTCTTCGCGTGGACGATCCTGTCGGGCTGGAATCCGATTGCCGGAACAGCGGCCTCCATTCAAGGCACGGTTGCGGTTCTCGGAGAAGAGGGAGATACCCGCGCCATTCTATTCACGCTGGTGATCGGGTCGATGATCGCCACGGTGGAGGCCTCCGGTGGCGTGCGCGGTTTCGTGAAGCTCCTCGAAGACAACGCATGGGTGAATTCGGCGAAGAGAGCGCAGTTTCTCGCGTGGGGGACCGGGGTCGTGATCTTCATCGAATCGAACATCACGGTCCTGGTCGCCGGCTCGATCTCGCGACCCCTCTTCGACCGGTACAAGTGTTCGCGCGAGAAGCTTGCGTACATCATCGATTCGACTTCCGCCCCTATCTGCATTCTCATTCCGATGAATGCATGGGGAGCGTACAACCTGAGCATTCTCGAGGGACTCGGAGTCGAGAACGCGCTCGGTGTGTTTCTCCAGTCGATTCTCTTCAACTTCTATGCCTTGGCGGCGGTCACCCTGACCTTCCTCGTGATCTTCCTGGGCATCGACATCGGGCCAATGAAGAAGGCCGAGGAACGCACGCGTGGTGGGCAGCTTCTGTGGCCCAACGCCACGCCGATGATTGATGAAGAGGTCCTGTCGCCGGAACCGATCGACAAGATTCCACCGAGAGCGCGCAACATGATTGTGCCGATCGCTTCCATGGTCCTCTTCATGCCCGTCGGGCTCCTGATTACCGGCAATGGCAGCCTCCAGGCGGGCTCGGGGTCCACGAGCGTCCTTTGGTCGGTTCTGTTCGGTCTCGGTGTTTCCTGGGTTATGCTGCGGGTTCAGGGTGCGTTCTCGCAGGACGAACTGGTGAAGGTCGCCATCAAGGGAGCGGCCGCACTCATGCCCCTCGCGCTCATTCTTCTGCTCGCGCTGGCTCTCGGCGATGTCATCGAGGCGCTGGGCACCGGGGTGTACGTCGCACAGGTGACAGCCGGAACCATGCCGAACTTCATCTATCTCCCGCTGGTATTCCTCGTGTCCGGTGGGATCGCTTTCTCGACCGGCACGAGTTGGGGCACCTTCGCGATCATGCTTCCCATCGCGGTCCCGGCTGCAGCGACCCTCGGGCTACCGCTCGCGCCCTTCGTGGCTGCGGCTCTCTCGGGAGGCATCTTCGGAGACCACTGCTCACCGATCAGCGATACCACGATCATCTCGTCGATGGCGTCGGCAACGGACCATATCGATCACGTGCGTACGCAGCTTCCGTACGCGTTGATCGGGGGTACCGTGGCGGTAATCTGCTTCAGCATTCTGGGTGCGACACTCTGATGGAGAAACCCGCCTGAGAGCGGGATCCGGGGGGGCAGTTGGGGGTACTCGGGCGCGACAAACGAAAGCCGAATCGGAGTCACTCAGTTGAACGTCATTGTGTGTGTGAAGAGGGTGCCGGATACGGAGGCGCGAATACGCGTGGACGGCTCGGGTACCACGATCGACAGCGCCGGTATCAAGTACGACATCAGCCCTTACGACGCATTCGCGATCGAAGCGGCGCTCCGCACCAGGGAGGCGGTCGGCGAGGGCGAAATCACGCTCGTCACCTTTGGCGAAGCGACCTCGCAGGAGACCCTGCGCAAGGGGCTCGCGATGGGCGCCGACAAGGCCGTACTCCTTACCGGCGAGCCCGGGCCGGACGGTCTGGCGACCGCCAAGGTGCTGGCTGCGGAGCTGTCCGGTTCCGATGCGCCACTCTTTCTGTTCGGGATGAAGGCTGCGGACGACGACTCACAGCAGGTGGCGCCGATGGTGGCGGCACTGACCGGCCGGCCCTGCGTTACCGGTGTGTCCGACTTCCAGGTCGCGGACGGCAAGGCGCTGTGTCAGCGTGACGTCGACGGCGGGAGTGAGGTCGTCGAGGTCGACCTCCCGGCGGTCGTCTCCATGACCAAGGGGCCCAACGATCCTCGGCTCGCTGCTCTGAAAGGCATCATGGCCGCAAAGCGAAAGCCCCTCGAGGAGAAGCCCGCCGCGGACATCGGCAGTCGCGTCCGCCTGAAGTCGCTCTCCGAGCCGCCACCCCGGGCCGCGGGTCGGATCGTAGGCGAAGGGCCGGACGCCGTTCCTGAACTCGTCCGACTGCTGCGAGAAGAAGCGAGCGCGCTTTAGGCACGGAGAGCGCCAGCGATGCAGGATCATCCATCAACCACAGGTTATCTGGAGTAGCTGACATGGCGGACGTACTCGCCTTCGCTGAACAGCGGGACGGACAGGTCGGATCGACGGCACGTGAGGTCGTCGGAGTCGCGGCATCCATCGCGGAGTCGCTCGGGGGCAGTGTCCACGCGCTGACACTGGGTGGCCCCGGTCTCTCTGCGAACGTCGGATCGCTTGCCGAAGTCGGTGCCGACGCGATCGCCGTCGGTGAACACGATGCCCTCGGCGAATACAATCCGGAGGGATATGTCGACATCGTCGTGGCCCATGTCAGAAGTGGCGGCTACGGGGTAGTCGTCTTTCCGGCCACCGGACTGGGAAGGGATCTCGCTCCCAGGGTCGCGGCCGTCCTCGACGTCCCTCTCGCGTCCGACGTGACCGAGGTGGATGCATCGGGCGGGACGATTTCGATCACTCGACCCGTGTACTCCGGAAAGGCCTTCGCGTCGCTCGAGATGGATGCGACACCGGTGGTCTTCTCCATCCGTCCGAACGTCTTCCAGGCGGTCGAACGAGCGGGGGCGGGTGCGGTGAGCACGTTCACACCCGATGTCGATCCGTCCACATGGCGCGTCCGTGTCGTGGAGCGGAGGGGTGCGGCAGAAGGGCAGCTCGACGTTTCCGAAGCATCGATCGTCGTGTCGGGCGGTCGAGGCATGAAGGACCCGGAGAACTGGCGCCTACTCGAGGAGTTGCGGGACTCGATGGGTGGCGACGCAGCACTGGGTGCCTCGCGCGCAGTGGTGGACGCGGGCTGGCGTCCTCACGGTGAACAGGTCGGACAGACGGGCAAGACCGTCGCTCCGAAGCTATACGTTGCCGTGGGAATCTCTGGGGCCGTGCAGCACCTCGCGGGAATGCGGACCGCGCAGACGATCGTCGCGGTCAATCGCGATGCGGATGCACCGATCTTCAGCGTTGCCGACTACGGCATCGTGGGAGATCTGTTCGAGGTCCTGCCGCGCCTCAGTGAGGAGATCACCGCTCTGAAGGCGGGCGACTGACTCGAGGGTAGGGTACCGACTAACGGTTGCTCGGCATTCCGCCCAGAATCGGCACGGGGTCGACCTCGCGACCCCAGCGCCAGACCTCGAAGTGAAGGTGGGGGGCGGTCACGTCACCGCTCGCCCCGCTCAGGCCGATGATCGTTCCGGCCCCGACGCTCTCCCCCTCGCGCACCCTGATTTCAGATAGATGCGCGTACACCGAGAGAAGCCCGGCGCCGTGATCCAGCCAGACGACGTTCCCGAATCCTCTCATGGCACCGGTGAATCGGACTCGAGCCTGGGCCATCGCCTCGACCGGTGTCCCGGTCGGGACGTCGAGATCGACTCCGCGATGAATGTCCGGCCTCATACCCAGAAAGACCGTCGAAACCGCGAAGGCAGTTCGTACCGTCTGCCTCATCCCATCGGAGCCTCGACCGCGGCAGGGCCGGCGTCGACGAGGATGACCTCGATGGGATCACCTTCCTCGACGAGGTCGACGTCGTGCCGCACCACAGCCAGTCCGTCCGCGCGGGCCAGCCCCGTCACCAGCCCCGACCCCTGTGGTCCGGTGAGATTTGCCTTGAGGACGCCCGAGTCCATGGTCAGCGAAACGCGCTGGAAATAGGTCAGCGCAGCCGGAGTCCTGAACGGTTCGCCAGCGATGCAGCGAACGCGGCGTCTCATCACCTGCCGGTGCCCCGCGAGCTTGAGCAGAAATGGCCGGACGAAGACCTCGAAGGTGACGAACGCCGACGACGGATTGCCCGGGAGGCTGAATATCGCCTGGCGGCCTTCGTCCCGAGGGAGCCAGCCGAAGCCGAAGGGGCTACCGGGTCGCATCTTTACACGCCAGAAGTCCTGTTCGAAGCCGACCTCGTCGAGGACGCGTTTGACCAGATCGGCTTCTCCCATGGAAGCGCCACCGATGGTCACGATCACATCCGCTTCGGCCCCCGCGTCGATCCGCTGAAGGATGTCCGCCGAGTCGTCGTCCGCAACGCCCAGGTCGATCGGCCAGGCTCCGACCGCACGAGACATCGCCGCGATCATCGGGCCGTTGGACTCCGGAATACCCAGGCCTGCTTGGACTTCGTCGTATCGATCGACGGGTCGCAGCTCGCTGCCGGTGGAGAGCACGCCGACCGAAGGCGCTCGATGAACGAGTACCGCTTCTCGTCCGGCCGCGGAGAGGACCCCAATCGATCCGGGCGTGACCGTGTGCCCGGGCTCGAGCAGGGATTCTCCCAACATCATGTCCTGGCCCGCACTCCTGACGTGCCGACCCCGATCTCTGTCGTTGAAGATCCTCACCTGCCCGGACTCCAGTTCGGCGTCTGTGTCTTCTACGCGCACGACCGTATCGGCTCCAGGCGGTACAGGGGCGCCGGTCATGATGCGCACCGCATGACCAGGCCCAACGACTGGGGGATCCGTTTGGCCGGCGAGGACGACACCGACGACCGTGAGCTCGACCGGTGATGACGGATCGGCACCGTCGAGGTCTGCGGCCCGGACTGCGTAGCCGTCCATCGCGCTGTTATCCCACGGAGGGAGTGTGGCCGACGCCACGACCTCCTCGGCGAGGGCCCGACCGATTGACTCGGTGAGGGTGACCGACTCCGGGCCGAGCGGTGACGCCCCCGCGAGCACACGCGCGACCGCCTCGTCTGCGTCGAGCCAGTCCGGCTGACGGTCTTCGAAGCCCGACGCTCGCGACCCGGTCGTCATCGGCTCGTCGGCTCGTCCGGATCGGGGTCGGCGCTCACCAGCGGTAGAGCAATGTCACCGTGAAAGCATTGCCGCCCAGCCATTCCCCTTCGGAGACGCCAAGGAATCCCCGAGCGGGATCGCTGAATCCAGGTGGCGTGTCGACCTTCCACAGCGAAAACGCCGCGTCCGCTCTGACCGCCATGCGCCGAGTGACGAACCACCGAGTGCCGAAGCCGAGCGAGGTGAAGAAGCTCGTGCCAAAGTCGAAGACGTCGCCGGCAAGCAACGCATCATCCAACTCTGTTTCAGGGCTGGAGTCGATCGCCACGCCTCCGGAAGCCGTCATGAACGGGCTGAACCCCCTCCAGGATCTTTTCCCAGGGAAGCTGAACCGGAAACGCGCGTCGATGGTGGTGATAAGGACGTCGGCCTCTCCGATCGCGCGGCTCCCCTCCGGGCGGCTGGGGTCGATCACGTTGCGGGTGCCGTCTATGACGCCCACGGTGCCCTCGAACGACAGAGGCCCCGCGAGTTCGACACCGTACCTGGCACCGAGCAACGTCCCGCCCGTGGGCGCGAAGTCGAAGCGCCCGGCATCCGCACTCATGTATCCTCCGTAGAGGCCAACCTCCTGACTTCGCTCCAGAAACCTGAACGATGACGGGATGGTCTGTGCGAGTACGGTGCCCGGTGTGAGGAGCGCTGCAATGAGGGATACCGCAGATACGCTCGATATTGTAAACCGCATGGAGGGATCGACTCCTCTCCCACATCGTTTGAATGATTGACGCCCCTTGGCGCCCCGGGCAGATTTGGGGCCAGGAACCTCCTGCGTGCCGCCCCCGAACGCACGTTGTAACACCTTCCGCCCGTGATCGTTTCAGACTCCATGCAACTTAAATACAGGGCCCCTCTGGCAGGTCTGTTCTGCATGGTCTGTGCGCTCGCGACTGTTCCGATCGATGTCGGCGCTCAGGCAGGGGCACGGGTGCGTGTCGAGGAGAACTTCCGTCGGGAACCCAACGGCGTCGTTCTAGCCGTTGTCAGCCCGGGAACCGAGCTCCAGGTGCTGGGCCGGGAGGGAAATTGGACGGAGGTGGTGCTCGCCGGATGGGTGTGGTTGCAGTCGCTTCAAGAGAGCGATGACCCGGGGTTCGAACTCGTCGTGTCGGAGTCCGAGGGAGAGAATCTCCGCTCGATCCCTTCCGGGAGGATTCTGGCACGCCTGGAAGAGGGAGCGCTCCTCAGTGAGACCGAGCGTGACCCGGCCTGGGCACACGTCGCACGAACGGGCTGGATCTGGACCGGCTCTCTGGAGCCGGGTGTTTCTACGACCGGCCAAGACCCGGCGCCTGTGGAGACTCCGCCGCCGACGCGTCCAGCGGCTCGAAGCCCGGGCGGCTTCACCAGTGTGGGAACGACCGCCGGACCGATCTTGACCGCTCCGGATGGTGATACGCTCGCTCTCGCTACCGCCGGGAGTGACGTCGAGTTGCTCGACCGGGAAGGGAATTGGGTCCGGGTCAGAGTAGAGGGGTGGATGTGGCGCCCCCTGACCCAGGAGGGGGGCGGAGCGTCGGACGAATCTCCCTCCGCCCTGGAGCCGGGCGATCTCGCGACCGATCCCGACGCGTACGTCGGCAGGGTCGTCGCCTGGACCGTACAGTTCATCTCCCTCGAGAGAGCCGAGGCGGTGCGGACTGACTTTTTCGAGGGGGAGCCTTTCCTCCTCGCGCGCTTTGCCGGGGCCGACGGACCGTTCGTGTACATCGCTGTGGCGAGCGAGCGCATGAGTGACGTGGAAGGCCTCGTGCCTCTCGAGCGCATATCGATTACGGGCCGGATCAGGACCGGTGCTTCGGCGCTGACCGGGGTACCGATTATCGATCTGATCGCGATCGAGCGATCGCGGGAGGATTCCTGAGTCGTCCGATCGTGACGAGAGACCGCTTCAGACGTGGCGCCGGTTGGATCGGCGTCGCGATCCTGGTCGCCTGTAACTCCGGACCTGCCACGGTCATTCTCCCTCCGCTCGAGGCGATGGTGGCGGGTGGCGATGGGCAATACGGGACGCCGGGTCAGACACTCCAGACGCCGCTCCACGTGATCGTGCGGACGGTGTCGACCCAGCTGCCTCGGAGCGGCATGAATGTGTCGTGGTCGGTCGAGAGCGGGGATGCCTCGATCGTGGGTGTTCCGAACGTCGTGACCGACTCGGCCGGCTCGGCCACCACGCGGATCCGCCTGGGGGTGGCCACGGGAGAAGTCAGGGTTCGGGCAACCGTGGTCGACCAGGAACACACGACTGCGACGTTCGGACTGTTCATCGTGGATCGGCCAGAGCTCGATGGGATCGCTCCCGCCGGCGCGACACCGGGTCAGACCGTCACGCTGACCGGTGCGAACTTCAGCCCTGATGCGACCCAGAACGTCGTCCTGTTCGGCGGAGTCCGCGGTCGAGTGACGGATGCCTCGCCAGTTCAGCTATCCGTCGAGGTACCGCCATGCCTTCCAGAGCGGAATGTCCAGGTGACCGTCCAACTCGGGGTTGTGGCGAGCGGCGCACGCACCTTGGCCGTCAGTTCCGGGGGCTCCGTCCACCCGATGCTCGTCGGTGAGACCGTCGACCTCACGGACGATGAAGGGTACGGATGTGTGACGCTTCCGGGAGACGGAGCCGAGTCCTATCTGGCGATCGTGCACTCCGCGAGCACGCTCGGCGCGGCTTCGCACGCATTCGAGTTGACCGGGATCGCGGCCACGTTCCCGCTTGCTCAGAGCCCCTCGGTAACGCTTCCAACCGAGACGCAGTCGAGCATTGGGCAGCCTGATCCACAGGCCCTTCTCGACGAGCGGCTGCGTGGGCTGGAGCGCACCTTGACCCGCGGTCGGCGCGCGGCGGCCTCTGGATCGAGTCGTGCGGCCGGAGAGGCGCCGGCGGCCATTCCGGCTGTTGGTGAGCGCCGAACGTTCCAGGTCTTCCGAAACGCGGGCGGGTTCACCGAGGTGACCGCGGTTGCTCAGTACGTCGGTGCCCAGGCGGTGTTCTTCGTTGATGAGGAAGCACCCTCCGGGGGGTACACCACCGTGGACCTCCAGCAGTTCTCCGAGCGGTTCGACGAGGCGATCCATCCCACCGTCACCGCGGTCTTCGGTGTGGCTTCGGATCTCGACTCGAACGAACGAGTGACGATTCTGCTGAGAGATCTTCTACTCCCTGGTGCCAGATCCGGCCGGGCTCTTTTCGGACCCGCGACCGAAGAGCTCTCTGCTGGAGATTACTCCGGCCATTCTGGCGCACGAATTCCAGCACATGGTGCACTTCAATGAGCGCGTGCTCGTCCGCGAGGCGGAGGCCAACGAGGCACTGTGGCTGTCGGAGGGGCTGGCGCAATACGCGGAAGAACTCGTCTCCCGGGCGTACGATGGACAAAGTGATGTCGTGAGCGCGGAGATCTTTCGCGACGGAGTTCGTGACCGTGCCCGGCGGTACCTCGCGCACCCCGATACGGTTGCGCTGATCGTCTCGACCGGCCGTGGGAATCTGAGCGAGCGCGGTGCCGGGTTCCTGAATCTTCTCTACCTGACGGATCGTTTCGGAGATGAAGTCGCAGGTCGCCTCACCCGTACGACCCGCACCGGCGTGGCGAACGTCGAGGCCGAGACGGGAACCCAATGGGCCGATTTGCTGTCTGACTGGTGGTCCGCGCTGTATATGGATGGAGCTGGTCCGGAGTCGGGCTCGAGGGTCTTTCCCAGGTTGGACCTTCGGGACTATCTGGGAGATCCGTTCCCTCTGGTTCCGACGGATCTGGGGTCAGGTGATTTCCTGCGCGCCGGGTTGCTTCGATCTTCATCGGCGGGATACTACCTTGTGAGTCCCTCTTCCGTTGCTGGTGGAACGACGACGGTTCGCCTGGGTGGCGAAGCGGGCGGGTTGCGATTGCCGGGAGCGGCATTGCGGGTGAGGATCATCCGCGTCTGGTAAGGAGATTCCGGACCTTCGGGCATGAATCTTCCAAGAAGGGCGTTCGTAGGGACGAAGAGTCGAAGAGAACCATTCACGGCAATGTCGATGCGCTGTTCCACATGTGGTGAGAGCCTGCAGCCCGGTGCCGTCCGGTGTCCGACGTGCGGTACGTCCACGCCTGTCGGCATGGCGATCGCCCGTCCTTCCGGGCTGAGACGGTGCCCACGCTGCTCCTATCAGGGCGAGGGCATGCCCTATTTCCGACGCGCCGGCCACGTCGGGCTGCTCGTCGGGGCCAGCCTCTTCACCTACGGATTCGGTGGGCTCGTGTACTGGCTCGCCCGCCGCAAGCACCTCGTCTGTCCCCGTTGCGGCCTCGGTTGGGAAAACGCGTCGCGAGCGCTGGCGGTAACCGGTCCGGAGCCCGAGCAGCGCATGATCGAGCAGGAGCCGGACGAGAAGCTCCCGAGCGCCGGATTGAAGCGGCGAATTCTGGGCACGGGGATGGTTCTGCTGGCGAGCCTCCTCGTTCTCATCGGCTTCGTTGAAGGAGCAGCCGAAGCGATTGCGATTGGGTCCGTCATGGGAGGCGGGGGCTCGCTGACTTTCTACTGGGGGTGGCAGGGGCTCCAGGATCGCCGGAAAGCCCTCATGCAAGGCATTCAGCGCAAGATCCTGAAGCTCGCGACCGCTCGCGGTGGGACCCTGACGGTTACCGAAGTCGCGGCCGACCTCAATCTCGGGTTGCCGGCTGCCGAGCAGATCCTCGTCTCAATGGACGATGGATTTCGCGTGCGTTCGGATATTTCGGATGAAGGCGTGATCTATTACGAGTTTCCTGAGATCCGTCACCGACGGGAGCTCGGCCCGGTCGACTGAGCGAGCCTGGCGATCGTAACCCCAGCCAGGATGACGGCAGCCCCGAACAGCTGAGCCGGGGTCGGCACCTCCGCCAGCCACATCCAGGCGACCAGAAGCGCCGCGACCGGAACCAGATTCGAGTAGATCGCGGTGCGGTTGTTCCCCAGACGCTGGACGCCCCGATACCACAATAGGTAGGCCAGGCCGATCGAGAGGAAGCCTGAGTAGGCCACCCCCGCCCAAACGGCTAGTGAGATGCTCGAGAAATCGACCCGCAGCAGCGACGGCATCCCGAGGCCGACGATGAGGGGTGCTCCGATCCAGATCGTCCACGCGGTCATTCTCAGAGGCCCGTAGCGGCCGACCGACCCTCTTCCCGCGACGGTGTAGATGGACCAGAGGATCGACGCCAAGACCATCAGGAGATCTCCCCTGACGGTTTCCGAGGACAGGGAGATGACATCGCCGCTGCCCAGTACCACGAGTACCATCCCGACCAGAGTTCCCATGACTCCGACCAGAACCCACCGCGTGGGGCGCTCATGGCCGGCGGCACCCGAGAGGAGAACAGTCCAGATCGGCGTAGTCGACAAGAGCAGGCTCGCGTTTCCAGCGCGGGTCCAGTCCAGTCCGAAGATGAAACAGAGTTGGTAGCCGACGTGGCCGAGGATGCCGAGAAGGACGATCCGAGGCACGTCCGCCCGCGACGGGCGCGAGCGACCGGGCGCGGAGCGCAGGACCAGAGCCAGGGCGATCGCCGCGAGAGGAAAGCGGAGCGCGTTCACCGCCAGCGGGTCCAGGTCTCGGAGCACGACCTTCATCACGGAGAAGTTGATTCCCCAGATCATGGCGAGCAGGACCAGCCCTGCGTCCGTCGCGATGTCCGTCCTTGATTCCGTCATCGGAGTGCTGGCCTGGGAAGCGTTGTGTCCACCTTGAAATCGGCTTTAACTTGGACACTATCCCGCTTACCTGTCACCAAGGCCATCCATGTCCGTAGCAAAAGTGCTAAGGCTGGATGAGTATCGGGACAGGCGACTCCACCGGATACGGGTGGCAAGGGCCCTCTGGGGAGGAGATGCCGGCCGGCAGACCCTCTTCGGACACCTCGTTGAGATCGCCGGATTGACGGGTGCGGACCGGGTCGCCGCCCTATGGGTCGATGAATACGGGCCTGGCCTGGTCCATCCCCACGTCGTTCTGGACCTTCTCGGGGACACGCCGCGCCGGCGGTTCTCCACGGAGCCGCTCCACAAGGCCTGGGAAGATGGGGTACCGGGTACCTACGATCAGGCGAGTGATGTCGACGCCTCGTCGTCCAGCACCTGTGCGGTCGCCCTCGGGAGCGATGGATCGCGCGCGTGGTTCCTGGTTGCCGAGTCGGTATCGCCTAGGGCTGCGTTCGATGCCTCGATACGGGAGCGCATCATGTTCCTGGCCGGTGAGTGTTCGGCGGTCGTGCTCCACCAGGATCTTGATGGACCCGATGAAGAGGACGAAGCGAATCGGTTCCCGGGCTGGCACGTTCTGGAGGACCTCGAGGGGCGCGAAGACGACGTGATCGCTTCTGAGTCCATCGGTAGACGATTTGCCGTCGGGCGCCTGGCCCGGATGCTGCTCGACGAGGAGTTGTCCATCTCGACGGAGCGGCGGGCCGAGCAGGCGGGTCGGGCGAGAGCTGAGTTGGTCAGGGCAGGGGGTGGCAAAGACTCGGAATCGCTACAGGTCGAGTGTGCGATCGCGGCTTTCGAACAGGGTGACGACCATGCCTTGGGCCTGGCGCTCATCGAGTTGGGTCATTCCGCCGAGGTGGTCGACCATTACCACGGTGCGCTGGAGCTCTACCGTTGTGGTTATGAGATCGGCGCCGCGATCGGCGCCCCATCCCTCTCGATCGATGCGGGGCGGATGAGTGGTCGAGTGCTGCGTAGAAGGGCGATGTGGGCCGAGGCCGAACATTGGTACGGGGTGGCCCACACGATCGCCGAGACCGTCGGCGTCCTCGATCTGGCGGCTCGCGTGCTCGCGGGTCTCGCCGTGATCAAGAAGGAGGTTGGAAACCTGCCGGCGGCGAGGGAAGGGTTCCACGAAGCGCTGGCGGTGGCTGAAAAGTCAGGGGACCGGGATACCGAGGCGAGCGTGCTTCACGATCTACTCGGGCTCGAGCACGCGACGGGCAACTTGGAGGCGGGTCTGCGCCACGGATGGCGTGCGGTGAACATGTACACGACCGACCTCCTGAAAATGCGCTGCCTCGTGAGTCTGGCAGGTGTGCTCAAGGACTTTGGTGATCACCGTGCCGCTGAGGACGCTTATCTCGTCGTCACGCATCGCTCGGACGAGCCGTACTACCTCACGTATGCATGGGACGCGCTGGCGCACCTCGCCGCACTCCGCGGTGACGGGGAGGCGTTCGACGAACGTGCGGCTCGGTGTGATCGTCTGGATTGGGAGTCCGGATCACTCTCCGCCAAGGCGGAGATTCTGTACTACAGAGGGATCGGCCACCAATCCCTGGGTCGCAGGAAGGCTGCGCGCGACTGGTTGGAGCGTGCCATGCACTTCGCTGAGGAGCACAACTTCAACCGTGTCCTATTCCGTGCGGAGGATGCGCTCGCCTCGCTCGAGGCCGACGCTCGAGGAGAGGACTCTCATGTCGAAGAAGCTGCCGCCACGGCCGCCGCACCGCCCGATGTCCGAGACGGACTCCGGGCGATGCGAGAGGAGCTGACGGGCGTCGTAGCCTGACCCCGTGTCGGGTCCTGCCTAGTTCCCCGCGTCCGGGTTGTGGTTCCCCGCGTCCGGGTTGTGGTTCCCTGCGTCCGGGTTGTGGTTTCCAGCGTCGGGGTTGTGATTGCCGGCGTCCGGATTGTGCGGGCCCATCAGGGAGGGACCGCAGGCGGCCGTCGCGAGCGTCAGCATGAAAACGAGGATGGAACGGCGCAGGGTCTTCATCGGGATCCTTGGGTTACAGCTCGTCCGAACTCCAGGGCAGCGCGCGGGGCGCACACGTTTGAGGTATGAAGTTTCCAACGGGGGCCGAATTACGTAGTATCCGAATCTTCTCCGGGTATACCTTTTTCGAAGATTATGCCTCTTGTAACCGTTCTGTCACGGGATTCGGCCGTACATGCGGCGCTTCGAATCCCTCCGGACAGCGCCCGGTCATTGGCGGGCGCTCGGTCTTGGGAGCGTCTGATGTGGCTCGTTCGGGAGCGTCCGGTGACCAGCGTGGTCCTCGACAGCGACGCACTACCGGACGATCAGGACCCCGATACGGCGGTGTCCGATTTGCGACGACGCTTCCCAAGCATCGGTACCGTCCTTGTGGCGCGTCCCGAGTTGAATCCGCTGACCTTGTTCCGCCTCGGGCGAGCCGGAATCGCCGACCTCGTCCTCGTTTCGCTGGATGGCCTGTCGCGGGAATTGAGGCACGCTGTGGCCCGATCTGCGCGCGCGGGTACGGTATCGATGGTCATGCGCGCGGTAGGCGGGCGCCTTCCCGCGTCGGAGCGCCATGTGCTACGGGGTGGACTCGGGCCCATCTCAGCGTCCGACTCGGACACCGTGGCATGCCGTCGGCCGGGCATCTGCTCACGTGGTCGAAGCTCCTGCATGCGGGTCGGTGGCTCGATGATCCGGGACGCAGTGCGGAGAGCGTTTCGCGACAGCTCGAGTACTCGAGCGGAGCCGCGTTCCGGAGGACCCTCCACAACTATGTGGGAGGCACGCCCACCTCTCTGAGAGATCGCGGTGCTTTCCGGCGCGTTCTCGCCGCGTTCCTTGACGAATGCGGTCTCGGTGATAGCCTTGGGGTTGATCGCTCCGTCGCCTGACGGGCTCCTGCACACCACCTATTTCGCGGACGTATGAAAGACTTCACGGACGGTGACGGACGAAGCTGGACAGCGACGACCGCCGAGGAGACGGGCGCGGACTACAAGGGCCGCCTGTTTCTAGTACTTCGGCCGTCGGACGGTGAGGGTGCGGTCGAACTCAGAGACGTGCGTTGGAACAGCGAGCGGACGGCTCGGCGCACACTCGAGACGATGTCGGTCGTCGAGCTCCGCAGACGACTTCGGGCCGCAGTCGGCAGGAGTGCCTCAGCGACCACCGGCTGATAGGTCCTGGATCGAGGCGTGACGAGCGAGCTCCTCAGGAGGGTGGTCGATCGCGAATACCCTGATCCACGGCAGGGTATTTTCCTGAATTCTGCGAGCTGGGGGATCGTGCCGCGGAGCGCCGCCGAGGAGGTGGCCGACCTGGCACTTCGGAGGAATCGCACGCACGGCTTCGAGGAGTCTGAGCTCGGGGCGATTCAGCGTCGATGTCGCTCCGCACTTGCAGCACTCCTCGGGGCTCGGTCGTCGGAGATCGCGCTCTCACCCAACACGTCGTTTGGCACGGGCCTCGCCGCCGCACTTCTGCGGTCTGGCCGAGTGGGTACGGTCGTTGTGTCCGAGGGAGAATTCCCGGCGAACGTCCTGCCGTTCAAGGCGCTGGAGAGGTACGGATTCCATGTCGACCTGATCCCGTGCACACGGGAGGGGTGGCCGGACGAAGACAGGTTGATTCGGGCGCTCGATCAACCGGGCGTGGTCGCCCTGACGGTTTCATCCGTGCAGTTCGCCTCGGGGTTTTGCGGTGACATGCGTCGGTTCGGCGAGGCGTGTCGCTCGAGAGAAATCCTCTTCATCGTCGACGCGATACAGGGCCTCGGAGCTACGCCATTCGACCCAGGGGAGGTCTTCGCCGATCTCGTCGCCGCAGGGGGGCAGAAGTGGCTGTGCGCCCCCTGGGGCTCGGGCTTCACGTGGATCAGGAAGGAGGTTCAGGAACGATTCGATCCACCGATGGTGAGCTGGCTCGCGACAGAAGAAGGGGCCAATTTCGACGATATGCTTCACTACCGCATGGAGTGGAGAGACAATGCGAGGAAGTTCGAGCTTGCTACGCTCGGTATTCAGGACTATCTGGGCTTGGCGAGGTCGGTGGAGGTTCTTCTCGAGATAGGAATCGAGGACATACGCCGCCACATCCACGGACTGCATGATCGTGTGCTCGAATGGATCGACTCCACCCCCCACGCTCGGTGCGTCACGCCCCGCGATCCCTCACGACGCGCAGGCATCCTCGCGTTCGAGGTGGGTGAGGTGGAGGCGGTGGCAGGTGCACTGCGCGCTCACGATGTCGTGTTCTCGGTCAGAGAAGGTCTGATCCGACTCGCACCGCATTTCCACAACACCATCGAAGAGATGGACACGGTCGTACGCATTCTGGACGGCGGACGAGCCTGAGCCCTTGACGGGCCGTGGCTAGCTTCCGCTCCCGTGCTGCGGAATCTCGATCCACTGGCCGGCCATGATACGGTTCGCCTCGATGCGGGGATTCACCCGGAGGATCTCGGCGATCGTGACACGGTATCGACTCGCGATCGAAGTGAGATTCTCTCCTCGAGTGACTCTGTGGCGGTCGCCGGCGGCGGTCGTGCGGGTCGGCGGCGGAGTGGTTTCGGCGACGATCTCAGGAACCTGACCCGGTGAGCGACTGAAGGAGGCCAGACGGGCACCGATCAGATTCTCGACCCGCTTTGCCCGGTTCTGAGAGGGCGAATCGTTCACGAGCAGCGAAAAGGCCAGCCTCTCGCCATCCGCCGAGCGGACCATCCCGCTCAGCGCCGAGACACCTTCGATGGTACCTGTCTTGGCTCGGAGGTTACCTGCGGCCGGCGTGCGATACATCCGCGCCAGCTCACGGCGGGTTCCGGCCTGCGGCAGAGATGCCCAGTACTCCGGCCAGAGTGGACCGGCGTTCATTCCCTGGATGATCTGCACGAAGGCCTTGGCGCTGATCCGGTTCCCACCGTCGAGGCCCGATCCGTCGAGCTGTACGAGCCCGACCGTGTCCACCCCGATCAGGTGGAGCGTCCGCTTTACGGCGCGGGCACTCGCTTCGGGCGTGCCTACACCTTCGGCGACGCGGCCCACCGCGCGGAAGACGAGCTCCGCGAACAGGTTGTTGCTCTCCTTGTTGATCACGGTCAGGTATTCGGAGAGTGGCCGGGAGACGTGTCGAGCCAGGATGCGGGCTCCGGGGCGATTCAACGCCGGAGCCGAGATGCGGCCCACGATCGATTCCCCCGGCAGGGCCACCGCTCTCACTCCTCCCCGAACCTCGATCTCCCGTTCCTCCAGGGCGGCCTTGAAGGACTCGCCGGCGAACTCTGCCGGCACCGCTACGGTCATTTGTCGCCACACCTCGCGCGTCCCGCTGACCATGCGGCCTTCGATGCGGACGGGTTCCATTGGGTCGTCCCTCAGGATCGCCAGGCGGGGACGCGCTCGGCCCGTGACCGTTTCCGCCGTGTTGACGACCTCGAGCGCGGAATGGCCCGGGATGGTCTCCACCAGCGGGGGCTGGCCGACCGACCCGGCCTGAATGCGGAACGAGACTACGTTTTCGTTATAGGAGAGTGCTGACACCCCCGCCGTGAAGTGCTCGTTCAGGTCGCGCTGTTCCCACCCATTACCGCGCAGCGGGCCGGGAAGGAAGGATGCGTCCGCGACCACGTCGCCAGCGATCGTGTGGATCCCCGCGCCGTCGAGGTCGTCGATGAGGCGCTGGAAGACCTCGTCCTTGCTCACATAGAAGCGGTCGGAGATCCCTGGATCGCCGGTTCCGTAGAGTACCAGATCTCCCTGAAGGACTCCGTCCTCGACCACCCCGTCCGAGAGGAGCCACGTGCGGAAGCGATACTCGGGGCCGAGTACGTGGAGCGCAGCGGCACTGGTCAGGAGCTTCACGTTAGAGGCTGGAGACAGAGCGCTGTCAGGCGAGAGCGCAAAGAGCGTGTCCCCGGTGTCGAGCGATAGGACCATGGCGCCCCACTGGGCGTCACCCCAACTGTACGTGCCAAACGCGTCAGTCAGGCGATCCTGGAGGCGCTCCACGTCCTGTCCGGATACGGACCCGGGACTGCTGGAAACTGCGAGGAACGCGAGCGCCGCCGCGACGGCCGCACGCATGATCGAGCGTGCTCGGAGGGTCGGCGTGGAGATCAAACGCAGTCGCTTGGCCGGAGGCCTAGGCCGGTGCCGGTGCCGGAGTACCCTCGGGGACGCACTTGGGGCAGTAGCCGGACAGCTCGAGCCGGTATCCGGTCACGATGAAACCGGGTGCGGATCCGTGTAGCGCATCGATCTCGTGACGGGAGATCTCTCCCGCGAGGTCGAGCACACTGCCGCACAGTACGCAGCGCGCGTGGTGGTGCGGATCCGTTCGGCCATCGTATCGCGCCGAGTCGTCGGCGTACTTCAGCTTGACCGCGAGCCCGCAGCCGACGAGGGTTTCCAGACTCTTGTATACGGTCGCGAGCGAAATAGCCGGGAGGTCACCGCGCACGGCAAGGAAGACCTCGTCCGCCGTGGGGTGGATGTCGGTGTGTGAGAGGTAGCGGAATACGGCCGCGCGCTGCTCCGTGAAGCGTTGTCCGTTCGCCTCGAGGGCCTCGCGCAGGAGTACGTCGCTCGCTTCGTGATTCATCGGCATTGTTCAGGTGTCCGTCGGCCCTCGAGTACGGCAAAGGGTTGCTGTGTCGTACGTTACAAGGCGTCGTGAAGAGGTGTCAACCAAGTGGAAATGGATGCAAATGGTGAAGATATGGGGAATCCGGGGGCGAATTCGTGAAATCCCCGGGTGACGAAGCGATCCTGACTCTCGAGCCGCTCATGGATGCGGTGCGCGAGGGCGTCGAGAGTGCCGGGTGGGAACTCTCCGGCCTTCAGAAGACCACCAGTCATCAATTCGAGGGGCGTTGGGAGGGCGAGGCGACCCGGAGCGCGTACCTCTTCTTCCACCTGCCCGACGGTCCGGACCACGTGAGCGTCGACGTCTACCTCGACGAGACGAGTCGGGGGCTGACCGGGAACCTCGCCCTCGTCGTGGACCTTCTGCCGCTCGGGGACATTGGAGGGGCCGAGGAGGCGCTTCGAAGGCTCGGAGTCTTGTCCGCAACCGAGATCGGCGACGGCCTTCGACGGCCGGTCACGCTCCGATTCCGCGTCGCCGACGCCGGGGACGACCCCACAGGGGCGGAAACCGAGGTTCGATTCAAGGTTCGAATCCCGAAGGCCACCATTCGTGAGGGCCATGATGCGGTCTCGGGGCTGTCGGTCGATGCGACGGCGGCCTACGCCCGAATTCTCGCCTCTGAAGTGGCGGCGGAACTCGCCCCGGGTGACGTGGACCCAAACTGAGGCGACGCGGTTCCTCACCGTCCGTCTGCCAACAGCCTGAGTCCATTGAATACCACCACGATGGTCGACCCCTCGTGGCCGATAACGCCCGCAGTCAGCCCGATCCAGCCCATGAGCGCCGCGACGACGAGGCCCGCCATCACGGTAACTGAGAAGATGAGGTTCTGTCTTACGATTCGTCGTGTGCGCCGGCTTAGTCGCACCGCGCGGGCCAGGGACTTGAGGTCGTCTCCCATGACGACCACGTCGGCGGTCTCCAGCGCTACGTCGGTTCCGGCAACACCGATCGCGATTCCGACATCCGCGATCGCCAGGGCAGGGGCGTCATTCACGCCGTCCCCCACCATCGCGATCGGACCCGTCTTTTGCAGATCCAGCAGGATTCGACTTTTGTCCGCTGGCTTCAACTCGGCGTAGACCTCGTGAATCCCTACGCGCTCCGCGACCGCCTCGGCCGTGGCGCGAGCATCGCCCGTCAACATGACCAGCCGGTCGATTCCGGCGTCGCGGAGCTCCTGGAGGGCCTCACGGATCCCCTCGCGCGGGTGATCCCGAATGGCGAAGGCACCGGCGTGCGTGCCGTCGATCGCGACGTGTACCAACGTCGCCGGGTCGGCATCGTCTGAGGGGTCGGCAAAGCCGGTCGAGATCGGCTCCGCTATTTGTTGCTGGATCCACGCCGGTCGTCCGACCGCGACCGAGGTTCCGTCGACCGTCGCCTCGACCCCCTGGCCCGGGATCGAGACGAATGACGACGGCTCGGGTACGGTGAGGCCCGCGGCTTCGGCGGCCCGCATGATCGCGGCGCCCAGGTGGTGCTCCGATCGAGATTCGGCACCCGCTGCCAGGCGAAGCATGGCCTCTCCGCGGGCGTCCAAGCCGGAGACGGGACTCCACGGTTCGTCGAGAGGCGACGCTTCTCCGGTCCCGTCGATCTCGGCGCCATCCGCGACAGTAGCCCCGACTGCAGAAGGTACAGTCCGGATCGCTACTACGTCCGGTCTGCCCACGGTCACGGTCCCAGTCTTGTCGAGGGCGAATCCCGTAACATCATGGAGGGCATCAATATGCGCGCCACCCTTAAAAAGGATTCCATGGCGTGCTCCGTTCGATACGGCAGACACGATGGTCGCCGGAATCGAGATCACGAGCGCACACGGCGATGCGACGACCAGAAGAGTCATGGCCCGATAGAAGGCGTCCTGGAAGGTCCAACCGAACACGAGCCACGGGATGAGAATCGCCGCGCCCGACGCCAGAATAACCCCGAGCGCGTAGCGGCTCTCCACGTCCTCGATCCAGCTTTGTGTGGGTGCCTTGGAGTCCCGGGCCTCCTCCACCAGCTGGATGATCCTCCCAAGGGCCGTGTCGTCGGCGGGGCGGGTCATTCGCACGTCGATCGAACCCGGCCCGTTCAGGGTGCCCGCGAAGACCTGTGCGTCCACCTCCTTGGTGACAGGCGTTGCTTCACCCGTCAGGGTCGATTCGTCGACCTTCGAGGCTCCCGCCACGATGATGCCGTCAACCGGAAGCCGGTCGCCGGGTCGGACCCGCACCACGTCGCCGGGCGTGAGATCTTCGATTCGTACGACACGCTCGTTTCCCTGTTCGACGAGGTCGGCCTCCTCCGGTCGTAGCTCCACCAGCGCTTGAATCGAGCGCCGCGTCCGGCCGAAGGCGTACGTCTCCAGCGTGTTGCCCAGAGAGAAGAGGAAGAGGAGAACGGCTCCTTCGAGCCAGTGGCCGACCGTCGCCGCACCGACGGCTGCGAGCAGCATGAGCAGATCGACGTCTAGGTCGCCGCAACGGACCGCGCGGTACGCTTGACGGGCGGTATGCCACCCACCGGCGCCGTATGCAAGGAGTAGAGCAGGGAGTGCGAACGACGCCAGACCGACACGCGGAAGGAGCGCGCCGGCAAGGACTGCACCCAGGGCGATCGCCGTCGAGGCAGCCTGAAGCCTGAGCCGTTCCGGCTCCTCGCCTCGCGTGTCGCAGCAGTGACTTCCCATGAACCCCTTATCAAGAATGATTATTGATAATCTAGCGAAGTACGGTATCGGCTCAACCTGATCCGAATGCCGCCATTCTCGGTTTGCTCCGGGACCTTGAAGGTGCAGATTGGGCGGCAGTCATCCAACCCTATCCTCGACCACGAGACCACACGATGAGCAGCGACTCCGGCGCGTTCGACGCCCTTCTTCATGAGGACCGACGGTTTGCACCGCCGGCCGACTTTGTCGCTTCGGCAGTGGTCCGCGACGACGCGATCTACCAGCGCGCCGAATCGGATCCCGAGGCGTACTGGGCGGAATGGGCCGAGAAGCTCGAGTGGTTCGAACCGTGGCACACGGTTCTCGAGTGGACACCGCCTCACGCGAAGTGGTTCTTGGGGGGCAAGCTCAACGTGTCGTTCAACTGTCTCGATCGGCACGTGGAAGCCGGCAGAGGCGATCGGACCGCGCTGATTTGGGAAGGCGAGCCGGGGGATACGCGGCGCTACACCTACACGGAGCTACTCCGGGAAGTGAGCGCGTTCTCCAACGCGCTCAAGGGCCTTGGGGTGGGCAAGGGTGACCGAGTCACGATCTATCTGCCGATGGTCCCGGAGGCTGCGATCGCGATGCTGGCTTGCACCCGGATCGGTGCGATCCACTCCGTCGTATTCGGCGGGTTCAGCCCGGATTCCCTCTCGGACCGCAACAACGATGCGGAGTCGAAGGTGCTGATTACTGCCGACGGCGGCTGGAGAAGAGGAGGGGTCGTCAATCTGAAGAAGAACGCGGACGAGGCGCTCGAACGTTCGCCTACCGTCGAGAGCGTGGTGGTTGTCGCGCGCGGCGGCGAACTGACGGAGTCGACACCCGCCAACATGGTCGAGGGTAGGGACCACTGGTATCACGACCTCGTTTCGACGGCGTCCACCGATTGCCCCGCTGAGGTGATGGACGCTGAGGACACCCTCTTCATCCTCTACACGTCCGGGACGACCGGAAAACCGAAGGGTGTGGTCCACACCACGGGTGGTTATCTGACCCAGGCGTATGCGACGACCCAGGCGGTCTTCGACCTTCGGGACGACGACGTCTACTGGTGCACGGCCGATGTCGGCTGGATTACCGGTCACAGCTACATCGTTTACGGCCCCCTCGCGAACTGCGCCCAGGTCGTCATGTACGAGGGGGCTCCCGATACCCCGGATCGAGGTCGGTTCTGGCAACTGTGTGAGAAGTACGGGGTGACGATTTTCTACACCGCACCCACGGCGATCAGGGCGTTCATGGGCTGGGGCGATCAGTGGCCGGCGAAGTCCGATCTGTCCAAGCTGCGTTTACTCGGCACAGTGGGTGAGCCTATCAATCCCGAGGCGTGGATCTGGTACCACGAGCAGATCGGGGGCGAGCGGTGCCCCATCGTCGATACGTGGTGGCAGACAGAGACCGGCGCGATCATGATCACGCCGCTTCCGGGCGTTACGGAAACCAAGCCCGGGACGGCCACCCGGCCCTTCCCGGGGATCCAGGCCGCGATCCAGGACGACGAGGGTGAAGAAACGTCTGCCGGCTACCTGGCGATCACCGCGCCGTGGCCTTCGATGTTGCGCACGATCTGGGGCGACGACCAACGATTCCGTGATACCTACTGGTCCAAGTGGAAGGACGTCTACTTCCCTGGAGACGGCGCCAAGCTCGATGAGGATGGCAACTTCTGGATTCTGGGTCGGGTCGACGACGTGCTCAACGTCGCCGGACACCGGATTGGTACGATGGAGGTCGAGAGTGCACTCGTGGATCACTTCTCGGTGGCTGAGTCGGCCGTGGTCGGGAAGAAGCACGAGATCAAGGGCGAGTCGATCGCGGCCTTCGTGACGCTGAAGGAGGGGGTCGAGATCTCCGACGGGCTCATGTCCGAGCTACGAGATCATGTCGGGAAGAAGATCGGCGCGATCGCGAAGCCGGAGCTGGTGGTGTTTACGGCGGACCTGCCCAAGACCCGCTCAGGGAAGATCATGCGACGTTTGCTGCGGGATATCGCTGAGGGTCGGACGGTCGGTGACACGACGACCTTGGCCGATCCTGCCGTGGTGAAGCGATTGCAGGCGATGCACGAGGCCGAGGAGAGTTAGACCCGCTAGTCGTCGGCCATCGGATCTGGAGTGCGGGGCGCCTTGTTCGCACGTTCTTCGGGCGACTTCTCCTTGATCTTCCGCGCAGGCACCCCCACGTAGATCCAGTGCGGCTCGGTGCTCCGCGTCAGCATCGAGCCGGCGCCCACCATCGAGTCGCTCGCGACGTGCGCTCCAGCGAGGATCGTGGAGTGGTATGTGATTCGCACGCTCTCGCCGATGACCGTTTTCGGGAGGTAGACGATGCGTCCGTCAACGATGTTGTGGGTGTGTGAATACACGTTGGCGAAGTCCGAGATCGAGGACCCGTCCCCGATTTCGATCCCGCCGCGATCGTCGAGCAGTACGTGACGATGGATCACCACGTTGTCCCCGACGTGCAGGTTGTAGCCGTACGAGAGCCGCACGTAGTTGAACGCCTTGAAGTTCTTGCCGCAGCTACCGAACACGTGTTGCGCGAGGAGTCGACGGAAGTGGATTCCCAGCTCGACGTTCTCGCCCAGGGCGCTTCGATCGAACATCTCCCATAGCCACAGGAGAGGCTTCCGGGGTTCGTACAGCTCGAGGTCGATCTCGTCGTAGTATTCCGGCTCCAGCGTGACGTTGCGCGGGTCCATCTGCGCTAGAGACACGCGAGATGCGAGCGGAAGGCTGGACGTTTCTTCGCCCACCAGGTGGGGGAAGTAGATCTCGGTGAGGATCTGGCGGCAGAGCTCGTTCCGGTCACACGCCGGGTCGTTCAGAGCCTTCCGCAGTCCTTCGAGCCACTCCTGATACAGCGACGCGCCGGAGTCGGCGACGGGCACAGGGCGTAGCGGCAGGAAAGGCATGGTGAGGACGTTATCCAGATTCTGGAATCGGGCAAGGCTGTCCCGACGTCTTCAGCCGGTTAGAATTAATGCCTGACCATCAAGTGTTCCTGCACCGGCCTGCCATGCACGACGTCCTCCGCCAGAGGCTCATTCGTAAGATCGAGAGCCTGCCCGACGAGCAGATCTATCAGATCCTCGACTACATCGAGTTTCTGGAGTCCAAGTACGCCGCGGCCGAGGCCGTGGAGGCGTCGGGCCTGCAGAAGTTCGCGGAGGGCCTGGAGGACAAGCTTCGACGGAAGGCCGTCAGCCCGAGCACCATCCGTGAGGCATTTCAGGTGATCTCCGCTGCGGACCGGGTACTCTCGGGGGTTTCGTCGGCGGGGCGGAGAGTTCTGACGGAGGTTAACCAGGCGCTCGAGCCCAGAGACGAAGCGGCGGGCGAGGTCGGCGAGGATGACGCGCACCAGATCGAGGCTGATCCCCGCAAGTCGCGAACGGGTGCCGCGGGCGAGGATGTAGACGCCGGTTCCGGCCGAACCGTTGAGCAGGAGGCCGACGGGGGGACAGGGAAGAGCTGAACCGGGGCGCCGTTGACGCTGTTGGGCTCTCCGAATATCCTCTCCTATGGAATCAACCGCGCTCTCAGGAGCCAGTATGCGCCCGCCCTGCAAGGCCCCTTTCGGGGTACTGCGGGGGCGGGCGTTCGCTTTTCAGGTAAAGGTCGAAAGTCGATGACGGACGGGTCCTACGGCGGCCGAATCATGAAGGAAGCTCTGACGTTTGACGACGTGCTTCTCATCCCGGGCCACTCCACCGTGCACCCCAAGGACACGCAGGTGTCCTCGCGGGTCACACGCGGAATCTCACTCGAAATTCCGCTGCTCTCCGCAGCCATGGATACCGTTACGGAGTCGGCAATGGCGATTCAGATGGCCCGGGAGGGTGGGCTGGGGATCATCCACAAGAACCTCTCGCCGGAGCGTCAGGCCCAGGAAGTCGATCGCGTGAAGCGATCAGAGAGTGGGATGATCCTGAACCCGATCACACTAGCGAGCGATAGGTCCCTGCACGACGCGCGCACGCTGATGGCGCGCTTCTCGATCAGTGGTGTCCCCATCGTGGAGTCCGACGGACGACTGGTTGGGATCATCACCAATCGTGACCTGCAGTTCGAGACCGATCACGGGAAGCCGATTTCAGCGGTGATGACGTCCGAGGATCTCGTCACCGTGCCGGTCGGGACGACGCTCGACGAGGCGCAGGCGATTCTCCACGAGCACCGCATCGAGAAACTCCCGGTGGTTGGCGATGACGGACGCCTCGCAGGTCTGATCACGGTCAAGGACATCTTCAAGCGCCGGCAGTATCCGAACGCGTGCAAGGACGAACACGGGCGCTTGCGGGCCGGGGCGGCCGTCGGGGCGTCGGCCGCAGATGTGGAACGGGCCCGCCTCCTGGTCGATGCGGGTGTGGACGTGCTTGTGGTCGACACTGCACATGGTCACTCGGAGGGCGTCCTGCAGGGCAGTTGGTGGGTGGCAACGTCGGCACGGTGGAGGGTGCGAGAGCCCTGGCCGAGAGGGGCGTCGACGCGGTCAAGGTGGGCGTTGGTCCGGGCTCGATCTGCACCACCCGGGTGGTGACCGGTGTCGGTCTGCCACAGCTCTCTGCGGTCATGGACGCCGTGCAAGGTGTCGACGGCGACATCCCCATCATCGCCGACGGCGGTATCCGGTACTCGGGCGACCTGGTGAAGGCGCTCGCAGCCGGAGCCCACTGTGTGATGATGGGTTCGATGTTCGCCGGTACCGACGAGGCGCCTGGCGAGTCGTTCCTTCTCGAGGGCCGCCGCTTCAAGACCGTGCGCGGCATGGGCTCGCTTTCCGCGATGGAGGAGGGCTCAGCCGACCGGTACTTCCAGGAGGGCGAAGAGAAGAAGAAGCTGGTTCCGGAGGGGATCGAGGCACGTGTGCCCTACAAGGGACCTGTGTCCGACACGATTTATCAACTCGTCGGCGGACTCCGAAGTGGCATGGGATACTGCGGTGTGGGCACGCTCGCCGAATTGAGGACCGAGACACGCTTCAACAGAGTGACGAGCGGGGGACTGAGGGAATCACACCCTCACGACGTCACGATCACTCGTGAGGCACCGAACTACCATATGTGATGGTTCGATGACCCGATGTTTGGGCGTGGCTTCGCTCGTCGCGCTCGTCGCGTCGGCTTGCGGCGGCTCGGGCCGGGTCGCGGGGCCGCCGGATCCCATTCCGGCTCCTGACCTGCAAGTCGAAGACGTGCGGATGGACGACAACGCCTGGGAGGCGATTCTGCTTCCTCCGGGCGGAGATCCCCTGGTCGACGAATTCCTCGCGTCGCCGGTCCTGCGCGATCCGGAGTTTCAGGAGTCGGTTCGGTGGTGGGTCGACTATTGGCAGACGACGGCGAATCCCTGGTTCCTCGACTTTCTCCGGCGCATGGGGAGCTTCGAACAGACAGTGGACTCCGCGATCGCGGAGCGCGGGTTGCCTCCTTCCCTCCGGTACCTCCCCCTCATCGAAAGCGGATACAGCCCCGGGGCCCGCAGCCACGCCAGCGCCGTGGGCATGTGGCAGTTCATGTCCGGCACAGCGACAGAACTCGGGATGGAAGTGTCGGCCTTCGTCGACGAAAGGCGGAACCCCTACAAGTCTACGTCGGCGGCGACGGACATGCTCCGTGGACTCCACGAGGACTTCGACTCGTGGTTTCTGGCGCTGGCTTCCTACAATGGTGGCCCCACTCGGGCTCGCCGCATCCTGAGACAACACGCGCCACTTGCACAGCCTTCGGACAGTCTGTTCTGGGCACTGCGTCGACATTGGCCGGCGGAGACGAGGGACTTCATTCCGAAGTTGGTGGGCGCGACCATCGTGGCCAGCCGTCCGACCGAGTATGGCTATCCGGTCCCGGAGCGGAACCCACCGCTCCGCTTCGACCAGGTGACTGTGCCGGACGCCACCACCTTCGATGTCCTGGCCCGTGCGGCCGAGACGGAAGAGGAGGAAATCCGGTGGCTCAATCCCGAGCTCTTCCGGGGCTTCACACCGCCTGGCCGGAGTGTGGTGCTGCGTGTGCCAGAGGGCAGGGCGGCCACCTTCGAAGCGAACTATTCGCTCATTCCCAAGGGAGAGCGGATGACCATCGTGGAGCACTATGTCGAGTCTGGAGAGACACTCTCGCATGTTGCGAGGCGTTACGGCGTTACGGTGGCGGACCTTCAGGCCGCAAACCCGGACGTGCGGCCTCGATACCTTCGAATCGGTGCCCGGCTCACGGTCCCGATCACATTGGGGCGAGGCGGATTGGACTGAGGGACACCCGAAGAACGAGTCTCAGTCGGAAGCCTCCCAGCGACCTGAAGCACCGCCGTCCTTCAGGACGAGCCGGACCTCCTCGATGCGCATGCCCCGGTCGATCGCCTTGACCATGTCGTAGACCGTGAGCAGCGCGACCGACACGGCGGTCAGAGCCTCCATCTCGACTCCGGTGCGGCCCGTGACCCGGGCCTCCGCCCGCGCCACGATGCCTGGCAACTTCTCGTCGGCCTCCAGTCGAACCTCGACCGACGTGTCCGGCAGAGGGTGACACAGCGGGATCAAGTCCGATGTCTTCTTGGCCGCCATGATCCCCGCGAGTTCAGCGACCTGAATCGGGTCACCCTTTTCGCTTCGCCCCGAACGGATTGCCTCGAGCGTCTCAGGATCCATCACGATGCGTCCCTCCGCCACGGCGGTCCGTCGGGTCACGTCCTTGCTCGTGACGTCCACCATGCGGGCACGACCCTCCGCATCGAGATGTGTGAGCCGGTCCGGTCGTTTGCTCATCGGGCCGACGGGGCGAGAGCCGGGTGGGTGGCGAAGGCGCGTTTCAGATCTCGAAGCAATCCACTCACCACGCGTTGGGGATTCACGTTGCCTCTGGCGAGTGCTCGGGCGCGCTCCACTGCGGCGAAGGCCGTGGGTACGTCGACCGCGGAAATGGATGCGGCCTGCACGCACTCGCGGAGTTTTTGGGCCGCGTCCCGGTTGCACACCTGGTCCTCGGCCCCGGCCGCGGTCGCACCGAGGTCACGTAGCCATTCCTCGACGAAGGCGAATAGCTCGACGAGACGGCGGGCACCGGCCGGTGGGAAGGAAATCGCGAGCGCGTATCCGGCAGATACCTCGCCGGTCGCTGACGCCACCACGAGATCGAACGCACGCCTTCGGAGTCGCTCGAGCGGTCCGGGGCCATCATCCTCCGGGAGGAACCCGAGAGCACGACCCGGCGAACCCTGGGCCAGCCCGGCCGCCCAATCGGCGACTTTTGGGTCGACGTCCAGCTTGTCCCGGAGGAACGACCCGACCGCTTCACGCGAGAGTGGCGGCACGTGCAGCGGGACCGTCCTCGAGCGGATCGTGGGGAGCAGCATGCCGGGCTCACTGCTGGTGAGGATGAATCGGGCAGCACCCGGCGGTTCCTCGAGCAGCTTCAGGAGCGCGTTCGCGGCTTCCGGGCTCGACTCCTGCGGAACGAGGCGTTCGGCCTCACCGACGATGAAGACCGGGCCGGCGGCCATCGTGGGTCGCTTGTGCGCCCTGGATCGGAGGTTGGTTACGGTCGCCAGGTACAGCCCTCGAACCTCATCCGACCAACCACTGCGAAGAGGCTGTGCCCGAGCTTCTGCCAGTCGCTCATGACGTGCCTTCTCGAGCGCATCAACCAGGCGGTCTCCGCTCACGTTCTTGGGTCGCTCGAGAGGGAAGTACCAATGGATGTCAGGGTGCTCGAGCGAGCTAGCCATCCGGCAGGGCCCGCACACTTCACAAGGTCCTTCCTTCGGGTCCGAGCAGACGGTAAGCCGTGCGAGCCAGAGGGCGAGGTGTTGTTTGCCGACTCCCTTCGCGCCATGCAGGAGCAGTGAACTGGGCAGGACTCCCTGGCTATGAGCGTTGGCCAGCGATCGCCGGACTTCCTCGTGGCCCAAAACCGGGTGCAGGCTCAAGGCGTTCCGCGTGGCCGGAGCCATTGGAGCGGGTCCTGCGCCTGTGGCGAGTCACCGTCGAGCGGGGCCCGGATCTGGAATTCCAGATGGGGCCCCTCGGGCGTGTCTCCGCCACCCACGGTGCCGACGACCTGACCCGCGGCGACCTCACGACCCTCGACCACGCCGATGTCCTCCAGGTAGAGGTACAGCGTATAGAACCCGTCGCCGTGACTCAGTACGACCGTGGGCCCATACCCGTCGAATGGCCCGGCCAGAACGACGGTCCCTGCCTTCACTGCCTGGACCGGTGTCCCGGTGCGAGCGGCGATGCCGACTCCGTTCCAACGCAGGACGGTGCCGTTGGGCCGCTCTTCCCGGCCGAAGCGGTAGATGATATCGCCGTCGAGCGGCCAGTCGAGCGACCCGGCATCCTCCGCCGTAATCGCTGCGCCGCCGTCGCGGAGCCGCGCCGCCTCGAGCTCTCGGCGCCTCTCCTCAAGATCGTCGATTACCAGAGACATGCGTTGTTCGTCGGCCGTGACCTCATTCAGCCTGGACGTGGTGGTTATTTCGCGGGTTCGGTACTGCTGGAGTCTCGATTGTCGCTCGGACTCGACAGACCTCAATTGCACCACTTCCGAAACCCGTTCCTGTCGAAGGCTTCCGAGAAGCGCCATCCGGTCCTGAAGCGATTGATTCTGGACGATCAACTGCGCCTCGAGTTCTCGAACGTTCTCCACCAGGGCTCGGTCGAAAGACGCGATACGCTGGAGGTACCGATAACGGTTGAGCAGGTCCGTGAAGGACTGTGCGCCGAGAATGACCTGCATGGTCTTGAGCGGTCCCATCTTGTAGATGTCGCGCAGCCGCCGATTCAGCACCGCCTGGCTTTCTGAGAGCCGGTCCTTGGACAGGATGAGGTTGCGCGTGGTCTCACGAACCTGGTCGGACGTGGCTTCGGACTGAAACTCGACCTCGGCGAGGACAGATCGGGACGCCGACAGGCGGCGCTCGACGTTCGCGAGCTCGGCGGCGGTATCGCGGACTCGATTGCGGACGTCGCCTATTTCCAGTTCGAGGAGCCGACGTTCCTCACGGATCTGCTCCAGCCTGCGCTGGCTCATCTGGAGTTCGCGGTTGATGTCGGAGGTCTGTGCGGTGAGCGGCGCCACGAGGACGGGCAGCGCCACGGCTGCCACCGCCGCTGCCCGGGTGAAGGATCCGAGAAATCTCATCAGACCTCCTTCAGATGTCGGCGGATCGCCAGAGCGCTCGACAGTGCTCCGAACACTCCACCGGATGCCATTCCCAGAGCTACCCACCCGTTGGGTACCCATGCGATCTCGAACAGGTAGGAGTACACGCCCCGATAGGTCCCGTACGTCAGGAGGCATGCGAAGAAGGCTCCGATGAGTCCCGCGATCGCACCCTCGAGCAGGAAGGGTCGGCGAATGAATCCGTTCTTCGCCCCGACCAGGCGCATGACGTAGATCTCGTCGCGGCGCGCGAAGATCGCGATCCGGAGTGCTGTTCCGATGATGAGTGCGGCCACGAGCGCGAAGGCAGACCCGAGTACAGCGGTGCTCGCGGCCCCGATCCGGCGCAACGCAAAGAGCCGGTCAACCCACTCCCGGCCGTACCGCGCGTCTTCGACGAAGGGAAAGACGAGGGCTGCGTCCGAGATTCGCTTGACGATGTCGGGACTCCGGAAGCCGTCCCGCAGCTCGACCTCGATCGACTGGGGCAGAGGGTTCACCTCGACGTCGATAAAGAGGTCGCCGAATTCCGGGAGATCCCTGCGTGCCCTTTCGAGGGCGTCCCGCTTGGACACATACTCGGCCCGCCGGACCTCCTCCATCGCGACGAGTTCGGTCAGGATCAGGTCGATCTCGCTCTGGCGGGCGTCGTCTCGCAGATAGATGACGACTTCCACCCGCTCCTCGATCGCCGAGAGAGCTAGCTGGAGGTTGTAGGTCGCGAGAGAGAAGAGGCCCACCACGAAGAGTGCCAGGCCCACCATCGCGGACGACAGGCCGGTGAGGACCGGGGCCCGCCGGAACGCAGCCATTGCCTCACGCATGGCGTACATCAGTCTTCCCTCGTGTCGGTGGCCGAGTCGAACACGAGCTCCCCATGATCCAGTTCGAAGACGCGAGCGTGGGGGTAGCGGCGGATCAACTCCAGATCATGTGTGGCCATCAAGACGGCCATCCCTTTGGCGTTGATGTCCCAGAAGAGGTCCATCACGCCTCGGGTCGCGCGGTCGTCGAGGTTCCCCGTCGGCTCATCGGCGAGCAGGATGTAAGGATCGTTGGCGAGGGCACGGGCAATGGCGACGCGTTGCTGCTCTCCACCCGAAAGCTCGTTGACGAGGGCTCCGGCCTTGGGTGACAAGCCGACTTGAGTCAGAAGGCGTTGGGACCTCGAGTGCACCGCCTTTGCAGGTGTATCCGTCACTTCCAGAACGAACGCGACGTTCTCGAGCGCGGTTCGGCCCGGAAGTAGCCTGAAGTCCTGGAACACCATGCCCACGCGGCGACGGACTTTCCAGAGGTCTCGCTCCGTCACCCGTTCGGAAGAGTACCCGGTTACGCGGACCTCACCATCCGTCGGCCGATCGGCCATATGGATGAGGCGCAGAGTCGTCGACTTGCCCGACCCGGAGTGCCCTGTGAGAAAGGCGAACTCGCCCTTCTTGATGTGCAGGGTCACGTCTCGAAGCGCGTGACCGCGCTTCGGATATTCCTTCGACACTCGTGTGAGTTTGATCACCGGACCAAGAGGCTGCGGGGCGAGACCTTGTCCCGGGAGACAAGGTTAGACATCGGCTGAATCCATGTCAAAGCGCTTGTTCGCGAGTGAGTGAGCGAGTTCGAGGGCCTTCACCATCGAAGAGGCGTCCGCC
>JBDGVT010000033.1:0-29869 GCA_039585495.1 Gemmatimonadota bacterium | reverse complement strand
GCTCGACGTTGTCATTGCACCCCTCGTCGGTGCCGAGGTCATCACGGGCTCGACCCGCATGAAGGCCGGTACAGCGACCAAGCTCGTCCTGAACACCATTACGACGGGCGCGATGGTCCGGATGGGGTACGTGTACGGAAACCTCATGGTCGATCTCCAGGTAACGTGTGAGAAGCTCAGGGATCGCGGCGAGCGAATCATCGAGGGCATGCTCGACGTCGATCGATCCGCAGCCGCCGACCTCCTGAGTCGTGCCGACGGTCATGTGAAGACCGCGCTGGTCATGGGGCGCACCGGCCTGGACGCCGATGAGGCCCGTCGAAGGCTCGAGGAGGCGTCCGGCGTGGTCGCGTCCGTGGTCGGAGGGCCGGCGGCGTGACACCGGAGCGACTCCGCTGGACGCTTCTCGTGGTCGCGATGGGCGTCAGTGTCGTCGTGGTCGCGCTCACCTTCAATCCGGCTCCGCACACCGGGGGCGACAACGCGGGATATGTAGCTCTCGCCCACGGCCTCGTGACGACCGGCACGTATACCGACGCCTTCGACCCGGAAGGACTTCCGCATACGAAGTACCCACCCGTCTTCCCGGCCATCCTGGCGCTGATGGTCGCCCTGGGTGCACGTACCTGGGCGGTGCTGAAGCTTACGTCCGTCGTGGCGACGGTAGCGACGGTGGGGCTCACGTACCTGTGGACCGAGCGATCGATCGGTGCAGTGGGGGCCTTTGCCATCGCCCTTCTGCTCTCCCTCTGCTCGGGCGTCGTCTATTACAGCCACTGGGTTCTCTCCGACCCCGTGTTTGTTACGCTCACCGTAGCCGCGCTCCTCGCATTCGCGCGCGCCGACGAAGAGGAGGCACACCGCTGGTGGTTGCCCCTGGGTGTCGTGGCCGCGGGGCTGGCCTACTTCACCCGCTCCGCGGGGCTTCCCCTCATCATGGCGCTGCTCGTATGGCTGGCACTTCGCAGGCGGTGGAGGGCGGCCGGGTGGTCAGCGGCTACGTTGGGCCTCCCGATGCTGTTGTGGTGGCTCCGCGGACGTTCAGAAGGGGTCGCTCAGTATGGAGCCGAGTTCTGGATGGTCGATCCGTATAGACCTGCATTTGGGAACATCGGGGTCTTCGACCTCGTTCGCCGGGTCATCGCGAACCTCGCCGCTTATGTGTTCGAATGGGCTCCTGCTGGCATCGTCTGGGCCGGTGGGCCCCCTCTCGCCCCGCTCGGCGTGCTCTTGGCGCTGGTGACGATCGCGGGGTGGGTGCTGTCGATCCGATCAAGAATCGGCCCCGCCGAGATCTTCTTTCCCCTCTACCTGGGGCTGATTCTCGTGTGGCCGCTGACCTGGGGCGGAGATCGGTTCTTTCTTCCCCTTTATCCGCTGGTCTTCCTGTACGGTGCGCTCACGCTTCGTGAGATCGTCGGGCGACTTCCTACCCTGGCCGGGAGCGGCGTGACCGCGCTGGCCGTGTTGATCCTTCTTCTCCCGGCGGGTCGTGAGTGGCTAGGGGAGGTGGGGCGGGCAAGGACATGCTCTGCGGTCGCGGAGCAACTCGGCCACTGGGCATGTCACAGGCCGGAGATCGAATACTTCGCTGCGGCGGCGGTCTGGTCCGCGACGCGCCTACCGGCGGGCTCGGCGGTGCTGACGCGAAAGCCACGCCACTTCTACGTCCTGAGTGGCCACGCGAGCCGGACCTTCCCCTTCGACGAAGACCCGGCCGCCCATCTCGCCCTCGCCGACTCCGTCGGTGCCCGGTACCTACTCCTGGATCAGTGGGATGGGCAGGCGGTGCGGTTCGTTGGCTCTGCCATCACGGAGCAGCCCGGCGCCTTCTGTTACCTCCGTCCGTTTGGGCAGCCGGAGCAGGGAGGAGCACAGTTGCTGGGCATCCTGGCTCCTGCCGACCGGGTGTTCGCGGTCGCTGAGGACGAGGAGACAGGGGTGCTCATGGGTACGTGTTCCGAGGAGTACTCAGTCGGGCCAGCCAGCGGAATCGCGAACTACACGTCGTCCGGCCGGATTCCGCTGCTGGACGGTTTGGACTCGTAGATCAGGGCGAGCGCAATGCCGAATACCAGATGTTCGAGATAGACACGGTCCAGCGGATCGAGATTCGCCACGACTTCGCCGATCACGGGAAGGCGCCCCTGCGGAGTATGGGGTCCGAGCAGACCCGACAGGCCGCCGATGGGTTCGGCCGCGTACTCTGCCGATCCAAACAGTGCACCTTTCACGAGGGCCGGCCCCGGCACTCGCGGTTCGACGATCGACCCGTAGACCAATCCCTGAGCGACACCGCTCAAGAGCCGTCCCGCCGTGTCGTGGTCGAGCAACGGGAGGTCCGCATCGGCGTGAATAATCGGTCGCACGAGGTCCACGAGCAGCGCGGCTGCGGCGCCGGCGGCGGCCGCTCGGAGGAGCCCGGAAAGGCCCGGTTCGCGACGCTTTCCCCATCCTCCCAACGCGCGGTCGACGATCATCGCGACACCGGTCGCCATCAGGTCGTCGGCCGAGGGAAGTGCGGGCCGCATTTCAGACGCTTCTCCTTGAGCGTCTTTGCCAGAGGGTCGGCCGACGCTACGCTCGGCGAGCCCCGCGACGGCATGCCGGGCTGTAGGAGCGCCCTGGCGTGCGCGCTCGTAGGCGCTACCAAGGTGGAACCAGATACTCTTTCGTGGGGCCATTGCCGATGACTCGGGGTCGTGGGGGCAGAAGATTGGTGCCGCGAGGCGGGCTTTTCAAGCGTGCACGTCGGGCGGCGACGGCGGGTGCCTTGGTTTCTCTCGCGTTCGGGGTCAGCGCGACGAGGGCAGGGGCGCAGGCTCCCGACGAAGCGTGGCGCACGATCCGGACGGAGCACTTCCGCGTCACGTTCCCGGAACGACTGGAGTCGCTCGGTCGAAGGGCGGCGGATCGGTCCGAGCGCGCGTGGGCGGAGCTGGCGGAGTTCTTCATCGAACCCCCGGACGACGTGATCGACGTGCTCGTGACCGATCATACCGACGCGACCAACGGTTTCGCTCAGGTTACGCCATCGAACCGCATCACGGTGTTCGCTCGTCCCCCGACGGATGCGCTTTCGCTCGGGCATGTCGATGAGTGGATGGAACTCGTCATCACCCACGAACTCGCCCACATCGTGCACCTGGACCACGTGACGAATCCGATTGGCGTGGCCGCTCGTGCAATCTTCGGGCGGGTGCAGTCGGAGTGGCCGTTTTTCCCGGAACTGAGCACGCCTCGGTGGATCACGGAGGGCCTGGCGACCTGGTACGAGTCGCACCTTACCGACGCGGGGCGGGTGCGAGGCACGTTCGAGGAAATGGAGATTCGCACGGCCATTCTCGAAGGCCGGTTCGAGGGGATCGGTCAGGCTTCCGGAGATTCGCCGCTGTGGCCCGGGGGCAATCGACCCTATGCGTATGGGTCGCTCTTCTTCGACTTTCTGGTTCGTCGACATGGCGAGGATCGTGTCGCGGCCTTCGCCGACGCGGTCGCCGGTCAGTGGGTGCCGTACCGGATTGACGCGGCAGGGAGGGACGCCTTCGGCGTTTCGTTATCCGACGAGTGGGGTGCCTGGGAGGCACAACTCGAAGAAGAACTCTCCGACCTGGATTCGCGACTGGCGCTTCTCGGGCCGGTGTCGGAACCGGAGCGACTCACATTTGATGCGAGATGGGGACAGCACCCGTTGGCATCACCGGACGGGCGCTGGCTCGCCTACACCCGGTCCGATGGTCGGTCCGACATCCAGTTGCGCCTGCGCGACACTTCGACGGGTACGGTGCGGACGCTCGGACGCACGAACGGCCTGGCGACGTTTGCCTGGACCCCGGATGGTCGACTGCTCGTCTCGCAGCTCGAATTCCAGGACCCCTACCGGACCTTTGGCGACCTCTATTACTACGACCCCGCTGGGGGTCAGGAGCGGTTGACGCACGGGGCTCGCCTCAGTCAACCGTCCGTGGCTCCCGACGGCAGCCACGCGATCGCGGTGCGCCAGGGAGACGGGACGAACGCACTCGTTCTGGTGGACCTCGTCTCGGGCGAGTTGTCGGAACTCGTCGCTCCCGATCCTGACGTGCACTGGGCCTTTCCGCGGTACTCACCCGACGGGCGGTGGCTCGTCGCAACCCGTTGGGAACCGGATGCCAACCACGATGTCGTCCTGATGAGTGCGGTCACCGGGGAGATCGCGCAGCGAATCACCTCGGATCGGGCGCTCGACATGGCGCCGTCGTGGAGCCCCGATGGTCGCTGGATCATCTGGGCGTCGGACCGCACCGGGATCCTGAACGTCCTGGGCGCGGGCTTCGATCCCGCGACGGGCGCGACCGGTGAGCCCGTGCTACTGACCAACGTTCGGACCGGTGCAGCCTATCCGTCCGTGGATCCGTCGGGTACGTGGCTCTACTTCAGTGGCTATCACGTCGACGGTTGGGAGATCGAGCGGATTCCCTTTGCACCCGAGTCCGGACGGCAAGCACCCGAGGCGGTTGCGCGCTTCGACCCGTCGGCCGTCCCCCCGGTGCGAGGCGAGTCGAGCGCTGAGATGGAGGACTACTCCCCCGGCCCGACGCTCGCGCCGAAGTACTGGGAATTCTCCTATGGCGACCCGATCGTTGCCCCGGAGCGCCTGAGTTCGGATGCATTCCTGCGAGAACGTGAACTGATGGGTTACGCGGTCGGCCTTCAGACGTCGGGCAGTGACCTGGTCGGCCGACACTCGTGGTCTGCGTCTGCTCTGGCGCGTGTGACCGGCGGTGAGCTCGAGGGTGGGCTGTCATACTCCTTCCTTGGCCTCGGGAACCCGATCCTCTCCGTTTCCGCAACCCAGGGCTACTCGGACGGAGGGCAGCAGCTGACCGAGAACCTCGACACACTCCTCGTTCTGGATCGTGCACGGGCGGTGGATGGTGCCATGACGTTCCGAGTTCCTCGCTGGCGCAGGAATCTCGCCCTCACTTTGAGCGGCGGAATGACGTGGGAGCGGCTCGATTTGCTCGAGGTCGATCTCGACCCGTCCGACCGGTATCGCCTGCCTCTACCGGCGCGTCGCCTGACGAACATGAGCGCGTCGGTCAACCTGAACACGTCCCGTAGCCACTCTTTCCAGATGGGCACCACACGCGGGATCAACCTCTTCGTGCAGGGGCGCCTGCGGAACGAGCTCAGCCTCCCCGACTCTCTCGTCGGCGTGAGCGGGGCAGATCGGTCGATGCAGGACGTTCTGGGCCGTCTGAGGGGGGCGATCCCGCTCTGGGGCGGGGGCTACGCGACCCACGTCCTTGCGATCCAGGCCACGGGAGGCGTCGCCACCGGACCGGGCTCCGACAACCTCCCCTACCGTGTCGGAGGTGCCTCAGGACGACCCGAGCCTGTCACGGGACTGGAGGTCTTCGGTGGGCGCTTCGAGTTCTTCCCCGTGCGAGGGTACGATCCCCAGAGCCGCTTCGGGAAGTACGCCTGGACAGCTTCGGCCGAGTACCGCATCCCCCTCTGGCTGATCAACAAGGGCCTCGGAGCCTGGCCGCTGCACCTCGATCGGGCGATCGGGTCGGTGTTCTTCGACATCGGCAACGCGTGGGGTCCGGACGTGCTGCCGAGCGGATTTCAGAATCCGTTCCAGATCGCGCTCATGTCGGTGGGAGCCGAGTTGACGACAGAGATCCTGGGCTTCTTCGACATCCAGACGCGGATCCGCGGCGGGGTCGCCGTGCCGCTCGTAGAGGGAGACGGTGTAAGGGCCTACGTGCGGGTCGGTCTGCCGTACTGATCCGGTCGATTCCGAGGCTCCGGGAGTTGCCCTGACCCCTTGCGGGCGGCGACCCGCGAACCGAATATATACCGAAGATCGCGTGATCTGGTGCTTTTCTTGGGCAAACAAATGGCGTGGTGATCGACACGCTTGACCACAAGATATGGGGTCCCTAGAATGGCTCTACCCCAATATCTGGTAGGTGCCTGAGGGGTTTTCCACAGGCGAATGACCGGCGGGAGCGGGCTTCCGCCGTTTTTCAACCCATATTTCCGACCTTTTCCACCCGTTTGTCCACATGGAGCCCAGTAGAGATGACGCGCGTTCACCAGCCACGCCCCCGCCGCGAGTCGGTAATTTTTGATGATGTCCTTCCCGATGACCTCCCACGGGCGGAGTTGACCGAGAACGCGCGAATTGTCCTGGGACGCCGGTACCTGAAGAAGGATGCCGACGGAGAGCCGATCGAAGAGCCGGAGGTGATGTTCTGGCGTGTGGGACGGACGATCGCGGATGTGGATGCAGCCTACGGGGCGTCCGACTCTGCGGTCGACGAGGTCGCGCGCCAGTTCTACGACCTCATGATCAATGGGAAGTTCGAGCCGAACTCGCCGACGCTGATGAACGCTGGACGCCCGCTGGGACAGCTCTCGGCGTGCTTCGTGCTTCCCGTGGACGATGCGCTTTCGAACGGTCATAGCGGCATCTACGACACGCTCAAGGCGATGGCGCTGGTGCATCAATCTGGCGGTGGCACGGGCTTCTCCTTTTCCCGTCTGCGGTCCGAAGGAGAGACGGTTCGTTCCACGATGGGCGTGGCGTCAGGGCCGGTGTCCTTCATGAAGCTCTACGATGCCAGCACGGACGTCGTGAAGCAGGGTGGCACGAGACGTGGCGCCAACATGGGGATCCTCCGGGTGGATCACCCTGACATCCGGTCCTTCATCCTGTGTAAGAACGACACGACACAGGTCACCAACTTCAACATCTCCGTCGCGATTACCGACGCCTTCATGGAGGCGGTGGGCAAGGACGAGTCGTACGACCTCATCAACCCCCGCGACGGGAAGGTCATCGGCCAGGAAAACGCCCGTGAGATCTTCGACATGATCATCCACGGGGCGTGGCTCACCGGTGAGCCGGGCACGTTCTTCATCGATCGCGCCAACGAGTACAACCCGGTGCCGGCGTTGGGGAGCTACGAAGCGACGAATCCGTGTGGCGAGCAGCCGCTTCTGCCCTACGACGTCTGTAACCTGGGTAGCATCAACCTCGGGAAATTCGTTCGGGAGGATGCGCGTCCCGGTACGGACCCCGATGAGGGCATCGACTGGGATGCGCTGCGTCAGGTGACCCATCTGGCCACGCACTTCCTCGACAACGTGATCGACGCGAACTGCTATCCGCTCCAGGACATCCACGACCTCGCGCAGAACATCCGACGCATCGGTCTCGGGGTCATGGGCTGGGCCGACATGCTGGTCCGCCTGGGTATTCCATACGACTCCGAGGAGGGTGTGGCGCTCGGTCGCCGGGTCATGGAGTTCGTCAACGAGGAGTCGCGCAACGCCTCCGAAAAGCTGGCCGAGACGCGAGGTGTCTTCCCGGCGTGGGAGGCCTCGATCTGGGGCCCGGAAGGAAAGGCCGCCACGAAGGCCGACGGCGAGAGGGTGCGTCCCGAGCGCGCTCTTCGGAACTGCAACCTGACGACGGTCGCACCCACGGGCACGATCTCGATCTTCGCCGGATGCTCCGGCGGAATCGAGCCGCTGTTTGCGGTCGCCTTCATGCGTAATCAGGCGGGCGTCCTCATGCCGGACGTCAATCCCGACTTCGTCCGCATGGCCGAGGAGGGCGGCTGGTATTCCGAGGAACTCATGGAGCGGATCGCGGAGGAAGGCCACATCCACTTCGACGAGGTGCCGGAGGACGTGCAGCGCACCTTCAGCACCGCCCACGACATCACGCCCGAGTGGCACGTCCGGATGCAGGCGGCGTTCCAGGAGCACACCGACTCCGCCATCTCCAAGACCACGAACTTCCCGCGAGAAGCGACCGAGGAGCAGGTGCGAGAGATCTACGAGTTGGCATTCGGCCTCGGTTGCAAAGGTGTGACCGTGTACCGTGATGGCTCTCGGGAGGGTCAGGTCCTCTCGACCGGCGCGACCACGCAGGGTGCGGCCGGTGATGCGGTCTCCGCCGAGGTGACCGATCTCGAGCACTCGCTCGCAGACGCCCGGGAGGAGGCGCACAACCTCCGGATCGAGGTGGAGCGGGTGAAGGCCGAGCTCCAGGATCGGGATTACACGGCAGGAGCTGCCCGCCACAAGCGTCAGCGTCCCGGCGCGCTGCGTGGCTACACCATGAAGATGATGTCTCCGCTCGGCGACCTGTACGTGACGATCAACGAGGATGTGGGCGGTCGCCCGTTCGAGGTCTTCTGCACGCTCGGCAAGGCGGGTGGAGCTGCGAACGCGGACGCCGAGGCGATTGGTCGCCTCATGTCGTTGGCACTTCGGTCCGGCATCTCGATCGGTCAGGTCAAGGATCAGCTTCGCGGGATCTCTTGTGATCGGGCCGTCGGTCTCGGACCGAACAAGGTCCTGTCCGCACCTGATGCGATCGGCCAGGCGATCGAGCGCTACCTGGAAGAGAAGGCCGGCATCCAGGAAGCGTTGCCACTCATGGTCTCCTCGCCTCAGGGAGGGGCACAGACCCAGGCCGCAGCGTCGTCGTCGGGTGTGGAGTCGTTCGACATGGGCACCTGCCCCGATTGTGGCACGGGCCACCTCGCCTTCGAAGAGGGCTGCAAGAAGTGCCACGTTTGCGGCTACTCCGAGTGCGGCTGACGTAGTCGAAAACAAATCGACCCCGCGGGGGTTATCAGCGGGGCGGCATTGTTGCCGCCCCGCTTTCGATTACAGCCCCCTGTGCACCCTCTGACACGACCGATGCGTGCTCTGCTTCCAGCCGTACTGGCTCTTGTTCTCCTGCCCATGGCAGCCCGCGGGCAACTCGTGGGCTTTGGCGGGGCGGTAGCCGAGTCCGATCTCCTGTACCTGGCAGGCGAGCCAAGGCAGGCCTTCGCGGTTCTCGAGACGCACCTCGCGACGGATTCGACCGATTACGACGCTCTGTGGCGGGCGGTGCGAGCCTCCGTCGTCATCGGACTCGAGGAGGAGGGGAACACGGCTCAGAATCTCTGGTTCGATCCCGCGATCCACCTCGCGCATCGCGCGGTCGCGCTGCGGCCCGACGGAGTGGACGCCCTCTACTGGAGAGGGGTCGTTACCGGGCGCCGAGCGATGAACGCCAAGCCCTCGTACGCCGTCGACCTCGTACAATTCGTCTACGACGACGCGCACACGATTCTGTCACGCATCGAGCGGGCGGTCGCCCGTGTCTTCATGGGCAACGCCGCCCTCGGTGACGCGAGTTGGGAGAACGCTCGGTATCACCTCGAGAAGTCGGTCGAGAGTTGGCCCGACCTGGTGCTCCTTCAATTCGATCTGGGGCAGCTCTACCGAAAGCGGGGATCCCGCGAAGCCGCGGTCCAGGCCTTCCGCAAGGTGCTCGACCTGCCGGCAGCGCATCCGATCGACCCGCGCCTACAGGACGAAGCGCGGGAGCTGCTCGCCGAGTTGAGCGGCTAGCCGCACTCGACCCCGTGTCATGCGAGGCGCGTGCCCCACGGCCCTGTAATCGCGAGCGTCCAACCGTCGACCTGCATGTTCACGAAGAGCGTCGACCCGTCCGGTGAAAAGCAGGCTCCAGCGAACTCACCGTTCCCGTTCAGATTGCGTGCGAGTTTGTAGATCTCGCCGTCGGGTGTGACCCCGACGAGGTAGTCGTCTCCTGTGCCGTCCTCGCACACGATCAGGTCACCCCACGGCGCCACCGTGATGTTGTCCGCGTTTTCGATCATGGTCCCGTCGTTCGGCTCGATGAAGAGTTCCAGCGTGCCGGGCTCGTCACCCTCGCCGTCGCTTCCCTCCGCCCGACTCGGGATGTAGCGCCAGATTTGCCCCTTTCGCGCTTCCCCGCCGTTCGTACAGGCGACAAAGACCTCGCCGTCTCCGTAGAAGATCCCCTCACCTCGGGCGAATCGAGCGGCTCCGTCCGCGTGCCCACGGTAGCGGAGGTCGTCGTCGGGAGATTCGACGTTGTCCAGATCGATCCACTCCACCGGCATCGTCACCCCGGGTTCGATGCCTCGCCCCTCGAAGTTCCTCGTATCGAGCCGGGGCTGGTCTCTAACCGCCAAAGCCTGCAGTCGGCCCCCTTCTATCAGCCTACCAGGAACGTTGGGCAGGAATCGGTAGAGCAGCCCGTCGCTGAGATCTTCGGTTTGGTAAACGATGCCGGTCGGTGGGTGGACCGCAACGGCCTCGTGGGTGAAGCGTCCCATCTCCTTCAACGGAACCGGCAGGACGGGGAGCCCGTCGATTCTGGCCGGCACTTCGAATACGTATCCATGGTCTTTCGCGAAGGGCCCTCCGGCCCTGGCGACCGTTTCTTCACAGCTGACCCAGGAACCCCAGGGGGTCGGCCCGCCGGCGCAATTCCAGAGCGTTCCGGCAAGACTGAGGTGGTGGGATACGAGTCGCTGGCCCACCGTGTCGTAGAGCAACGTCGTAGTGCCGCCCAGGGGAGGGGCAGCTCCTCTTCCCGAATCGTACAGACGAGAGGGGTCGAGACGGTCCAACAGAGCCAGGTCCGGCCCGAACGCCCCGCTGTCGAGACTCGCGCTCTCGGTCTGCTCGTGATTTCGCACCAGCAGGGTCATTCCGTCGGGGCCGGCGAAGGTTGCCATGCCGTCGTGCCGGGCAGGAACGAAGAAGCCGTCGTCCATTCGCTCACCCCTGCGGGAGACGATCCGGTAGCTGAATCCGGCCGGTAGCGCGATGATTCCGTCAGGGTCGTCGATGAGCGGTCCGAAATCGCGCGGCGGCGCGATGCGGCCCAAAGACACCGGATCCTGGGAGCACGCGAGGCCGGTGAAGCCGAGAGAGACCGCTGCTGCGGAGCCCAGGAAACGTCGACGCGAGATCGTCATGAACAGAAGCCGGAGAACACGAGGAGTCCGAATGGAGCCGGAATCTACCATCGCGCCCTGGCCAGGGCGCGGGTGTCTCATCCTGGCTCTCGTCGTCGCTCTGTCCGGTTGTTCCGGTCCGGGGGCACCCGCGGGTCCCACACCCGGCCGGCCGACGTTCGATGGCACCGCGGCCATGCGGCTGGTCGAGACTCAGGTCGCATTCGGTCCGCGGGTGCCAGGAACGGAGGGGCACGCGAACCAACTCGAGTGGATGCTGGCGCGTCTGGACTCGCTCGCTCCGGACCTGGCCGCCGATACGTTCGAGCACGTGACCGCCTCGGGGGAGACGCTTACGCTCGTCAACGTCCTGGCCCGATTCGAGCCGGAGGCGACGCGACGGATTCTCCTGCTCGCGCATTGGGATACGAGGCCGCGCTCCGACCAGGCGGCAGACTCCTCGCTGCATGACACGCCCGTCCCGGGTGCGAACGATGGAGGATCCGGGACCGCCGTGCTGCTCGAGCTGGCCACCATGCTCGCGGAATCTCCGGCACCCTTGGGGGTCGACCTGCTATTCGTGGATGGAGAAGACTACGGGCCCGACATCGAGGACATGCTTCTCGGAGCGAGACGCTACGCGTCTCAGATCGATCCGGATGAGCGTCCGGTCTACGGACTCTTGCTCGACATGGTCGGCGACGCCGAGCCCAGCTTTCCGGTCGAGGGCAACTCGGCCAACTACGCCAACGTGGTCGTCCAGAAGGTGTGGCGCGCGGCCGAACGACTCGGGTACCGGAGCTACTTCCCGACGGGGGTCGGCGGGACGGTCACCGACGACCACATTCCCCTGAACGAAGCCGGACTGCCGACTGCGAACATGATCGACTTCGAGTACGGTCCCGACAATGCATATTGGCACACGCCGCAGGACACGCCGGAGCACGTGAGTGCCGCTACGCTCGGGATGGTCGGCGAGGTGGTGGCCGAGCTGATTTACTCGGGCGGGTAACCGGGACGGAGATGACCCACAGGAGAACGATGTGACAGAGATTTCGGGAGTTCGCGTCGCGGTGGTGCAGGCTGGCGCTGTTCCGTTCGATACCCCGGGGGCCGTGGACAAGGTGTGCGCCATGACCGCGCAGGCGGCCGAGGGCGGTGCGGAACTCGTCCTCTTTCCCGAGGCGTTCGTGGGTGGCTATCCGTGGGGCCTCGCCTTCGGGACCGCGGTCGGTGGGCGTTCCGATGCGGGCAGGCGTACGTGGGAGCGGTACTGGTCGTCGGCGATCGATGTGCCCGGACCCGAGGTGGACCGAATGGGTGAGGCCGCCCGAGAAGCCGGGGTTTATCTCTGCGTCGGGGTGATCGAGCGAGACAGCACCTACAGTCGGGGCACGCTCTTCTGTACGCTCCTGTACATCGGTCCCGATGGGACGCTCCTGGCGAAGCACCGAAAGCTGAAACCGACGGCCGCCGAACGACTCATCTGGGGTGAAGGAGACGGAAGCACGCTCGCCGCTGTCGAAACGCCGTTCGGCACCGTGGGTGGGCTCATCTGTTGGGAGAACTACATGCCGCTCGCGCGAATGGCGATGTACGGCAAGGGAGTGCAGATCTACCTCGCTCCGACGGCCGACGCTCGCGAGCGTTGGCAGGCGACCCTCCAGCACATCGCCCTCGAGGGACGCTGCTTCGTGCTGGGCTGCAATCAGTACGTCCGACGCGACATGTACCCGGACGATCTCGAGATCAAGGACGAGCTCGAGGCATGGCCCGAAACGTTGTCGGCAGGTGGGTCGGCAATTTACGGTCCCCTGGGCGAAACGCTGGGCGCACCTCTCTGGAATGAAGAGGGTATTGTGTACGCGGATCTGGATCTCGGAGCGGTCGCGCGCAGCAAGTTCGACTTCGACGTCACAGGGCACTACGCGCGGCCAGACGTCTTCCGCCTGTCTGTTGACGAGACCCCTCATCCACCGGTTGGCGGAAGCGACTGACAGTATTATAATGAGCGCCCTGTGAATAAACATTCACCAATCGGCGTGAAGCGGTGAGGACAACATGATTGAGGCAACGGCGTCTCGGACGCAGGATTTCCTGACGGAAGTCGACCATTACAGCGCGCACAACTACCACCCGCTGCCGGTCGTGATCGAGCGAGGCGAGGGTGTCTGGGTCTGGGATGTCGACGGGAACCGATACATGGACATGCTGTCCGCGTATTCGGCCCTGAACCAGGGACACCGCCATCCGGCCATCATCGGCGCGGCCAAGGCACAGCTCGAAACGTTGACGCTGACGTCGCGTGCGTTTCACAACGACCAGATGGGCCCCTTCCTGAAGCGGCTCTGCGAGGCGACCGGCTTCGAGCGGGCACTCCCGATGAACACGGGTGCCGAGGCGGTCGAGACCGCCATCAAGATGGTCCGCAAGTGGGGCTACCAGGTGAAGGGTGTGGCCGACGGCCAGGCCGAGATCATCGTGTGTGAGAACAACTTCCACGGCCGGACGACCACCATCGTCGGATTCTCGACCGAGGCCCAGTACAAGGACGGCTTCGGTCCGTTCACTCCAGGCTTCACGGTGATCCCTTACGGTGACGCAGACGCGTTGGCGGCGGCGATTACGGAGAACACCGTGGGCTTCCTGGTCGAACCGCTTCAAGGAGAGGGCGGGGTGGTGGTCCCGGTCGACGGTTTCCTGGCCAAGGCCAGAGAGATCTGCACCGAACACGGCGTCGCCTTCATCGCCGATGAGATCCAGACGGGACTGGGGCGCACAGGGCGCATGTTCTGCTGCGACTGGGAGAATGTTCGGCCTGACGTGCTGATCGTCGGGAAGGCGCTCGGCGGTGGGGTCTATCCGGTGTCTGCGGCGATCGCGGACGCCGAGTTCATGGACGTGTATCAGCCCGGCGACCATGGCTCGACCTTTGGGGGCAACCCGCTCGGAGCGGCCGTGGGCCTCGCGTCACTCGATGTCGTCATCGATGAGGAGCTGCCCAAGCGATCGGACGAGCTCGGTTCATGGTTCATGGATCAGCTCCGGGCGATTGATTCGCCCCACGTGGAGGAGGTCCGCGGCAAGGGCCTCATGATCGGAGTCGTGATCAAGGAGTCGAGTGGCACCGCCCGCCCCTTCTGCGAAGCGCTCCACGAGAGAGGTCTTCTGGCGAAGGAGACGCACCATCAGGTGATCCGGTTCGCGCCGCCGCTTACGATCACCAAGGAGGAGTTGGAGTACGCGCTTGGGCATGTGGTGGAGGTGCTCAGCGCCTAGCAATTGCTTCGACACGAAAAAAGCGCCCCACCGGACCGGTTCCGGTGGGGCGCTTCGCGCTCGGGGCTTGCCTGGACCTAGAGGCGCTTCACCACTCGATCGATCCCTGCTGCGTCGTATCGATCCCCTTCCCGTCGCCCCCACCCAGCAGCACCTGCTCGATCTGTTCGTAGAGGAACTCTTTCGACTTCGCGTCCCGCGGGTCGAGACCGTAGTGGTTGATCAGCAGCGTCTGGTGTTGCAGCCATTCCTGCCAGCATGCGTGGCAGATCTCGGACTGGATGCGTTCCCCCAGCTCGGTCCGGAACGGGGCTTTCGCCAACTTGACGGCGTCGTCGTCGCACCTGCGGCAGTGGATCGTCGGGTCGGTCATCTCGTATCTTTCGGAGTGTGTGATTCGGCCCGGGTGTACCCACCGGTTCCGGGCGGGATCCCACTCCATCCTCGACGCTGGAGAGAGACGTGCCCCGCACCGCATTCGCTGGCACAGGTTTCTACGTCCCCGACCGGGTCGTGACGAACGAGGAACTCACGCGTTACATGGATACCTCGGACGAGTGGATCCTCGAGAGGACCGGGATCCGAGAGCGCCGATGGGTCAGTGACGGAATGACGGGTGCCGAGATGGCACGGAGGGCTTCGGTGATGGCGCTCGAAGCGGCTGGGTTGGACCCGTCCGAACTCGATGCGATCGTGCTGGCGACGCTGAGTCCCGACCACTGCGCTCCAGGAACGGGCGTATTCCTGCAGAGGGAACTCGGGCTCCGATCGGTCCCGGCGCTCGACATTCGGGCGCAGTGCTCTGGCTTCGTGTACGGCCTCTCCGTGGCCGATGCCTGGATCCGGGCGGGGCAATATCGGACGGTGCTCCTTGTCGGGGTGGAGATCCAGTCGACGGGGCTCGACGTCACGACCCGCGGTCGGGACATCGCAGTTCTCTTCGGAGATGGGGCGGGAGCGGCGGTCCTCGTCGCCACCGACGACGAGGATCGGGGGGTGCTGTCCACACACATCCATGCGGACGGGAGACACGCGGAGATCCTGTGGGTCGAGGCCGCGGCCTCCCGGAACAACCCGCGGATTTCCGCCGAAGACATCGAGGCGGGTCGGCACTACCCAACCATGCAGGGGGCCGAAGTCTTCAAGAACGCGGTCAGCAGAATGCCGGAAGTGGTCAAGGAGGCCCTGGCGGCCAACGATCTGGAAACGTCCGACATCGATCTGCTGATTCCGCACCAGGCGAACCTGCGGATTTCTCAGATGGTGCAGCGGCGTCTCGGCCTTCCGGACGAAAAGGTCTTCAACAACATCCAGAGCTACGGGAACACGACCGCCGCGACGATTCCCATCGCGCTCGCGGAGGCGGTGCAGTCGGGCCGGCTCGCGCCGGGTGATCTCCTCTGCCTCGTCGCTTTCGGCTCCGGGTTCACGTGGGGTTCGTCGCTGATTCGCTGGTAGCGACCGACCGTGCACTGACCCGTGGACGCTCCGATTAGTCGTGACTATTTTTCTCGGCTACGGTTGTGCAGGGTGAGCAAGACGAGGCAGAAATGGCGTTGACGAAGAAGCAACTGGATCATCTCGAGAAACGTTTGCTCGATGAACGGGCGCGTGCACTCAAGGCGTTGGGTCTCTTTGACCGGCGTACCCAGGACGGACGGGACTCCTCGGATTCTGACCTCTCTGCCTACACGGATCACATGGCGGATCAGGGCACCGAGGCTCAGGAGCGTGAGAAGGCTGCTGCCTTTGCTACCAAGGAAGGGCGGTACCTGTACCGGCTGGAAGAAGCGCTCCGCCGACTCTATGCCGATCCGAAGAACTTCGGGAAGTGTCACACCTGTGGTTCGGACGTCGGGTTCGAGCGACTCGATGCTCTGCCGCACGCCCGGTACTGCATCGACTGCAAACGCAAGGAAGAGTCCACGGTCTGACCGAGAGGCTTTCGATACGAAGAGGGCGTCGCGCGAAGCCGCGCGACGCCCTCTGTCGTGTCAGCGTTCCTGATGGGGGTCAGCTCTGGGCCAGCACCTCGAGCATGGGTTCCGACAGGACGTCGGCCTTCCATCGACGCATTCCTTCGACTTCGAGGAAGGTGTCGTGATTGCGAGGCCCTCGGCGAGCGATCTCGATGATCACGGCGTTCGCCAGGAGTGTGCCGCGCGGCAACCCGAGTTGGTCCGCCACCTGATTTCGGACGGCCTTGAGCTTGTCGACCGTAGCTTCGAGTTCCGGGGGCGGACGGCCGGGCCCCCGGCGTTCACCCCTGGGGTAGCCCGCGATTTCGTCATCCGGGAGTGCCGCGACCGCGTCGAGCCGGCGGATGAGGGTCTTTCCGTCCTCACGCGCCAGCCCGCGCGGAAAGCCCTTGATATCCATCAACTCCTCGACGCGGCGGGGTTTGCGAGCCACCGCTTCGATCAGGGGTGGGTCGCCGATGACGCGGAAGGGGGCCCGGTCACGCTCGCGGGCGATTTCATCCCTCCAGATCAACGCTTCCCGAAGGGCTGCCACGTGCCTCGGCGTCAGGTCTCTGGCGCCTTTGACACGGGTCACGGGGTCGATGGCCTGCTCAGCATCCCCGGGCGCGTCGGCCACCCCCTCCAGAGCCCTCCACTCCTCCTCGGCCCACATGAGTCGCCCGAGCGTCTCGAGTTCTGCAACGAGCAGGTCTGAGAGTGCGGTCAGATATCGCGTGTCTCCTGCGGCGTACTCGAGCATCCCCTCGGTGAGGGGGCGGTCGGCCCAATCGGCGCGTTGGTACTTCTTCGAAACGTGGACACCCAATCTCTCGGAGAGCAGGGAGGCGAGTCCAAGCCCTTCCACCCCGATGAGCGCAGCGGATATCTGTGTATCGACGAGCCCTCTGAGACGTATGCCGAGGTCCCGACTGAGCAGTCGGAGATCGAAGTCTGCGCCGTGCATGACCACCGGCACGTTCTCGTCTTCGAGCGTAGGACGCAGGAGGTCGGACGGGTCGAAGGCGAGCGGGTCGACGACGTACGTCCGGTCCGAGACCGTGATCTGAACGAGACAGAGCCGGTCGGAATAGCGATGAAACCCGGCCGCCTCACAATCGAGGGCGATCCGATCGGCCGACTCCAGGTCCTTCCTGAGGCCTTCGGCTTCAGCGAGGGAAACGATGTGGATATGGCTCATTGGGTCGGATCCGGATGTTCGGTCACGGGACGTGAGACGGCGCCGGAAAGAAAACCCAAGCATGGAGCAACGTCACCCCCGGGGCGGGTGTTGCCCCACCCCCGGAGCATCGCGACAATTCCTTCCCGCTTGACCTCCAGGTCCTCTTCCGACATCCGCCGATGCTTCGAACCAAGGTCGTTTGTACCCTGGGACCGGCAACCTCCGATCCGGGGGCCGTTTTGGACATGGTTCGCGGTGGCATGAACCTCGCCCGCGTCAACATGTCTCACGGATCGCGGGAGGACCACCGTGCGTCGATCGAGGCGGTCCGAGCCGCGGCCGATGACGTCGGACGGCCCGTCGCTATCCTGGTGGATCTCGCGGGTCCAAAGATTCGAGTGGGCGAGTTAGCGGCCCCGATCACGCTCGAAGCAGGCACTGAGGTCGTGATGGCCCCGGCCGATGGAGCTGCGGGAGACGAGATCCCGATCACCTACGCGCCACTGGCTAAGGAGATCGTGACCAATGATGCCGTTCTCCTCGACGACGGTCTTCTCGAACTCCGCTGCAAGGAAACGAAGGGTGATCGCACGCATCTCGAGGTCATTCGCGGTGGACTGCTCAAGAGCCGGAAGGGAATCAACCTGCCGACGGTGAACGTTCAGGCACCCTCGCTGACCGAAAAGGACCTGGTCGATCTCGACTTCGCGCTCGAGCAGAAGGTCGAGTACATCGGACTCTCCTTCGTTCGCCGGCCTGAGGACGTAACGGACCTGAAGAGCAGGGTTGGGGGACGGGCGCTCGTGGTCGCGAAGATCGAAAAGGTGCAGGCGCTGAGGGCGATCGAGGAAATCCTGACCGAGACGGACGCGGTCATGGTCGCGCGCGGCGACCTGGGGGTCGAACTCCCGTTCGAGCGGGTGCCGTTGGCTCAAAAGCGGATCATCCAGCTGTCGAACTACTACGCCCGGCCCGTGATCACGGCCACGCAGATGCTCGAATCGATGATCGAGCACGCACGACCCACGCGCGCTGAGGCATCCGATGTCGCCAATGCGATTCTCGATGGGTCCGACGCGGTCATGCTTTCGGGTGAGACGGCGGTCGGGGCGCACCCGTTGCAGGCCCTGGATGCACTCGTGCGGATCGGGACCGAGATCGAACGAAGCGGATTCCTGGAACGCGGGCCCCGTTACCTGACTCGGCCCGGCCTGAGAACGAGGGGTGGTGCGTCACCGCGGGAACACGCCATCGCCGCTGCCACGGTCGACTCCGCTGGTCAGATCGGGTCACCCGCGATCGTGGTCATTACTCGATCCGGTTTTTCGGCTCGGCTCGTCTCTTCGTACCGGCCCGCGGTGCCGGTCTTCGCGGTGACGACCGAATTGTCGACCTATCGACAACTCGCGGCCGTGTGGGGCGTGCGACCGGTACTCGCCGAAGGGGTGGACGTCACCTACGAGGCGTTGTCCGAGTACGGGAAGAGGCGCGTCGTCGAGTCGGGTGTCGGTGAAGCCGGCGCCTCCGTGGCGATCACCGCTGGATTCCCGTTCCATGAGTCGGGCTCCACGAACAACATGCGGCTCGACCGCCTCTAGGGGCACCGGCGCCATGAAGCTGACCTTTCTCGGCACGGGCACCTCGTTCGGCGTTCCGGTTGTCGGATGCGACTGTCCTACCTGCACGTCTGACGACCCTCGCGACCGAAGAACGCGACACGGCGCTTTGCTTGACACCGACGCCGGGCGGGTGCTCGTCGACACTCCGCCCGAATTGCGGCTACAGCTTCTCGCGGCCGACGTGACCTCTTTGGACGCGGTCTGGTTCACCCACGTGCACGCGGATCACGTGCACGGGCTCGACGACGTGCGCGTCTTCACGGTTCGCGGCGAAGACATGCCGGCGCATGTCGCGAGCGAGTACGTGACGACCATGGAACGGCACTTCGAGTACATCTTCAACGACGCTTTCGTACCGCCCGAGGGTAGTTCAAAGCCGAGCGTACGACTGGAGCCGTTCGAGGCCGGAGAGATCATCCCGATCGTGGGGAGGGACTTCACGGCGATCAGGGTGCCCCATGGAGATTGTTCGGTCTACGGCTTCCGCGTGGGGCGGCTCGGCTACATCACCGACGCGAAGTCACTGCCGGAGGATGCCGTGGATGCACTCCGCGGCGTCGATGTGTTGGTGCTCAACGCTCTGTGGTTCGGACGGAGCCATGCGTCTCACTTCAACATAGAAGAGGCGATCGAGGCTGCCCGGCAGGTAGGAGCAAAACGCACGTACCTTACGCATCTTACGCACCGCGTGACGCAAGCGGAGCTGGATGATCGGCTCCCGGACGGCGTCTGGGCCGCCTACGATGGACTCACCGTGGAGGTGGATGGATGAGCCAGATTCGCTTCGACTACGGGAACCTTCTGAGTCCTCGTGTCGAGGGAGGGCCCGATGAGGCTTCATTGTCGTCGACGCTCGATGACCGTTTTCGATCTGCGCGCGCGGTCTTCGAGGCGCGACGAGCGACGGGCGATCTGGGCTTCCTCGCGCTCCCTTACGCCACCGAGATGGTGGAACAGGTCCAGGAACTCGCCGACGGTTTCGCGCAGTGGTTCGAAGATGTCGTGATCCTCGGCATCGGCGGGTCCGGCCTCGGGGCGACCGCTGTGAAGGAGGCGCTGCTCGGCCCGTTCTGGAACGCGAAGGACGACGAGGCCCGTGATCACTTCCCGCGACTACACGTGGTGGACAATCCGGACCCGTACACCTTCCGAAGCCTGCTCGAGAGGCTCGATCCGGCTCGGACGATGTTCAATGTGGTGAGTAAGTCTGGCGCGACCGCGGAAACGATGGCGCAGTACCTGGTCGCACGCGAATGGGTCGAAGCGGCGGTCGGCGACGACAAGTCGCGGGGACATTTCCTTTTTACGACTGATCCCGCCAACGGTGCGCTTCGACAGATCGGTGAGGCAGAGGACATTCCGATGCTCCCGATCCCGGAGAACGTCGGTGGCCGATTCTCGGTCCTGTCGCCCGTCGGGCTGCTACCCGCGGCGGTTTGCGGGGTCGACCTCCAGGCACTCCTGAAAGGTGCCGCGGAGATGGCGGAGCGCTGTGACACGGATCGCCTCTTGGAGAATCCCGCGGGCCTGTTCGCGACGCTTCTCCATCAGGCGGATCGCGAGCAAGGCCGGCCGATCCACGTCTTCATGCCCTATTCTGATCGGTTGAGGCCTGTCGCGCTCTGGTTCCAGCAACTTTGGGCCGAGAGCCTGGGGAAGGCGAAGACCGCCGCCGGCGACGAAAGCCCTCGCGGACCCACCCCACTCGCTGCGCTCGGGGCCACCGACCAACACTCCATGCTTCAACTGCTCATGGAGGGGCCTCACGACAAGGTGGTCCTCTTCGTCGATGTAGAGGATCCCGAGGCGGACGTCACGATCCCGGAGCGACACCCGGGAATCGAGTCCCTTTCGTACCTCGGGGGCCATTCTCTGGGAGAACTTCTGGCGGTGGAACGAACAGCGACCGCGGAGGCGCTCCGAAGGATGGGTCGTCCCAACGCGACCTTCTTCATGCCACGGGTCGGTGCTCGGGAGTTGGGGCAGCTGTTCATGCTTCTTCAGATCGCGACGGTGTATGGAGGGGCGTTGTACGACGTAGATCCGCTCGATCAGCCCGGCGTCGAACTCGGGAAGCGCCTCACGTACGGGCTCATGGGCAGGGAGGGCGTCGATCCGCCCGACATGATGGAACCGGACCCACGGTGGGTGCTGTAGAACCCCGTAGGCCCGCTCCGAATCAGTGAAGCGAGCACTACGAAGTCCGGTGGTTCGCCCGCATTCTGGCGGTTACCTTGAAGCAAGCCCATCTGTGGCGTGCCGAACAACGGGTCGATGGAGAAACCGATGAGAGATCACGACGAAGTTCCGTACATCGTAATCGAGCGCGACAGCGGTGGCGGGGCTGGCTCGTTCGTCCTGGGTGCTCTCGTGGGTGCGGGGCTCGCTCTGCTGTTCGCGCCCAAGAGCGGGGCGGAGACCCAGGAGGAGCTCAAGGAGCAGGCGCGCAAGTTGCGTGTCACCGCCGAAGAGCGGGTTCGGGAGGCCCAGAAGCAGCTCGAAGAGCGCCTGTCCGAGGCTCGCGAAGGGGTCTCGAGCCGGTATGACGAGGTGAAGGAAGCGGTGAGCGCCGGGCGCGACGCCGCAACGGACGCCAGAGGAGAACTCGAGGAGAAGCTGGAGCGCTCCAAGGCCGCCTACCGGGCGGGCGTGAATGCGGCTCGCGAGTCGGTGGCCACCGGAGCCGAAGACACGGAAGACTGATTGGGTGAGCGTGGGATGCCGGATCCAGAGATTCCGCGCGCCGTCCCACCGCGCCACCACCGGCTCCCGTACCGCCTGAGAGAATTCGTCCGGCGGATGGCCGAGAAGTGCGACGACGACGAGGTCTTCTTCATGGCCGGCTCGATCGCGTTCAACCTCGTCCTGGCGCTCTTTCCGCTTCTCATTCTGGGGATCGGAATCACGGGAATCGTGCTGGCGCGTTTCGTCGATCCGACGCAGTACGTCATGGATCTGGTGACGAGCAACCTGCCGCAGGCCACCGGCGTCGATCTCACCGACCTCATCGAGTCGATGACCACCGGTCTGCTCGAGGGTCGAATCGGGTACACGATCGCGGGTTCTGTCTTCCTCCTCTGGGTCGCGACCCGTCTGTCCGGCTCATTGCGTGTGGCTTTGCGCGAGATCTTCGATATCGGCCTCAAGCGAAACCCTGTGCATGGCAAGTTGTTCGATATCGCGGCCGTGATTGTCGGTGTGCTGCTCCTTACGCTCAATCTCGGAATTACCGTGCTCATCGCGTTCACGGTCGACTACGGCGTGGAGCTCTTCGGCCTGGGCGGTACCTCACTGGGACTGGCAGAGCGCCTTCTGGGCTACGCCATCGCGTTCGGATCCATCTGGGTCCTTCTCTTTTTCCTCTACCGCTTCGTCCCGGTCCGCCGCGTGTCCCATCGCACGGCGGTCATCGCGGCTACCTTCGCGGCCTTCGCGCACGAAACCCTGAAATTCGGCTTCTCGTGGTATGCCACCGACGTTGCGAATTACGGTTCCACGCTTGGGAATCTCGCGACCGTGGCGATCCTGTTTTTCTGGATCTATTACGAGGCGCTAGTGTTTATTCTGGGCGGTGAGGTGGCGCAGGTTTATACGATGAGAAAGGCGAGTCGCGTGGGTGTCGTGAGCTTCGAGAGCAGCACGTGAGCGTGGGTGGCCCGTGACGGGTGAAGAAGCTCGGAAAGTGATCGCCCGCAATCGCAAGGCGAGGCACGAGTACGAGATACTCGAGACGTACGAGGCGGGGATGGAGCTCAGAGGACCCGAGGTGAAGTCACTGCGGGCTGGGGGCGTGTCGTTCCAGGACGCGTTCGCTCGAGTGGATGGCGGTCAGGTCTGGCTCCACAGTCTTCACATCAGCCCCTACGAGCAGGCCAACCGAGCCAACGTCGATCCGGTCAGGCCCAGGCGCCTGCTTCTCAACCGGACCGAGATTCGACAGATGATCGTGAAGACCGAAGAGAAGGGGCTGACGCTGGTTCCGCTCGACATCTACTTCTCTCGCGGATACGCGAAGGTCACGATCGCGGTTGCGCGCGGAAAGAAGCTGCACGACAAGCGCGAAGATCTGAAGCGGCGCCAACAGGATCGAGAGGCCCGCAGGGCCATGGAGGCGCATTGATCCGCGGCCCCGCGATTCTCGCGGCAGCAATTGGGCTCGCTTTGTCGATGGGATCTCCCATGCCGATCGTCGCACAGGAGCGCCCGATACTCAGCGTCGAACGGGTCGATGGATCCTCGACCACCGTGCCCGTGAGCCTGGACCGCGGCTACGCCGCCGTCCGGCTCGAGCTGCTCGATGATCTCGGCTGGACCGTGCAGGAGGCCGACGGAGGTATCCAGATCGGAGTCGCCGGGCAAATCGCCATATCCATGCGACTGCAGTCACCTTTCTTTCGCTGGGATGGTGTGGTCCTGCAGATGACCGATGCGCCCTATCGGGTGGGCGCCCGGACCTACCTGCCCCTCCAGTTCGTCACGGACTTCTTGCCGAGACGGCTGCCCGGGCTCTACGACTTCAATGGCGCTCGCTCGATTCTGCGGGCTGGAGATATCGAACTTCTCGGCGCGGCGCTCGAGACGGCGGCGAGTGCATCGGTCTCTCCCGATCAAGAAGAACCCCAAGCGGACGAGGTATCCGCGGAAGTGGCGGGTGCTGCGGTGGCGGTTGGCGCCGAGGGCGTCGCCGGAGAGCAGGCTCTCTCTGAACCTGGCAGCGAAGATGAGGTTCTGAGCGCTGGCCCCTCGACGTACGACGGCACGCGCGTCGTGATCATCGATGCGGGACACGGCGGTGTAGACCCAGGGGCGCTCGGTCCGGACGGCATCCGGGAAAAGGCGGTGGCGCTCGGAATTGCCCTGAGAATGGCGACTTTTCTCGAGGACGAGCGAGATCTGGAAGTCCACCTGATCCGGGATGACGACACCTTCGTGGATCTTTGGGAGAGGGGACAGATCGCTACGGACCTGCGCGGGGACCGGCCGGGCATCTTCGTCTCGATCCATGCGAACTCATTCCCGTCCCGCCGGGAGGCCAGCGGGTTCGAGACCTATTTCCTCTCCGACGCCCGGACCGAGCACGAGCGGCGAGTCTCGGCGATCGAGAACGCCCCTTTGAGTATGGGAGGGGAGGACGTCGATACCGAGGAGCTTCCGGATATCGACTTCATCCTCCGGGATCTGACGAACTACGATCACGCGCACTGGTCGGCGAATCTGGCGGGTCTGATTCAGGAGGAGCTGAACGACTTCCACCCGGGTCCGGATCGGGGTGTGAAGCAGGGGGTTCTGGCCGTGCTTACGAACGCGCTGATGCCCTCGGTTCTGGTCGAGGTCGGCTACCTATCGAACGATGAAGAGGCGCGTCTGCTGGGAAGGGACTCGTTCCATCGCGATGCTGCGGAGGCGCTTGCGGAAGCCGTGGTGCTCTTCTTCGAGCGATATCCGCCGGGGAGCGGGGGCATGCGGGAGGACCGGTGAGGCCGGTCGGCGCATCGGTCGCCGGCAGTTTGCTCCTGGTCCTGGGCTGTTCTTACCACAACGTCGTATACAACGCCCGGATCCTCTATGCCGAGGCGGAGGCGCACCGTCGGGCGGGTCGGGACTCGATGTCCATCGCCACCTATCGTGACGTGGTTCAGAAGACCGGAACTGCCTACCGCGCCCGCCCGAACGAGGGATGGGCGGACGATGCCCTCCTCCTTCTCGGACGTTCCCACCTCAGGCTGGGCAACCTCGGCGAGGCGCGAGGTGCGCTCGAAGAGGCGGGCGACATCACCGACGATCCGACCGTGCGTGCGGAGGTCCTGGTCTACCTTGCGGTTGCATGGGCGGAGGGCGGAGACCGGGAGGGAGCCCTCCAGAGCGTGAACGCTGCTCTCGATGGTTCACTCGAGGGCGCGGGCGGGGCGGAGGCGCATCTGCTGAGAGGCCGCCTCATGCTGGCTGCGGAACGCCCCGACCAGGGGTGGTGGGACCTCGATCGAGCGGTGGAACTCAGCCGCGAGGTACGCGTCGAGGCAGGCCTGACGAGGTTGGAATGGGGTGTGCGGGAAGGGGACCTTCAACGCAGCAGGAGTGCGATCGAGGGTCTCTTCGGGTACGCCGAGGGCGGGGCGCGTGTCGACACCGTTCGCGCCCTGGTCGATGGCGCCGAAGCACGTTGGGGTGCCTGGACTGTGGCCGACCTCCTCGAGCCAGTGGACCGGTCGGCCTGGGACCGCACGGCAAGGGGACGAATGGCGTTGCATCGGGCCGGCCTGCTCCACGTCGCGGGTGACTCGGCCGGCGCGATGGGTCAAGCGCTCCGGGTGGCTGCGGGGCTCGGTGAGTCGGCCGCCGAGGCGAGGCTGTTGATGGCTTCGTGGCGCCTGGCGGAGGCCGAAGACCTGGCGCAGGTGTACGGCGTGCGCGTCATTCTGCTCCCGGCCGGGGCAGACGCTCGGGTTCGCGACGTGCTCGAGGCGATCGATGACGTCGAGGCGAATGCCGGCAAGGGTCTCGATGACCCTCTCGGCTGGTTCGCCGCCGCCGAGGTCGCCCGGGATCGACTTGGGGCAGGGTATCTGGCACGTGGTTTGTTTCTCGCCTATGCCGACGCGGCGGCCGATGAACCGTGGGCCGCCAAGGCCCTGCTCGCGGCCCTCGAGGTGGCTCCCGACGAACCGGATCGATCCTGGATCCGGGAGCGACTGGAGGCGCACCCTGACAGCCCTTACGTTCTTGCGGCGCACGGTGGAACAGCCGCCGGCTTCGAGGCACTGGAGGAGGAACTGGAGGTGCGGCTCAGGGGACTCCGTCGATGAAGCTCTCGACCCGGGTTTTCGAAACCGATTTCCAGAACCCCGTCATGCTGGCGGCCGGCACGTGCGGTTTTGCGGTCGAACTTCAGGACGTGCTGGACGTCGATCTGCTCGGGGGCTTCGTGACCAAGAGTGTCACGGTCGAGCCTAGAACGGGTAACCCGGCTCCGCGGGTGACGGAGTTCGCCGCGGGGATGATGAACTCGGTGGGCTTGGCGAACCCGGGACTCGCTCGCACGCGAAGCGAAAAGCTCCCGTGGATCGCGAGCAACGTGCACAGGGCGAAGGTCTTCGTCAGTGTGGCCGGCCACACGGTAGAGGAGTTCTTCGAGCTCATCGAAGGCCTCGATTCCGCGGAGGGGTTCGTGGGATTCGAGATCAACCTCTCATGCCCGAATGATGCCAACCGTGGAGGACCGCCCTTCGCGCTGGACCCGGAAGCGGTTTCGGAGATCGTGTCCGGGTGCAGGAGCCGTACGGATCGACCTCTCCTGGCCAAACTCGCTCCGAACGACACCGACGTGTCAGGCACGGTAAAGCGTGCGAAGGACGCCGGCGCGGACGCCGCTACCCTTGTAAACACTCTGCCGGGACTGCTGATCGACGCGTCGTCGGGTGAGACGGAGCTGGGTGCAGGGCAGGGAGGTGTGAGCGGCCCGGCGCTGAGGCCCGCCGGCTTGCGTGCGGTTCGGGAGGCACGGCTGGCAACCGACCTTCCGCTTCTGGGCGTCGGGGGTGTGCTGGCTCCGGCCGACGCGGTTGCCTATGCACGTGCCGGTGCGAGCCTGGTGCAGGTGGGTACTGCGTCGTTTGCGGCGCCGAGGGCTGGCGAACGGCTGGCTGCGGGTCTTGCCCGATGGGGCCGGCGTCACGGAATCGAATCTTGGGACGACCTTCGTGGGGAGACGGGCGAAGAATGAGCAGGGTAATCGTACCGCTCGATTTTGCGACGACCGAAGAGGCGCTGAATCTGGTCGACCAACTCGGCGATCAGGGTGACTTCTTCAAGGTCGGTCTCGAGCTCTACACGAGGAGTGGTCATTCCGTAGTGAGCGCGCTGATCGAGCGGGGCAAGCGCGTCTTCCTCGACCTCAAGTTGCACGACATTCCCAACACGGTGGCGGGCGCGGTGCACGCCGCGTCGGACCTGGGGGTCGACCTGCTCACCGTGCATGCCTCGGGTGGGCCATCGATGCTCGAGGCCGCGAGAGGAGCTCGCGCCGGCGACATGCGGCTGCTCGCAGTGACCGTGTTGACCTCCCTGAGTCCCGACGAAATGAGCACCGTCTTGGGTCGCGATATCCGGTCGGTCCGGGAGGAAGTAGGTCGACTCGCGGTCATGGCTCGAGATTCCAAAATGGACGGCGTCGTCGCGTCGGCGCTCGAGGCCTCCTGGATTCGCGGGCAGGTCGGGCCCGATCTTCTGATCGTCACGCCGGGCATCCGTCCTGCCGGTTCGGATCGGGGAGACCAGAGCCGGGTAGCTACGCCCTCCGACGCGGTACGCGCAGGTGCAGACTACCTCGTCGTCGGTCGACCGATCACGCAGGCCCCGGATCCCGCAGCAGCCCTCGCTGCGGTACTCCAGGAGATCGAGGCGGCAGAACAGGAAGACGGCTCCACACCACCACCCCGCTGACCCCGAATCGATGTCGCTCAAGGTCTACAACACCGCCACCCGTTCTCTCGATGCCTTCGTCCCGCTCGAACAGGGCAAGGCGCGCGTGTACGGCTGCGGGCCGACGATCTACGACCACGCACACATCGGCAATTTTCGCTCGTTCCTCTTCTTCGATCTCGTTCATCGACACCTGGAATGGAGCGGCTACGACGTCGACTTCGTGATGAACCTCACGGACGTCGACGACAAGGTCATCGAGGCAGCTTCCGCGGCCGGTGCGTCGATCACCGACCAGACCGGCCCGTACGGGGAGAAGTTTCTGGCCGATTGCAGGACCCTCGGCCTTCGGCCCGCGGACAAATACCCTCGCGCTACGGACTTCATCGAGCGCATGGTCGACTTCATCGGACTCCTGATCGAGCGCGGCCATGCCTATGCGGCGGATGACGGCGCCGTCTACTACTCGATCTCGAGTTTCGAGGACTACGGCAAGCTGAAAGGGGTCGACACTTCGACGCTGATCGCGGGGGCCAGGGTTGAGCACGACGAGTACGACAAAGAGGACGCACGCGACTTCGCGCTCTGGAAGGCGGCAACAGCCGAGGATGAGGAAGTAGGGGCTGCCTGGGACTCTCCATGGGGTAGAGGGCGTCCTGGCTGGCATCTCGAATGCTCCGTGATGAGCACGACCGAGCTAGGCGATACCCTCGACATCCACCTGGGGGGAGAGGACCTCGTATTTCCCCATCATGAAAACGAGATCGCTCAATCTGAAGGGGCGACGGGCAAGCCGTTCGTGCGGTATTGGATGCACGTGAAGCACCTCTTCGTCGAAGGCCGGAAGATGTCGAAGTCCCTCGGCAACTTCATCAGGGTGCGCGAACTCCTCGAGGAAGGGCATGATCCGGCCGCGATTCGGCATCTGCTCATCTCCTCGCAGTATCGGGGTGACCTGAACTTCACCCGTCAGGGGCTGGAGGCGTCGGGCTCCGCGGTCCAGCGGCTCGTCGACTTCGAGGCCCGTTTGAGGGAGCTCTCGGCGGATGAGGGTGGGGAGGCATCGGAACTGCCCGCGCTCGCGGAGGCTCTGCTGACCGACTTCCGGGCTGCGATGGACGATGACTTCAACTCGGCAGATGCACTCGCCGCGGTCTTCGTATTCGTGAGCGCGGCCAACGCAGAGTTGAATGCGCGATCTGCTGTCAGCGAGAACGACCGTACGATTGCGCTCGATGCACTTCTTTCTATCGACGAGGTGCTTGGAATTCTGGAAGTGGCCCGTGCGAGTCGCTCGGTCGACGACGAAGTCGCCGCCTGGGTCGCTCAGAAGATCCAGGACCGGGCCGACGCCAGGGCCAGTCGTGACTTTGCAGCCGCCGATGCGATCCGTGATGAGCTGGCGGCGCGGAACATCGTGCTGGAGGATGGAGCCGACGGCACGCGCTGGAAGGTCGTGGGCTGAGCGGCTGCGGATGAAGAGCTGACCCGATGCCCCGTCCACCCGATCGCGGAGTCTGGCAGGAGGTGCGGCGCCGAAGGGTCATGAAGGTCGTGACGGCGTATCTGGGGGCCGCGTTCGGCGTGATCGAGGCTGCGCTCTACCTGACACCCGGCCTTCCGCCCTCCAATCTGGTCCTGCGCGTCGCGCTAGGGAGCCTCGTTCTGGGATTCCCGCTCGCCATAGTACTCGCATGGACCTATGACCTCACCGACGACGGAGTCGTCAGAACCCCCGACGAGGGGGAGTCGGGCCTCGAATCGGGCAGCGGGCGCTGGGGATGGATCGCCCTTGCTGCTTTGGGTATCGCGGCCGGAGTCGTGCTCGAAGTCCTGCGTTGACCGACCTTTGCAGCCGGTTAGCTTTTCGGTCTGTTTCGCTGGCGTAGCTCAACTGGTAGAGCAGCTGATTTGTAATCAGCAGGTTGGGGGTTCGAGTCCCTTCGCCAGCTTGTTTTCATCGCCCATGGCATCCTCGGCTGGAGTCCCCCGTATCCCCCGAATTCACTACGATTTCGGCCCTTTACGCCTCGGGAGGCCCCGGTTACATTTTTAGGCTCGCTCGCAAAACAGCCGTCCTCAATAGTCGGGGGGCGGCTCTTTTCCACGTAAGACTTGGTGAGAAAAGTCGTTCGAGCGTCCCGACAGGGGCGGTTTCGGGAAGTACGTATGGTGGGGTACCGAAGCGGTCAAACGGGGCAGACTGTAAATCTGCTGGCATAGCCTTCGGAGGTTCGAATCCTCCCCCCACCACTGAAAAAAAGTACGAGGCGGGAGTAGCTCAGTTGGCTAGAGCATCAGCCTTCCAAGCTGAGGGTCGCGGGTTCGAGTCCCGTCTCCCGCTCTGCAGGACCGGCGTGAGCCGGAGCGCGCTCTGATAGCTCAGTGGTAGAGCGCGTCCTTGGTAAGGACGAGGTCGCGGGTTCAATCCCCGCTCAGAGCTTGTGAAGTGTGGGTTGAAGCCGCGGGACGAACGTTCCGTACATCGAAAGAGACCAGGACCCGAGAGGACAGCGATGGGCAAGGCGAAGTTCGAGCGGACAAAGCCGCACGTGAACGTGGGAACGATCGGCCACGTGGATCACGGCAAGACGACGTTGACGGCAGCGATCACGCTAA
>JBDGVT010000032.1:0-20831 GCA_039585495.1 Gemmatimonadota bacterium | reverse complement strand
ACCACGATGAGCGCCGAGCAGTATCCGGAGCTCGAGCGGCTGATCCGGGAGGAGAACCTCGACATGATCGAGATCGACTACTCGGTCCTCGATCGAGCCGCCGCCGAGAGGATTCTTCCTCTGGCGGCGGATCACGGCGTCGCGGTCGTATTAGCGAGACCCTTCGCGGGCCGCCGCGGCGGAGTCTTTTCGTTGGTGGGCGGCCGACCGCTTCCCGATTTTGCGGGCGAGATCGGCGCCACGAGCTGGGCGCAGCTCTGCCTGAAGTACAACCTCTCGCATCCGGCCGTGACCGTCGTCATTCCGGGTACGGACGACCCCGAGCACATGATCGACAACATGGCTGCCGGGCGAGGCGAGCTTCCCGACGCGGATCTGCGCCGCCGGATCGAGCAAACGTTCGACGAACTCAGTGGTTAGTGGACTGTAGCTGGTAACTTCCGCCTCCCCGGTGGTGCTCAACCCTGCTTGCCCACCTTCCCGGTCGGCAGGAAGTTGGCGTCCATATGGCCACTGAACCGTCGGGCAAACGTGATACTCTTGGTGACACCCTACTTGGCGGGTTGCTATACATGGAAGCCTCTCCCCCGCCGGACATCCGTTGCCTCGTGAGAAGGACCTCCCGATGAAGGCCATCGCTTCGCATCACATCGCGCTAGTCACGCTTTCCCTGATGTCTGCCTGCGCCTATGCGGACGACGCCACACCCGCTGGTGACGACCCCGCGCTCGTCGCAGCGGTTGAGTCAGGGCTGCTTCCCGCCGTCGTGCTCGAAGGGGAGGCCGCGCCGTCATGGACCATCGAGCAGCGGCTCTCGCACCACGACGTTCCCGGGGTAAGCGTGGCCGTCATCGTCGGGGGAGAAGTGGCGTGGGCCAAGGGCTATGGGCTCGCCGACGAGGAAGCGGATGTTCCCGTGACGCCCGAGACACTCTTTCAGGCGGCGTCCATCTCGAAGCCGGTGGCCGGGCTCGCGGCGCTCTCCTTGGTGGAGGACGGGGTCCTGTCGTTGGACGCACCGGTGAACGACTACCTCACCGGCTGGGCGGTGCCCGACAACGAATTCACGGCCGACTCCGCGGTAACGCTTCGTCACCTGCTTACGCACAGCGCCGGCCTCACGGTGTGGGGGTTTCCCGGCTATCGGAAGGACGAGCCGTTCGCTCCAGGGCAGATGGTCGCCACCAACAGTGACGTCCTCGACGGGAAGGGAAATACCGACCCCGTGGTCCCCTACAAGGAGCCCGGTACGTCCTGGCAGTACTCCGGTGGTGGGTACACGGTCATGGAGCAGATGATGGAGGACGTGACGGGCCAACCCTTCCACGAGATCCTGCGCGAGCGCGTATTGGGTCCGGGTGGAATGTCCCGGTCCACCTATGCCCAACCCCTGCCGGAGGATCGATGGGCCGAGGCCGCTCGTGGCCATCGGGGCGACGGCTCCGAGGTCGAGGGGGAGTGGCACACGTATCCGGAGCAGGCCGCAGCCGGTCTATGGACCACGCCCACCGACCTGGCCAGCGTGTCGGTCCACCTCCTCGGGATTCTGGGCGGATCCGTCTCGGAAGGAGTCCTGTCAGCAGAAATGTTGGAGGCCATGCTCACCCCCAACCACGGTGGGGACGAGGGTTTCTCCAACTGGGGGCTGGGGTTCGGACTCAGCGCGCCCGGCTCCGAGCGCACCTTCGGCCATGGGGGAGCGAACGAAGGCTTCAGGGCCAATTGGCTGGTATACCGCGACGAGGGTAGAGGCTTCGTCGTCATGACGAACGGGGACCGGGGTGGAGCCTTGGCCGCCGAGATCGGACGCGCGATCGCGACCGCCTATGACTGGTCCGGGGGGCAACCGGAGCGTCGATCCCGGATCCACCCCGAACCGAGCGCGATCGCGGCCATCGCCGGGGAATACGAGATCGAAGGGTTGGACGATTTCGTCATCACGGCCCGCCCGGGTCCCGACGGCACCCTGGAGATGGACGTGCCGGGTCAGGGCACCATGAGGTTCTACGCCTCGTCCGAGGACGAATGGTTCGATCTCGCCGACGGCGGCGTGATGCTGATCGAGCGGGACGGGGAAGGAAACGTGCTACGCGCGGTCAACGAAGGGGAGACGGTACTCATCAAGAGGTAAGGGCCTCCGAGCCTTCAAGTAGACTCTACTCCGTTGGCACCAGGTACTGGCCGGGTACTGCTGCAGGGGTAGTTGTGACGATCGCGCTGGCCGACTTGGTGATCGGTGGGCTGACCGCGGACTCTTGTTCGCGCTGGGGCTACCGCTGGTCTTGTTGAAGGTCGCGGTCTCCCGCGAATGTCTGAATCCAGTCCAGCCGGATCTCGGTACCATCGTTCATCAAGAGAAATTCGGCCCCGTCGCGCACCATGATGTCTCGGATCAAGGCGTGTGTTTCACCTACTTCACCGCCGGGAGCGCGCCAAAGGATGCGCACCCGTTCTCGACGCACAGCCGCAGCCTCCAAGCGGTCGTGCATCGAGCAGTCGATCGGCCGGTAGGGTTCGGGCTCCGGAAGCATACGGTCGGGTTCGGAAGTATGGCGATGTGGCGTCGATTACACCGTGAAGGGCGCTTCGGTCATTCCTCCGGCCTGAGGACCTCCTGTCCGCTTGATCGCGACCATCTATGCGAGCGAACCTCGGGAAGGGTGATCCTGTCCACTGGGATGACGTGAGGCGCGCGTCATCATTGTGAGCATCCCGTCCGCGGAGGGCTGCCGAGAGGCCGCTAACGACACGGCCTCTCGGCATTTGCGCACCCGTCCGAAGGATGGATCAGGACAGCCTGATCCGTTGGATGTGCCGCCTACTGCCGGCGCGAATCCGGCAAGAAGTATCGAGAGGGACTACGGAGTGCTCGCGCACTCGATCACCGGCGGGAGACCCTCGAGCTCGGTAATCGTGCAGTTTTCCTCGAGGTCCGGATCAGGCTCCTCGACCTCGGGGTCGGGCTCCACGTCTACGGGCTCAGAATCGCCACGCGTCCGGCGGATTCCCGGAGGCAGCGTCTCATCCACGAAACGCTTCGCGATGCCCCTGGGAAGCCCCCGGTCCACCTTCCCCGAGTTCGCCTTTTGGCCATTTGCCTCGGCGCCGGCCGATGCGGTGGTCGCTCGGTCGAGTCCTCTTTCCTGTGCAGTTAGATCGGCCGGGGTCCAAACCACTACGGCCAGGGCTGCCGTGACGAACAGTACTTTGCGAAGCAACATGAATATCTCCTCTACTCTGTGTTGCGATCTTGAAGCGTCAGGCGTCATCATTCGCAGGAAGTGTGCCACCCTCAGCGGGGGACGTCGGCGCTGGCTTCCTCCGGCGGGGGGGGCGCTTGCCCGTCCGCCTCGCGGGCCGGACGTTGTCCGTCATGTCGGCCGACCCACTACCCCCGAGGCTGAAGCGTCGGTTCGTGCCGATCGCATGGGTAACATTCCACCTGCATCGACAGAGGACGTCAGTTCATGAGGAAGAGTCAATTCGCCGTGACGGCAGCATTCCTGGGTCTCCTCTGCAGCTCGACCGCTCGAGCCCAGGATGCCGAGGACTCTCCTGGCAGCGAAGATCATCCGCTGGTGACGCGCTATGCTGGCTCCGTCATCGATGGGTACGAAGTAAAGGACTTCGCGTCGTACACGCTGCCACTAGGGCCAGCCGTTCAAGCGGCGAGCGGTGAACGCTCGGCAACGGAGAGTGTGACGCTGGAGGGGAAGGTTACGCGCATTCTTTACCGTGGACCGGAGGGGCGATCGACGCTGGAGATCGTTCGTAACTATCAGACAGCCCTCGAGGCCGCCGGCTTCGAGACGGTGTTCAGCTGTACGCCGGATGACTGTGGTCGGTTGTTTCATTGGATCTTCTACAAGGAGATGGAGCAACGCATCAGCAACTCTCGAACGAGCGGGTCCGCGTTCGACATTCCACAGGAGCTGCATTACGTGGCCGCCAGAGGCTCGGTCGAGGGTGCCACGGTTCACATCTCTGTGCTTGTGGCCTTCGATGCTGGCTTCAGCCCGTTGAGCAAGCGCCCGGTTACGCTTCTGGAAGTCATCGAGTCGGAAGCGATGGACACTGGAATGGTGGCGATCAACGCTGAGGCGATGGCAACGGGTATCGATGCGACCGGACATATCTCCATCTACGGAGTCTATTTCGATACTGACGCTTCGGAGGTGAAAGCCGAGTCCGCACCCACCTTGGCAGAAATCGCACGTCTTCTCGGGACCCGTCCCGACCTTAGCCTCCTGGTTGTGGGACACACCGACAACCAGGGTGCGTACGATCACAACCTCGACCTGTCGCGGCGGCGAGCGGCGTCGGTCGTAAGGGCCTTGGTGGACGACTACGGCATTGCCGAAAGCCGCCTGACATCGGATGGCGTCGGGTACCTGTCGCCCGTGGCCTCCAACGACACGGGGCCGGGTCGCGAGAGGAACCGACGTGTGGAATTGGTCAAACGCTAGAGCAGGTTCGGAGTCGGGCCGCCGAGAGGCCTCTAAGTCGCCCGATTCTCCTTCAGTGCCAGTGTCCGTGCGCGGCCGACCACACGGCGCCGGGGAAGGGTGGTTCCTCCCTGTCGCTGAGAATGACGGCCCCGAACACCACGAGGGCCAGAGCCAAGCCGATCCCGATCATGAAAAGCGTGGCTGGGCTGAGCGTTCTGTGGCTACCGTCCTGGGCCTGCTCTTGGGCTTTCCTGCGCCGAGCCTTCTTTGACGACATCTGGCATCCGTGACCGAGGGAGGGGCCTTCCCTGATTGTTCTCTGGTCTGGCTCCGCTGTCAAAGGCCATGAAACCGAAACGCCCTCAGCCTGCTTGCTCGGGAGCCCACCGGGTGCGTGCCCTGAGCGATTTAATCGCCTCAGGCTGGCCGATCATGGTGAGTCGGTCACCTTCGAGGAGGGTCGTATCTCCTCCCGGAACGATCAGGTCGTCTCCGCGGCGAATCGTGGCGATCAACGCGCCGTCCGGGAGGGACACCTCGGACACTCTGAGATCGATCAGGCCATGACTGGGGTCGTCGTTTCGAAGCGCGATCACGAGGATCCCTTCGTCGATTCGGAACACGGCCTCCTTGAGCTCCCTGGTGCTTTCCGCGCCGAGCCATTCCGACATGAAGTCCTCGTGATCGATCCGGCCGGCGATCTGAGCCAGGATGTGTAGATGCTGCGCCGGATCGTCCTTCGGGCCCACGAGGAAGAAGAGCGCTTGTATCGGCTCCGATGAACCGCCCGTGTCGTCCAACACGCCAGGGAATTGAACACCGTGCCGGACCCTTGCCAGCACCAGGAAGGGGCGATCCACCCCGTCCAGTGTTTGGTGCGGCAACGCGGCACCGTGGGAAATCGGCGTCGTCCCCAGGCGAGTACCTTGGAGGAAGCCTTCCATGAGGTCGCTGGATGACACAGGCACAGAGAGCGCCAGGAGTTGGGATGCTTGCGCAGCAAGATCATCGAACGCAGCGGGCCCGGCCGAGTCGATCACGCGAGTGTCATCCCAAAGGGCGTCGAACGCGTCGATGTCGCGCGGAGGTAGCTCCCTCAAGATCTGGGCCAGCTCGGGGTCCAGGCCCTCGGAGCGCTGACGTCCCAGGCGTTCGAACACGTGCAAGATGGCGCCAGCCCGATCTGACCTCTCGCGAGCGTAATAGTTGTACCACATCGCGCCGAACAGAATCAGGCCGCCGGTAAAGAGCGCGGGGAGGAGTCCCATCTTCACGATCAACCAAGCTGGCCCGAGCATTCCGAGGATGTGGATGCCGGGATATAGCGGGGAGCGGTAGCCGGGATCGTAGGACTCGATACGGCTCTCCCGCATCACCATCACCGCAAGGCAGGCGAGCGCGAACATCACCAGCTTAAAGGCGCTGGCAAGCTTCGCGATCTTCGTCGGGTCGAAGAGCGTGACGGAGAGCACGACGAGGCCGACGGTCACGGCGATGCCGACGGTCGGCGTGCCTCGGGCGCCGATCTGGGTGAACAGGCTTGGTAGGAGCCGGTCTCTGCCCATCGCGAGCGGATAGCGGGACGCGCTCAGAATACCTGCGTTCGCTGCGGAGGAAAACGCCAGCACAGCGGCTACGGTCATGATGATTGCGCCCCAGGGCCCTGCCAGGCGTTCCGCGACGGTCGCGACGGGCGCCAGATCGCCGCCGTCGCGCGCAAGCGTGTCGACCCCCACCACGCCGATCATGAGAGACGTTCCGAGAACGAAGATCAGGACGACGGTGCCGAAGGCGAGGAACATCCCCAAGGGCAAGTTGCGTTCCGGGTTCTTAACCTCCTCGGCAACGCCTACCACCTTCGTCAGTCCCATGTAGCTAACGATCACCAACCCGGCGGTGCTGATGATCCCTCCGCTTCCGGCATCGAAGAACCCGCGGTAGTGACCGATCTCCGTTTTTAGAGCGCTGAGGCCTAAGAACCATGCGAGGAGGATCAGGAGCGCGATCAGCAGGAAGCCCTGAAAGGCACCGCTCTTCTTCGAGCCGAAGTAGTTGATCACACCGAAGACCATGGCCAGGCCCGCGGCGATTGGCCCTATCTGGAGTCCAGAGGCGAAGAGCTGCAGGTACGCGCCAACGCCAATGAGTGCGAAGGAGGACTTCAGAATGAGCGCCAGCCACGTGCCTAACCCACCGATCGTGCCGACGAGCGGGCCGAGACTCCTGTCCAGGAAGTAGTAGATGCCGCCAGCCTTGGGCATCGCGGTCGCCAGTTCCACGTGGCAGGCCAGACCCGGGAGGAGAATGGCTGCTCCGAGCAGATAGGAGAGCGGGGTGGCCGCTCCCGCCTCAGCCGCAGCGAGGCCGGGGAGGAGAAATACGCCTGAACTAAGCGTGGCTCCAGTGGCGAGGGCGTAGACATCCCACAGCCCCAACTGCTTCTCGAACGACGGGGAAGCCATAGGCAGGCCCGCTATCGCGCAGAGTACTGCCGGCGCGCGCGCAGCCTCATCGGCATGCCGACCGGCCGCTTCTCGCCACAGAGCTCGGTCAGTTGGTTTGTCAGGCTACGCCATAAACGCACCCGATGCCGCAGTCTCGGGGAGAGAATCACCCCGGCGCGCACAGGAACTCGCCAATACCACGGGAGTTCGTCGTCGACATACCGCATGACGACCTGTTCCGGCACCCAGGCCCACATTCACGCCTCCGGGATGGAGTGAGCGTCTCTGGGTCTGGTTGGCTCGGGCATGCGGTCCCCCCCGGGCGTACTGAGCCTGGCGGCGGTTGCGTAGCTTCAAACTGCAATATTGCGATCGACGGGGGATTGAGGAAATCGAATGTAGGGCGGTAGTTCTATCGATTTTTTGTATGGAGCGAAGAGTCCGAGAGGAAGCCTCGTGCGCGCGTGATTCCGTAGACCGCGCGCTTAGTCCGGGCGCCCGATCTCGCGGGCGTCTTCAACGAAGAGCCTGCTGCGGGCAGCTTCGGTGATCGACGCCACGGCCGGGTTACGAATTCGCCTCTCCACCGAGATGGCGTAGTAGCGCTCCCGCACCCCGTCCAGCAGCGCGATTCGCTCCACCTGGTACTGGCGGGCGATATCCGCCTCGACGGCCGTGGGTACGGCGAACATCCCCAGTCCGTGCTGGCCGAAGACCTTGAGCACGGCACTGTCCGCGACCTCGGCTACGATCCTCGGTTCCAGTCCCTGATCCCGATACCAGCCAAGCAGTGACCGGCGAAGGTTGGAGTGGAGCCCCGACAAGATGACGGGACCATCGACGAGGCTTCTCGGCACTCCGTCCCGGTATTGGCGCGCAAGCTCGGCGGTGCCCATCAGGGCCACCTTGCACTCGCCCAGGAAGTGGTTGTACGCCTGGACGTCCAGGGTAGTTGGAAGGGGGGAATCCGAGAGAATCAGATCGAAGTCGTGCACGGCGAGCGCCGAAAACAGCCCCTCCGGCATACCAGAGCTCAGTTCGAGCTGGAGATGCTCGAACGCTGCGAGCGCCGGCGTCACCAGATGGTGCACCATCAGTTTGGGAATCCAGTCGACTACGCCGACCTTCAGACGAAGGGGGCTACGTCCGGGTAAGCCCCGCACGGCGTCGGTAAGGTCACGACCGATCGCGAAGATGTCTTCGGCGTAGGCAAAGACCACGTGGCCCACTTCTGTGAGCTCCATGGTTCCGCCCGAGCGATTGAACAATTCCTCCCCGAGCGTTTGCTCGAGCTTTCGTATTTGCGAGCTGATCGCCGGTTGCCCCACATGGAGTACTCTGCTGGCCGCGGTCACGCCGCCTTCCCGGGCCACGTGCCAGAAATACTCCAGGTGTCGATAGTTGAGTCTGGTCATCTCAGCGGGGCTCCCGTTCTCGTGCTTGTGCGAAGACTGCAATCGTAGACGCTGTTCGGTCCGGCGCCAGGACATCCACGCACTTAGCCTTGCCCACCCCACACGGACAACGGACTTTCGGCCGACACTTGTCCCAACCCTGGCCGGAGGGAGTCCCATGCGACGCCCTATCGTAGTGACGCTCGTCTTCGCCTTGGTCGCGATCACCGCCCACACTGCCGAGGCGCAGTCCGGTCGGGCGCTCCAGCTCGAAGACTACTACGCGATCAAGACCGTTGGCTCGCCTCTGATCTCTCCCGACGGACGCTGGGTCGCCTACACCGTCGCGACCCGTCTCGAGGAGGACAATTCGACCCGCGTGGAGAGTTGGGTCGTGAGGGCCGACGGCTCGGGGCAACCCAGCAGGGTGCAACATCGCGGCCGAGACGTCTCCAGCCCGAGTTGGTCCGAAGGGAATCGGCTCCGCTTCGAGGATGACTCGGGTGACGGCTGGGTGGTGGACCCCGACCAGCTCGGTGGCGCGGCATCACCAGCGCCCGAGGACGATCCGCCTGGCGTGCTGAGCGCTGACGGACGATGGCGGGCCATTGTACGGGATATCCCGCGGCCCGCGGCTCCCGCCCCGGCTCTCACTGCGTTCGAGCAACGACATGCCGACCGCTTCGAGGGCGCACAGTTCGACTGGTACCCGTTCGTCCGCGACGGTCAAGAATTCCCGCTTCCCGATCGCGGGCTGATGAACAGCGCAGAGATCTTCCTCGAGCCGGCCGACGGTACGAGCGAAGCCCGTCAGCTCACCCGTCTGGGGTTACGACCCGGGAGCGTGTCCTGGAGCCCCGATGGGGAGACGATCGTTTTTACCGCGGACGAAAACGTCTTCAGCGAGCTCGAGTATTCACGCACCGATCTCTTCACGATCGACGTGGGTAGCGGCCAGGTCACCCGTCTCACGGACGACGGCTTCACCTATTCCGGTGTGGGCATCTCGCCCGACGGCGAGTGGATCTCCTATGTCCGCTCCTTCGGGACCGACTACATCATCGAGCGACAACTCGATCACGGCGGTCCACGTGATCTGTACGTTCGTCCGGTGTCGGGCGGTGATCCCGTGAATCTGACGTCCGCGTTCGACCTCGATGCGGGCACCCCGATGTGGGCGCCCGACGGCGATCATATGTATTTCACGACCGGAATCGGCGGAGCGACTCACCTGTTCCGGGTTTCGTCAGACGGTGGAGCCGTCGAGCAGGTGACGACCGGACTGCGCCGGATCCAGGGGCTCACGATCGATGACGATTTCGAACACATGGCCTACACGGTGGGGCGATTCGATTTGCCGTCGGAGATCTGGACGTCCGATATCGACGGCGGCAACGAACGCCAGCTGACGACGGTGCACGCAGAGTTCCTTTCTCAGGTCTCGCCGAGCGCGTGGGAGCGAGTTCTTTACGAGAGCTACGACGGCACGCCGGTTGAGGGCTTCCTCCTCTATCCGCACGGTTACCGGGAGGAGTCTGCGGACGAATACCCGCTCATCGTCATGAACCACGGTGGACCGCACTCGGCGTCGGGCTACGGCTTCAACTTCAAGAATCAGCTCTTCGCAGCAAACGGCTACTTCGTGTTCCTGCCGAACTTCCGCAGCTCGACAGGCTACGGCGACGATTTCAAGTGGGGTACCTGGGGCGCCTGGGGAACCAACGACGGAGAGGACGTGCTGGCCGGGGTGGACCACCTCGTCCAGCAGTACCCGATCGACGAGGACCGGGTCGGCTCGACCGGTCACTCCTACGGTGGAATCCTCACGAACTGGCTCATTACCCGTTATCCGGATCGCTTCCGTGCGGCGGTGAGCGGAGCGGGTGCCTCGAACTGGACGAGTAACTATGCCCACTCCGACGTGGCGCGTACCAAAGAGCTCGAGTTTTTCGGTCGCCCCTGGGAGCCGCGTGCGCAGGAGATCATGATCCGTCAGTCGGCCTACCTGAACTCGGGAGGCGTACAGGCTGCGACGCTTTTCGTGCACGGAGAGGTGGACCGTCGGGTCCCGTTGGAAGGCGCGATCCAGCTCTACACGTCGCTCAAGAAGCAGGGGGTGCCCGCCGAGCTGATCATTTACGACGGGCAGGCGCACGGGATCAGGGGTCACTGGAACAACGTGCACCGGATGATGAACGAACTCCGCTGGTGGGAGACGTATCTGAAGCCTGTGGCTCGGGTCCTGACCAGCGAATGGCCGTAGCTCGCGGCACCTGGCCTCGGGTGACGCCGTGAAATCAGTGGGTCCGGTGGGGGACGTGCCCGGCGAGGACCTCCCGTCTCCTTTGCGGCGCTTTGGGCCACACCGTACGATCCAACGCGTCCTCCCGCCTTTGAAGGACCGGTGATCGTGGAGCACGTCCGGTACGCCATTCGAGGAGTTCCCGACGACGCCGACTCGTTCGGAGCGGCCGTCGATGCCGGCGAGGCGTACAAGCCGCTCTACGTGAAGATGAAGCTCATCTTCGGGTGCAACCTCCGCTGCGAGATGTGCAACCACTGGCGGACTCACCGGGAATCTCCGCTGTCGAGTGAGCGTCTCCTCGAGATCGTCGATGAGCTTGCGGGGCTCGGGTGCCGGAAGATCCAACTCTCAGGGGGTGAGCCTCTGTTGCGACCGGTCGTGCCCGAGCTGCTCGAGCGCGCCACGGGTCACGGCATCCGCGTCGCGATGACCACCAACGGAACCCTCGTTGACAAGGCGATGGCCAAGCGACTGGTCGAAGGCGGACTGCGCAGCGTCAGCATTTCCATCGACGGACCCAACCGGAGTGTTCACGAGCGAGTGCGGGGGGTAGAAGGGGCGTTCAAGAAGACGATCAAAGCGGTTCGCTACTTCCGGCGGTACGCCCATAAGGGCAAGATCACGATCCGCGTCAACACGGTCGTCAGCCGGCTGAACTACCGGACGCTAAAGGGGCATCCCGACTTCGTGAAGGAGCTCGGGGCCGACGTGCTCAACCTGATCCCGGTCGACGATCATTGCGGCGAAGAAACGCTCGGACTCAGCCGAAGTCACATTCGGCACTTCAACGACGAGATCGCGCCGCGTATCGCCGAGCGGGCCGTCGCCTTGGGACTGATGGGGCAGGAGCGGGAGGCCTACCCGTTCGGGTACACGCCTGAAGAGGTGAAGAGAGGACGGAAGGGTGAGTACGCGATGGGCTGGTACGACCGACATCCGTGTTACGCGCCATGGACGCAAAGCCTCATCGACTTCAACGGTAAGGTCTACGTCTGCTGTATGACGAGGGAGCAGATCGCTCCGCTCGGTGATCTACGGGAGTCGAGCTTCACTGAGATCTGGAACGGTGGTCCCTACGGGGAAGTCCGAGGGAGGATGCACCCGCCCGAGTTGGGGCCTTGCCGGAAGTGTGACGACTACCTGGACGAGAATCGTGCTCTGCTTCAGATCAACTCAGATCGGAAAATAAATCGGAGTCGGTCTCGTCCCACGTGCTCGCCTGCGTGAACTGGTCGAGATCGTCGTCCGTGTAATCCCTGGCGGTGCTAGGTAGCGCGACCGGTCGTTCCAGTCCCTGTTCGCAGGCGACGCAAGTCAGGCCGTTCGGCTTCACCGTGACGTGCTCCTCGCAGTACTGTCGACTACACTGTCCGCACTGCCCGAGCGCCCGGCGCTCGCAACGGTGGGGCACCAAGAACCCGATGATCATCTCGCACTGAGTCACCATTGGCATCCTCTTTGATTTCACGCCGGATCGCTCTCGTCACCGAACGCTACCCTCCCGACGAAGGTGGCCTGTCTGCCTCCGTCGGACGGCTCGCACGCGGCCTCGCCGAGCGAGGAGAACCGGTCGACGTCTTCACCGTTTCGTCCACCGTCTCGCCCGGCGCCATACAGCGAGCCGACGACGACGGTGTCGTTCTCCATCGCCTGGGCCAGCACCGCAAGGTCGAGGATACCCTCGCGGATTGGATCGCGCACCTGGGAGTCGAGCATCGGCGTGACCCGATCAGGGTCCTGCACGCCTACTACGTGACCCGACCGGGCTTCGTCGCTGTGTATGCGGGCGGGATGCTCTCCGTGCCGTCAATCGTGAGCGCGCGGGGCAACGATCTCGATCGAACCGTGCTCGCACCCTCCAAGGCTGCCCATACGCTTCACGCGCTCCAGCACGCGGATGCCGTGACGGCGAACTCGCAGGATCTGGCGCGTAAGGCACGATCACTGGGGGGCGGACGTGTCGTGAGGGTGATCCCGAACGGGGTCGACGCCGAGCTGTTTTGCCCCGGCCCGACCGACATGGCGTTGAGGGCGTCTCTCGGGATTCCGGAGGGCCCGGTGATCGGCTTCGTAGGCGAGGCGCGAGCCAAGAAAGGGTTGGCGCACCTCCTCGTGGCGTTCGAATCGCTTTCGGCGCGCACTCCGGCGACGCTGCTCTTCATCGGAGGTGTGCGGAAAGACGATCGGCCGACGCTCGATGTGTTTCGAGCCCGCCACCCGGACCTCCCGGTCATCGTGGTCGAGGACATGCCGCCAGCAGAACTCCCGCCGTACTACCGTGCCATCGATGTGGTCGTGATGCCCTCTCTCAGGGATGGGCTGCCGAACGCGCTTCTCGAGGCGATGGCGTGTGGTCGCCCGGTGGTCGCGACGAACGCAGGCGGGATGCCCGATGTCATCGAGAACGGAGAGAATGGAACCATGGTCGAGGTAGGGGACGTGGATGGCCTCGCCGCTGGCATCGAGGCGCTGCTCGCCGATGCGGGGCTGAGTGCCCGCTACTCCGAAGCCGCGCGACGCACGGTCGTGGAGCGTTTCACACCGGGCCGGGAAGTTGATTTGACCATGGCCCTCTACCACGAGCTGGCAGCCTCAAGGCGCGACCCCTAATTCGGCGTAGTGGTCGACCAGGCGACGGCGAGCTCGCTTCCAGGTGAATTCCGCCCGAACTCGCTGGAGGGCGGCGTCACCGAGCCGACGCGCCGCAGCCGGGTCAGCGACCATTCGGAGCACCTGTCGCGCTAGATCTTCGGTGTCCCCGGGCGAGAAGAGCAAGGCGTCGACGTCTTCGCGAACGAGCTCACGGACTACGGGCAGGTTCGATGCGATCAACGGCCGACCCATGGCCATGTATTCGAGCACTTTGATCGGGCAGCACCCCTGAGTGACGTTGCGGTCGTTTGCGAGGAGGGGGGCGACACAGGCGTCTACATCTGAGAACAGAGCGGGGACGTCGTGATGCGGGACGGGCGCCTCGACGGTTACGTGATCCGAGAGGCCGAGCTTGCGAATCTGTTTCGCGAGGAGCTTCCGTTGGCGGCTCCTACCTCTTCCGACAATGCGGAGTGCGGGCGCGGCTCCCGCAGCGCCCTCCAGCACGAGCGGCCATGCATCGAGCAGGAGATGCAGCCCCTGCCACTCCGCCAACGTCCCGAGGTAGAGGAAGGTCGGCACGGTGCCGTTGGCGAACGGCTTCCGCTCGAGAGGAGTGAATTCGTCGGTCGCAACGCCGTTGGGAATTACCGTAATGCGATCGGGCTCTACGCCCAGGCTCGCGACGTAGTCGCGCGTCACGGACGACACGCAAACAACCGAATCACTCAACGCCAACGTCGCGAGTTCCTGCTCGCGCATCTTCATGATCAGGTCCGCGTCGCGGAGCGCCGGGTAGTGGTACTTCAACTCCACGCTGGGCAGACCGTTCACCTCGAATATCGTTCGGTATCCGTGGGTGCGACGTCGCTCCGCGAGCTGAAGGCCGCCCCATGCCGAGCGGAAGTGGACCGCGTCGTACGGTCCATTCTTCTTCGCGTGCTTCGCCACCGCGCGACCGAAGCCGACGGCTCGACTCAGGTAGTTCGCGCCGGCCTCACCTGGGATCCTGGTGATCCGGGCGCCCGCGAGCTGCTCCTCTGCGGGCAATATTCCGTCGCCCGGAGTGACCAGGTCGACCTCGAATCCCGCGTTGACCAGAGCACGGACGAACTGCAGAATGTGCGTACTCGCCCCTTTGGGGGCCGGCACGACGTCGAATGCGGTGTAGAGTATGCGCGTCACCCGGCCATCCTACGGGGCGTCCCCAGTCGGCGGCAACGCGCCATGCCCTGGTGGCACCACGCCCCGCGGTCGTTGTCGTGGCAGCACCTGGAGGCGGTATGCTCTTCCATTTCGACCATTCGCCGCGAGCGATCGTGGCGTCGATCGACGACCTGCGTAGACGAGGCGCCGATGCACAGGAGCGTCTCACTGGATCCTGGAAGAAGCTCGCCTTGTTCATCCTGGGCGGCGCCGTGGTCATCTACCTCGATGTCAAGTTCGGCTACGCGAGTCACATTTTCGCCATAGTCGGGGCCGTTCTCGTGATTATGGGCTTCACCATGTGGGTGAAGAGGGATCGAGCGGCGAAGCAACCGGAACTCGACAGCCCGTCGTTGCGCATGACGCAGCGCGTCATCCACACCCTTCGCGACGACCTCGCGCCGACGAGGAACCTGCACGGCTCGCTCGATCTTCGTGGATCGGTGGACCCTGGGAAGCTGGCGCACACGAAGCAGGATTCCAGAGGGAGAACCGTTTCGTACTACCGAGATGACTGGCTCAGCATGAAGGCAAAGCTCTGGGACGGGAGCATGCTTCGGGTGGCGGTGATCAAGAAGCTCAAGATCCGCGATGGGTACTACAAGCGAGGTCGCGTCAGCGGAAAGCAAAAGTTCAAACCGGCTGTGCTCAAGAGCGTCGTGAACAACATCGACGTGCGCATTTCCGCGAACCCGCAACTGTACTCTCTCTCCCAGGCGTCGGCGCCCACGATTGGCCAGACGATCGGCACGGTCACGGTGCAATCCGTAACCGTGGACGGTGGCTTGCTCCGCGTCGTCGGATCTCTCTCGCAGGAGCCGATGGCTCAGGAATTCCTGGAGCTCCTCCGGGCTACATACGCGACGCTTCAGCGCAAGGACGTGGCATGAATCAGCGAATGCAGGCGTCGATCCGGCTGGCCAAGATCTTCATCGTCGCGATCCTCGCGACCGCCGCCTTCTTCACGTTCAGCATGGAGCGTGACGCGACCTTCGAGCACGAGGTCGTATGGTCGGTCCCCTTCGGCGACGTGCAGAGTCTGCAGGTCATCGACCTCGATGGTGACGGTTCCGACGATGTCTACGCGCAGAACCGCAGCGCCTTCTCCGTGTTTTCGGGAAGCGGTGACCCGTTGTTCGGACAAGAGCTCGATGCCCCCATGTCTCTCACAATGGGAGACCCCGACGGCGATGGCGGCGAGAACGTCGTAGCGTTCCTTCCGGCAGGGCGGGTCCGTGCCTTCGAGGGCGCCCGGGAGCTCTGGTCCGTCACGCTCGCCAACGTCGCCGACCCGGCGAGGTCGGCCGTCATTCGCTTCGGGTCCGGAACCCAGGTCGTCGTGGGCGACATGGGCGGCCAGCTCGTGGGCCTGAATGGGGCAACCGGGGCCGAGCTCTGGCGCGCTCAGCTTTCCGGATCGTCGGAGGCCCGTGGACTCGATGATGTCATGGTCGATGGCGACCGGATTCTCGTGGCCGCGAACCGCAACGGGACCGTCGTAGCGTACGGGCCGACCGGTGCAAGCCTGTGGTCCGCGAGCACGAACGGCCTGAGACGCATGCGCACCTTCGACGCGGACGGAGACGGGGCGAGCGAGGTCTATTACGGAGGAGAGGGAGGCACCGTCTACGTGGTAGATACCGACGGGCTACCGCTATGGAGCGGTAGGATCGGTCAGCAGGTCGTCGAGATCCGCGACGGAGAGATCGACGGCGATCCGATCTCTCGCGAGATCCTCGTCGGGGGTCGCGACGGAGGCGTCTTCGCCTTCTCCGCCAGCGGGACCCTCTTGTGGTCCGAGTCGATGGGCCAACGCGTGAGTGACATGCGGGCGATCGATCTCGATGGGGACGGTGCGGACGAGGCGGTGGTGGGCGGGGAGCGAGGTGGATTCACGGTCTTCGCAGGTAGGACCGGCAAGCGCTTCCCCGTCGATATTCATAGCGGCCCCGTAGCTTCGATCGACGAGGGGTTTCTCACGGAAACCGACCAGGTGGTCGTTGCCGCCGGGCCGAACGTGTCCGTGCTTCAGATCGAAAGGCGGAACGCCCCCTTCTTCTACTCCCCGCTCGTCGCTGGTCTGCTCCTGAGCCTCGCGGTTGCCGGAGCGGCCGTGTTCATCGGTAGCCTTCCAGAGAAACAGAGCGCGAGGGTCGTGGTGACCGACTCGAGCCCCGAGGGACTCCTGGCTCGGCGGAGGATGCTGTTCGAAAACATCGCCGACGTCGAGGGACTACGCTCGAAGGGCGATATCGAGGGATCGATGGCGCTGAACAAGCTCGAGAACCTGCGCGAGCAGCTCGCGGAAACCGATCAGGAGCTTCGGCAAGCCGGGGTGAAGATCTCGATGGAGTCGAGGAAGTGTCCCAACTGCGCCGGCCGAGTGCGGCTGGGGTCGGATCGATGCGATTACTGTGGTGAGGTCGTGATCAGTTGAGGGTCGTCGTGACAGGTGGGGCCGGCTTCATCGGGTCTCATCTGGTCGAACTCCTGACTCGACGCGGTGATGAGGTGACGGTGCTCGACGACCTGAGCGCTCCGTGGAGTGTACGACCGCGCGACGCGAATGTGCGGTTCGTGCACGGCGATATCAGAGATCCGGGTGCGCTCGACGAGGTGTTTCGCGGCCAGCGACCCGATGTGGTGGTCCATCTCGCGGCTCTCGTGGGTGTGCGCGGATCGATCGTTCAGGCGGCCCGATACCGGAACGTGAACGTCGAAGGGACCCGGATCCTCCTGGAGCGCGTGTCCGACCCGGAGACGCGTGTCGTGTTTGCTTCGTCGTCCAGCGTGTACGGGCGACGCAATGAAGGCTCCTTTCGAGAGGACGACGCTCTCGATCCCATCTCGCCCTACGCCGATACGAAGGCTGAGGCCGAACGCCTGTGCGAGAACCACCACGCCCGCTTTGGCACCCCCGTCACCACTCTGAGATTCTTCACCGTGTACGGTCCTGGCCAGCGCCCCGATATGGCCATCAGTCGGTTCGTCCGCGCGTCGTTGTCCGGGGCGGGCCTGAGCGTTTACGGCGATGGGTCCTCGCGCCGGGACTACACGTATGTGGATGACATCGTGAACGGGATCGTTCGGGCGGTCGATTCTGGCTCTGGATGCCGGTGCTTCAACCTCGGGACCGGGCGGAGCGTGGAGCTGCGCGATCTCGTGAGCGCGGTCGGTCGGGCAACCGGGCGAGAGCCGCGCGTGGAGTGGTTGCCCGATCAGCCGGGCGATGTGCCGCTGACTGAAGCCGATGTTACTCGCGCCCGGGTCGAACTTGGATACGTTCCGACCATGGCGTTGGAGGACGGCTTGGTGCGGTTCATCCGTTGGCTGGGGCCTATCACTACGGTGACGCCTGATAGAGGGAAGACTGGCCCGATGAATTCGCAGCAGTCTCAGCGTCTGCGAGCGCCGCTCCGCCGATGAGCGACCTGGTCCGATCATCCATTCTCTCGGTGTTTCTGTTGGCTCTGCTGGCAGGCACCGTGCGTGCTCAGGACGCGCGTGTGACGGTCCAGGTCGAGAGCGCTGGCACTCCGGTCGAAGGTGCCCAGGTCTCATCGGGGAGGCGAGGCGCCGTCACCGATGCGAACGGGTTGGCCGTCGTGCTGCTCCCGATCGGAGATCACGTGCTGCGGATTGTCCGGATCGGGTACTCCGAGGTCGAGATCCCGTTGACCCTGTCGTCTGCGGCGGATACGACGGTGGTGGTCGAGTTGGAAGAGGAGGCGGTTGAAGGCGAGGAGATCATCGTCGTTCTCTCGACTCGCACGGTGCGTCGCATCGAGGACGAGCCACTCCGGGTCGAGGTCGTCTCGCGAGAGGAGGTCGAGGAGAAGCTCCTGATGACCCCCGGCGACATCGGGATGCTCTTGAACGAGACAGCCGGACTACGCGTTCAGCCCACGGCTCCGTCCCTGGGCGGCGCGAGCGTGCGGATTCAGGGGCTGCGAGGCCGGTACACGCAGATCCTGTCCGACGGCCTGCCGCTCTACGGTGGCCAGACAGGCGCCTTGGGCCCGCTCCAGATCCCACCCATGGACCTGGCCCAGGTCGAGGTCATCAAGGGTGCTGCATCGGCGCTCTATGGTGCGACCGCCCTCGGGGGTGTCGTCAATCTCATTTCGCGGCGACCCGCGAACGAGCGCGAACTCCTTCTGAACCGGACCACACTCGGAGGGACGGACGCGGTCCTTTGGCTCGCCGGTGAGCCGAGCGAGCGTTGGGGCTATACGATCCTGGCGAGCGCGCACCGCCAGGATCATGCCGACGTCGATGTCGACGGATGGGCAGATCTGCCGAAGTTCCGTCGGATCACGGCCCGGCCACGGGTCTTCTGGGACAATGGTCGTGGCGGTTCGGTCTTCATGACGGTCGGAGGCATGGTCGAGGACCGGGAAGGCGGCACCGTCCCAGGTGGCACGACTCCGGCCGGCAGCGAGTATCTGGAAGCCGTGGAGACACGGCGAATCGACAGCGGCATCGTCGGAACCTGGCTGCTCTCCGGTACCCGCCGGCTTTCCGCGCGTGGGTCTGCCACGGTGCAGGACCACGACCACACGTTCGGACCGATGCGGGAGCGAGACGTGCACTCGACTCAGTTCGGCGAGGTCACGCTCTCTGGTCAGGACGGCGAGCACCTTTGGGTGGTGGGGGCAGCGTTGACGCACGACGGATACAACGCGGAGGACGTGCCGTCGTTCGACTTCGACTACACGACTCCAGCTCTCTTTGCTCAAGACGAGTACGCTCCAAGTCGGAGCGTCACCCTTTCCGCGAGCGCCCGCTTCGATCATCACAGCGAATACGGTGCGTTCTTCAATCCCAGGGTTTCGGCTCTATTCCGTCCCGGGGAATGGGTGATGCGTGCATCTGCCGGCGGTGGGTACTTCGCGCCCTCCCCCTTCACTGAGGAGGTCGAAGCCGTGGGGCTTGGCCGACTCAATCCGTTCAACGATCTGGAATCAGAGCGTGCGCTGACCGCCATGGCCGACATCGGCCGTGCGTGGGGGGCGTGGGAGGCGAATGTGACGGTGTTCGGGTCCAAGGTCGCCGACGCGCTGGTCGTGACTCCGGACGGGACGGGACAGCTTACCCTCTCGAACTCGACGGAACCCGTGCGTACGTGGGGCACGGAGATGTTGGCCCGGTACCACAACGGCCCGATCCATGCCACCGGCACGCACGTCTACACCCATTCCACGGAGGGCGTCCCGGCGGGTGGGGGCCGCCGCGCAGTGCCGCTCACACCGCGGCACACGATCGGAGTCGTGGGCGCCTGGGAGTCGGAGGACCGGGGGCGCTTTGGGGTCGAGGTCTATTACACGGGCCAACAATCGCTCGACGAGAACCCGTACCGGAGCGAGTCGGAGCCCTATTGGATTCTCGGCTTCCTCGTCGAAAGACGATTCGGTCCGGCCCGATTCTTCGTGAATTTCGAGAACGTCCTCGACGCTCGGCAGACGCTGCACGATCCGCTCGTTCTTCCGACCCAGACGCTCGAGGGAGAGTGGCTCACGGATGTCTGGGCTCCGCTGGACGGAAGGACCCTCAATGGCGGGGTCCGCCTGATGTTCTGAACTCTGAAATGAGTAAGGGAAGGGCACATGGCCAACGAACATCTCTACCCTGAAATCGAACCGTACCGAACCGGTCACCTTCAGGTCGATGATCTTCACACGCTCTATTTCGAGGAGTGTGGTACGCCGGATGGCGTGCCGATGCTGTTCGTCCACGGTGGCCCCGGGGCGGGCTGTTCGACCACCGACCGCCGCTTCTTCGACCCGAGTCGGTTTCGCACGGTGTTGTTCGACCAACGTGGCTGCGGTCGCTCTACCCCGGCGGGCGAGCTGAAGGACAACACGCCCGCCCACCTGGTGGCCGACATGGAGCGGCTCAGAGAAGAACTGGAGATCGACACCTGGCACGTGTTTGGTGGTTCTTGGGGCAGTTCACTCGCGATGGCGTATGCCCAGGAACATCCGGATCGGACGAGGAGCCTGGTGCTGCGTGGCATCTGGATGCTGCGCGATGAGGAGATCCACTGGTGGCTGTACGAGATGGGTAAGATCCAGCCGGAGTTGTGGCGCGACTTCGTCGAGCCGATCCCCGAGGCCGAGCGCGACGACCTTCTCGAGGCTTTCTGGAAGCGACTCGACGGTGACGATCGCGAGGCAGGACTCGCGGCGGCCAGGGCCTGGTCGATCTACGAAGGGTCCTGCTGCACGCTCCTGCCCAACCCCGACTTCACCGACGCCTTCGGTGAGCCCGAGATGGCCTGGAATCTGGCCCGCCTCGAAGCGCACTACTTCCGCAACGTCCGGTTCCAGCCGGACACGCACCTGCTCGACCGCGTCGATCGGATTCGCTCGATACCGGCCTTCGCGGTACACGGCCGATACGACCTGGTCTGCCCGGTGAAGAACCTCGACGACCTGTGCCA
>JBDGVT010000031.1:0-20992 GCA_039585495.1 Gemmatimonadota bacterium | reverse complement strand
TGATAGAGGAAGGCCGCGTGCATGGCCTCTCGCACCTCCGGGCTGCCCCTGAAGCTGAACGACACGTTGCTGATACCGCCGCTCGTCAGAACGTGAGGATGGTTCTCCTTGATCTGACGCACGCCTTCGATGAACTGGATCGCGTACTGCTCGTGCTCCTCGATACCGGTCGCAACAGCGAACACGTTGGCATCGAAGATGATGTCCTCGGGTGGAAAGCCCTCTTCATCGACGAGAATCCGGTACGCCCGGGCGCAGATGTCGACGCGCCTCTCGAGCGAGTCCGCCTGTCCGTCTTCGTCGAAGGCCATGACAACGGCCGCCGCTCCGTATCGGCGGACCAGTCGGGCGCGCTCCCGGAAAGCGTCCTCGCCGTCTTTCATCGAAATCGAGTTCACCACGCCTTTGCCCTGCTGCGTCTTCAGGCCGGCCTCGATGACCGCCCAGTCGGATGAGTCGATCATGACCGGGACGCGCGAGATGTCGGGTTCGGACGCGAGGAGGTTCAGAAAGCGTGTCATCGCGGCCACGGCGTCGAGGAGGCCCTCGTCCATGTTGACGTCGATGATCTGGGCGCCGCCCTGTACCTGCTGAAGCGCTACCTCGACCGCGGTCTCGTACTCGTCGTCCATGATGAGACGGGCAAAGCGTCGCGATCCTGTGACATTGGTACGCTCGCCGACGTTCACGAAGAGGGAGTCGGGACCGATGCTCAACGGTTCGAGTCCGGCGAGCCGGGTCCGAACCGGCGGCTCGGCGAGCGGCCGAGGCTCGCGGCCGGCCACCGCTTCCGCGATTGCACGGATATGGTCCGGGGTCGTACCGCAGCACCCGCCCACGATGTTGAGGAAGCCGGCCTCGGCGAACTCCGACGTGATCTCTGCCATGTGTTCGGGCGTGTCGTCGTACTCGCCGAATTCGTTCGGCAGCCCGGCGTTGGGATAACAGCTGATCGGGAGGGGTGCGGCGTTCGAGAGCTCTTCGAGGAAGGGACGCAGCTGGTCGATGCCCAGAGCGCAGTTGAGCCCCACCGAAAGCAGCCCGTTGCGCCGACCCGGCCCGGGCTGGACGCCGTGGGAGACCGAATTGTAGAACGCCTCCGGCGTCTGCCCCGAGAGGGTGCGACCACTCTGATCGGTAATGGTACCGGACATCATGACGGGGACGTCCAGGTCCAACTCCGCGAGCACACCCGAGATTGCGAAGAGTGCGGCCTTCGCGTTCAGGGTATCGAATGCGGTCTCCACGAGCAGAACGTCTGCGCCGCCGCTCAGGAGGCCACGCGCCTGCTCGGCGTAGGCATCCACGAGCTGGTCGAAGGTGACGCCACGTGCGCCAGGGTCCCCGACGTCGGGTGAAATCGATGCCGTGCGGTTCGTGGGGCCGAGCGCGCCCGCGACCCAGCAGCAACGGTCGGGGTTGTTCGCCTCTACCTCGTCGGCCGCCGCCCGAGCGATCCGAGCGGCCTCGTGGTTCAGTTCCTCGGCGATCTCCTCGAGTTGGTAGTCGGCGAGAGAGATCCGGTTCGCGCTGAACGTGTTCGTCTCGATGAGGTCCGCGCCGGCTTCGAGATACTCCCGGTGGATTCCACCGATGATCTCCGGCTGACTGAGACAGAGCAGATCATTGCCGCCAATGAGCGATGCCGGGCTGTCGGCGAACCGATCGCCCCGGTAGCCCTCTTCGGTCAGGCGATGGCGCTGGATCATGGTGCCCATGGCGCCGTCGAGCACCAGGATCCGACCGCGCAGGGCTTCATCGAGGAGCCGAATCCGCTCGGCCCGTGTTCGCGTCTCTACACTCATCTCAACTTCTCCCCATGACGAAGCCCCTCGCACTCGAGAGCGCGACGGGGCTTCGGCTTTTTAGCAGGTTTGCTGACCCGTCTCGATCGACGGGTCGTGCGGGCCGCAAGATGCCTCAAATCGCCCCAGATTGTCGTGCATCGAAGGTAGCACCCACCGCCGGGCCGACCAAGAAGCACGAACAGTGCGATATAGGAGCCTGCGGCTGGCTGCTACGCGTGCTCAGGCTGGTTAGCTTCTCATCGTATCCGCCCATCCCAAGGATCCCACAGGATGACCCGTTGGCCGCCCCGTCCGAAGCTGTCCTCCGCCTTCTACAAGGCACACGGGCTCGGGAACGACTACCTCGTCTTCGAGGAGGGGGATGACTGGCTCGCGACCGACCGCAACGTGCGGCTCGTGTGCGATCGATATCGTGGTGTCGGGGCGGACGGAATCGTGGTCCTGCTCCGTGCCGGGACGGCCCACGCCCATGACCTGCATCTGCGGATGTTCAACCCGGACGGGGGCGAGTTCGAACGGAGCGGGAACGGACTGCGGGTGTTGGGCTCTTTCGCCGCTCGACGTTGGCCCGAGGCCGAGGCTCTGACGGTGCATGTCGGGGGGGATCGGGTCGAGATGGTCCTTCACGGACGATCGGGGGCCGAGCACGACATCTCGGTCCAGATGGGCCACGCAGTGACCGGACCCGAGGCGATCTCACTCGATGTCGGGGCGTTGCTCGACGACGGATCGCTCCTGGGCCCGGCGGGTCAGCACCTCACGGTCGTGCCGGTATCGGTCGGAAATCCCCACCTCGTGGTGGTCGCCGAGTCCGAGGACGACGTGACCGATCAGGCGCTCGAGCAGCTCGGGCCGTTCGTCGCGACCCATCCGGCGCTACGGCACGGAGCCAACATGCAACTGGCGTGCGTTCTCGAGCCTGGCCGATGTCGGGCGCTCATCTGGGAGCGAGGCGTGGGGAGGACTGCCGCGTCCGGCACGAGCGCCTGTGCCGTCGCCGTGGCGCTTGTCTCACGTGGAGACCTGGAGCCTGGGGACGTGAGGGTCGAAATGCCGGGCGGCCACCTCGGAGTGCAGGTCGCGTCGGACCTCTCGGTGATCCTGCGCGGTCCCGTCGAGGAAGTATGTGAGGGTCGCCTGACCGACGATCTCGTCGCCTCCCTCCGGACGGAGGGCCCTTCCTAGGTTCGGACTCGAGCCAGGAAGACGAGGGCAGCACCCATGAACACGCCATTGGGCAGCCACGCTGCCACCATCGGATTCAGAGAGCCCGCGCTCCCGAACGCGCCCGAGATCCGCAGCATCATGATGTAGATCAGGACGGTCGCCAACGAGAGCCCGATCCCGTACGCGGCGCCTCCGCGCTTGTTGCTCGTCGCGAGCGGTGCCCCGAAAAGAATGATCACGAGCGTCGCGACCGGAATCGCGATCTTCTGCTCCCGCCTCACCAGGAGTTCGTCCGAGTTGCCACCCGTCCGTGCAACGATCCGAGCCAGATCGTCGATCTCGGCGTAGGTCATCTCATCGGGTTCTCTCGGGGCCTTCAGGAGCTCTTCCGGCTTCTCGACGATCTCAGGCATCGTCATCCGATCGAATTCGATGGTCTTCTCAGTGGAGTCGGGATGGAGGCGTCGCATGTAGCCCTTGTCGAGCATCCACCCCTCGCCCGGTCGGTACGTCGCCGCCTCCGCCAGAATGTGCAGTCCGGAGGTGGTCTCCGTTGGCCGGCGCTCCAGGACCACCTTGAGCATACGTCCGTCGGATGTGGTGAGCCGATCGACCTGCCAGGTGAGTCCACCCTCGGACTGATAGACGAAGTCCGAGCGCCAGAGCTGTCCGGGATTCTCGTCACGCAGAATCTGAGCCGCGATTCTGTTCGACCGCGGCACGACCTCGGAGAGCGCGAGCGCCGCACCGGTGAGGAGTACCGCACTCAGAATCAGCGGTGCGATCAGACGATGGAATGAGATGCCGCCCGCTTTCGCTGCGACGATCTCTCGGTGGGTGGTCATCGAGTGAACCGTGAACACCGCCGCGAGGAGCGCTGCGATCGGGAACGACCACTGCACGAAGAGCGGAAGCTGATAGAAATACGCCTCCGCGACCTCGGACCGAGTGAGCCCCCGGTCCATGTAGTCGTCGAGGTTCTCGGCGATATCCCCGATCACGAAGAGCGGCGGCGAGGCCGCGAGCATCATCAGAAACAGCTTGAAGAACGTCGAGATTACGAGTCGGTCGAGGATGCGAATCATGACACTGATCCCGCCTGAGCGTCGCCGCGGGCTCCGAAGAAGCCGGCGATGGCGTCCGACCAGCCCCCGCCCCGCGCGGTGCCTCCGGAATGTCCCATACGGCGCACCAGGATGAGCCCAATGCCAAAGAAGATGACGTTGCTTAACCACATCGTGACCGCGGGGTCGCCGACCCGCCGATCGGCCATCGTTTCGCCCGCCATCAGGCCGACCCAGTAGACGAAGAAGATCACCGCGGAGGCCACCACCACGAAGCCGACTCCGGCAGTCGGGAAGCGTAGTGCGAGCGGTGGCCCGATGAGCACGAACACCAGACACGCCAGTGAGATTGCCCACTTCTTGTGGATCTCGACCTTGTATCGATTGATGGATTGCTCGAAGGCTCCCTCTCGGGCGGCCCGGGCCCTCGTGCTGGCGATGATCTGCTGCGTGAGCCCGTCGCGAGAGAGATAGGTGGCCGACGCGCGAACGCCCGTGACGTCACGTCGGCGGATCTCGCTCGTCCACGCAGTATCGGCTTCGGTTGGCTGATTGAGCGCGATCCGAACCGCCTCGAGCGACTTTTCGCGATTCTCGGTGAGAATCGATTCGAGTTGCTCCTCTCGGTCCCGGGCGTTTTCGGCGAGAAGCGCGAAGCCCATCTCCCGATCGGAACGGTCCGAACCTCCCATACGCCGGTCGAGTTCGTTCCCGACCTCGCGGAGTGGAACGATCTGCTCATCGAAGTACACACGGGAAAATGCGCCGATGCGGTTCCTCTGGACCTCGTGAACCACACCATCCCGAAGGGTCAGGTACAGATCCGTGCGCGCATCGTTGAACGCCATCTCTCCCGAAGCGGCATACGTGGTGCGATTCGTCACCCCGTCATTCGAGTCGAAGATGGTGATGTTCACCATCTCGTTGGTCTCATGATCGATCTGATCTGCGGTCAGGAAGTACCGCTCCACGCCCGATCCCGTTTCAAGCTCGTTCACGACCTGCTCACGAAGTTCGAGCGTCGGGCTCTTGCGACCGATGTCGAGCAGGAGGTTCTTTAACGCGTGATTCGACTCCGGTAGCACGGTGTCGTTGAAGAACAGCATGACCAGCGTCGCGATGATGCCGAGCCCGAGCACGGGCGTCATGATCCGGCTCGGTCGGACCCCTCCGGCGGCCATGGCGGTTATTTCATTGGAGGACGCCATCTCACTGAAGGCGTAAAGCACGGCGACGAGCACCGACATGGGGAGGGACAGCGCGATCGTATGAGGTAGGGACAGGACCAGGAATTCGAGAATTACTCTCAAAGGCAGGCCTTTGCCGACCAGTGAATCCACACGCAACGCGATGGCGTTCACGAAGATGAGTCCCGTGATCGCGGACAGAGCGAAAAGGAACGGTCCGAGGTGGGCCTTTATGACGTGTCCGGCCAGAACTCCCTTGCGCATCGCGGGGTCGTTCTCTCTGCATCTAGAGGGTGGATACCTGCGTCGGGGACTCCCTACACCTCTTTGTGTCCGTCGGTTCGCCGCCTGAGCCGAATACCTTGATTCCCCGACTCGTTTCTCTGCTTCTGGCCCTGGTGGTTCCGGCACTTCCGTCGGAGTCACACGGTCGGATTGAGGGCGATTCGTCGGAGGCTCGGACACCTCCCCCGCTCGCTGCAGACACGATTATCAAGCGCGACCTCGATCGCCCGGGCGCTGCGGTGCGCATCGGGTTCACCGCGTCGCCCGACGAGCCTCACGTGCGACTCGGCCTGCGGCGTATACGTGTCAGTGCCGAGGGGCTCGGGGAACCCCGGGCAACTCCGTTCGAGCCGGATCTGGCCTTCGGGCGGGCTCGAAATGCTCTCGTGGTCGAACCTCTTCCCGACCTGCTGGTGCGCCGACGGGTCGCTTCTGCGGGTCTTTTCGGAGCGTCGCTCTTCCTTCCTCCGGAGCCACGCCCCCGACCGGCGCCACTGCCGACACAGGAGGGGGGTCGTTTCGTTACCGAGTACGCGGATCTGGCCCTGAGTGTGACGAGTCGGATGGAGTTGGGAGGCGACTGGACGAAATTCGAACCGTGTGACGCCGCGTTCGGAGCCGGCTGCAACCCGTCGCTGATTCCACAGCTCAGCCCCGAGGTACAGTTCGGGGTGCAGGTCAACGGGACCATTCTCGATCGCATCAGGGTTGATGTCGACTTCGATCAATCGAGGGAATTCTACGCCGCCAACCGTATCAACATTTTCTACGAGGGTGGCGAGGACGACGTGCTCCGCCGCCTGGAGATCGGCGACGTCACCTTCAATCTCCCGCAGTCCCGGTTCCTCACCGAGGGCATTCCCGCGGGCAATTTCGGGTTCCAGGCCGAAGGGCAGGTGGGGCCGCTCGACTTCCAGACGGTCTGGGCCCAGCAGCGGGGTGACCTCAACTCCCGCGCATTCCAGCTGACAGGTCTGGGCGACCAGAGGGGGTTCGTACAGGAGGACACGCTGGTGCTGGACGATGCCGATTACGTGCGCGGCCAGTTCTTCTTCCTGGTGGACCCCACGCAGATCGACCAGTACCCCCACATCGATGCGCTGGAACTCGATCCGGCCTCGGCGCCGGCTGCCGTGGCTCCCGGTGATCAACCGATCCAGCTCTATCGGTTCGAGGACGACCCGGTCTTCCAGCAGCAGGTGGAAGGCTTCATTCAAGCCGACGCGGTCGCGGACGGGGCGGGGGTGCAAGTCAGGGAGTCCGGTTGGTTCCGATACCTGCAGCAGGGCACGGACTACTTCGTGCACCCGAGCGGTTTGTGGATCGCGCTTCGCCAGCCACTGAGTCGAGAGGAAATGTTGGCTGTGACATACATCACGGCTGTCGGCGACACCATCGGCGACTACAACCCGGAGGCGTTGTACAACCAGGGGGGGCGACCGGAGCTACGACTCCTCAAGGCGTCGGGTGCAAACCATCAGCCCGGACGGCCCACGTGGGATCTCGAGATGCATCAGGTCTACCGCGTGTCCGGCTCGCGCGACGTGGAGCCGGGATCCGTCGAGCTGACCGTTTCCCTGGGTGAACTGTCGGCCGGTCGGACCTTCAAGCGCCGTCCGTCCGGGGAGGACATCACGTTCCTGCGTCTCTTCGGCGTGGACGAGGAGGCACCTACGGACGCGATCGACCCCTCGTTCATCTACTCGCCCGGAGAGGAGTTCTTCCAGGACCAGCCTCCGGTGCAAGGCACCTTCATCTTCTTCCCGACCCTTCGGCCGTTCGCCGAGCCACCTCCCGTACTATCCCTTGGACTCAACGAGGTCGTGACAGGCCAGATTCTCGGCGGCGACGCCAACCCTCGCATCTATTTCGAGGAGGATCCATACGAACGGGACAATGCGGGTCGATTCCGCCTATCCCTTGCGTATAGGATCCGGAGTCAGGGCGTCATCTCATCGTTTTCGCTCGGCGCCTTCGGAATTCGTGAAGAAAGCGAGCGCATCTTCCTGGGTGACCGCGTACTCACGAGGGGTGTGGACTACGAGATCGATTACGACGTCGGCCAGGTGAGCCTCCTCAACCCGGACGTTCTCTTCGCCTCGGCGATCGATGCCGAGATCCGGGCCACGTGGGAACAGCGTTCTCTCTTCCAGGTCACGCCGACCCAGGTGTTCGGTGTTCGGACACACGCCGACCTCGGATCGAAGGGTGGCCTCGACCTGCTCGGACTCTATCAGGCCGAGCGCTCGGTGGTAACGCGGCCGACGCTCGGCACCGAGCCCGGAGCGGCGTTGCTCGGTGGCCTCAGCGGCACCTTCGACACCGACGTTTCCTGGATGGATCGGGTGCTGGAGGCGGTGCCGGGGCTCAATTTCGACGGCGCCTCGACGTTCTCGGTGGACGGCGAGGTCGCCCTGTCTCTCCCGAATCCGAATACGAGAGACGTCGGGTTCGTCGACGACTTCGATGCCGGTGCACAGGTGCCGGTCTCGCTGCTGTCGACGAACTGGATGCTGAGCAGTGTACCCGCCTTCCGTGACGGTGGAGAGGCCTACCTGCCGCCCGTCCTCGACCAGACGACCGCGGCCCCACTGGTCTGGCAGCATTCGTGGGTTCTGGAGAGTGCGTCGGGCGACAGCATCGGAGTGCATGAGGGGCTGTTCCCGAGTACTGATATCGACAACCAGATCCGGGTCGCCGGTTCGGAGATTCGGGAGCCGGGATTACTGCTGTCCTTCGGAGACGATCCTTCCTCTGGCCCTGGGTGGCGATCGACGCTGACGCCGCTCTCGACGAATGGACTCGATCTGACCAAGACGGAGTTCCTCGAGTTCTACGTGCGTGGCGACCGTGCCCTCACGCTCATGATCGACCTGGGAACCGTGAGTGAGGACGCCTTCTTCGTTGACTCACTGGGGAACACTTCCGGACCCCATCCCGGTGGAGGGAACTGGGGACTCGGCCTTCTCGATCAGGAAGCGGATCCTCGAAGGGGAGAGATCTGGAGCGATGCGACCGACGCGTTCGGCGTCTGGGGTGAGAATTGCCGCGCCGAGCGTGGCCGCATATACCGCGTCGGTGACCCAAGGGCGATCTGCACCGCCGGAAACGGACGGCCGGACAGTGAGGACCTGGACGCCGACGGAAATCTCGACCTGCCCGAGCGCCACCTGAGGTTCGTCGTTCCTCTGGACGGCTCTTCGCCGTTCCTCGAGCGGACGACCGATGAGACCGGCACACCGTTCCAACTCTACCGAGTACCGATTCGGGGTTCGGGCACGCTCGAGGTGGGAGGCATCGTGAGCGAAGCCGATCTCCGGGCCGTGCGTCACCTTCGGGTCACCGTCGCGGGACAGAGCGGCAGCGCTCAATTGGCCAGGATGAGACTGGTCGGGTCACGCTGGATCAAGCGTGCCGGTGAAGGCGTTCTCGCGGGGATCGTCGGAGATACCCTGTCCGGTGTGGGGCGAGTCGAGGTTTCGGCGGTCTCCAGACTTACCGAGGGTGAGGGCTACGTATCCCCCCCCGGTGTCCTGGAGGAACTCGTCGACCCGACCCAGGCGTTCTCCGGGCAGGGCATCGAGTTCAATGAGCAATCCCTCGGACTCCTTTTCGAGGACATCGAGCCTGGCGCGCGTGCGGAGATCTATCATCGCTTTCCTCAGACGCCCCGCGACTTCCTCTCCTACCGGGAGGCTCGACTCTGGGTGGTTGCCCGGCGCGGTGACCTCGGTCCGACCGTCGCCAACCGGTTCTTCCTCAAAGTCGGCAGCGATCCGGAGAATTTCTACCTGTATCGCACCCCTCTGAGCTCACCGACCGGAGGGGGGCTGACGAGCGCGGACTGGCTTCCGGAAGTGGTCGTAGACTTCGGGCAATGGCTCGACCTGCGACGGCAGGCCGAGGAGCTACTCGCCTTCGCTCCACCTGCGCCGGGCGATCCTCCGGTGACGGTCTGGTCGGCGGACTCGACCTATGCCGTGGTGCTTGCCGACCGAGGCAGGGCACCGAACCTGGCCGCCGTACGTGAGCTGTCGATGGGGGTCTGGAACGAGACGTCGGGTCGGGTATCGGGTGAGATCTGGGTCGACGAGTTTCGGCTCGGGTCTCCCGTGCGCGACATCGGCGTGGCGGGGTCCGTCAACGTCGCGTTCGACGGGGCAGGGGTGCTCACGACCCGGTTGAACGTCACCGACCGAGGAGCATTCTTCCGCCAGTTACGCGATCAGCCGACGTATCAGAATGACCGCACGCTGACCTTGTTTACATCGCTCGCTTTGGATCGGTGGCTCCCGAGTGAATGGGGGCTGGACTTACCGGTCACCTTCGAGATGGCCCGGGCCGGGCAGGACCCGGTCCTGCTGGCCAACTCGGACGTACGGGCTGACGAGATTGCGAATCTCCGGTCGACCGAGGCGAGCCAGAACAGGGTGGGGTTCTCGCTTCGCAAGCGTACGCAAACGGCCAACCCTCTCCTCGGGTTCATCATCGACGGGTTGGATGCGAGGGCCTCCTACGCTTCCGCCGATGGGTCGACCGTCACGACAGAGCACGACTCGGAGACGCTGGACGCGGGCGTCGGTTGGTTCCGTGAACCCGAGCCCGCGGGCTTTGGCCTCGTTCCTGAGTTCGCCAAGGGTGTACTGCGTACCCTGCTTCCGGGCTTCCTCGAGCAGGTCGCGGACGCGCAGTTGCGACTCACGCCCGAGCGCGTTTCTCTAGGCACTTCGTACTTCCAGCAAGACAGTCGTATTTTCCGTTTCGAGCAGATCGTGCGTCTGGACGACGACGCTCAGGCGGTCGCCACGTTCGCCCCGCGTGAGCACGTTCAGGTCGCGGCCGACGTGCGGCTTCGACCGTTCCGTCCGCTCACGGCAGATCTGACCTTGCTGTCGGTTCGGGATCTTCTCGATGCCGAGAAGGCGGTCGCCGATCCAGACGTGCAGAGCCTCATCGACGCCGAGCGCGCGCAGGTCGCGGGCGTCGACCTGGGCTGGGAAACCGGCCGCACGCTCCGCACGAACCTGGGGTTCCGTCCGACGTTCTTTACCTGGCTGCGTAACGATGTCGACTGGACCACCGTCTACCAGACGGAGCGGAACACGAACTTCATCGAGCGCACCGCCATCGGAGTGGATACGACCGAGGTGCTTGCGCGTAATGCACGCGGCCAGCGTGACTGGGGTGTGACCGTGGCACTTACGCCCTCTGCGCTTGCGGCGGCCTGGTTCGGGGAGGAAGTCGAGGGGGAGGACCCCGGCGTGACGGAGCTTCGAACCGCCATGGGTGTGGTGCGGCCTCTCAGCGTCACATATCGCGACGGCATCACCTCTAGATTCAACCGCGATCCGGTCGACCCCCGGCTTGACTACCAGTTCGGGATCGGGGGAATCGACACGTATCGCTTCATCGATGCCGATACCGCAGCGACGCTGACCGATCGGGCGAGCTGGCGACTGAGTTCCGGGATCACGCTTCCGGGAGGATCGGGGGTGCAGGTGGGATATCTGTGGACGGACGCGGAAACGGTCGACACGCGGAGCGACCGCCGAACACGTCTTCGTACCTGGCCCGAAATTCAGGCGACCCTGCCCACGATCCGACTGCCCAGCTTCACCGGCATCCAGGCGATCAACGTTTCATCGGGTATCGTCCGCACGGAGCGTGAGATCGAGTTCGGAGGGCGCGGCCTGCAGACCCGCCTGGACGACGACGTGCAGATTCCCCTCAGCGTCTCGATCAACTGGCTCCGTACTCTGGTGACCACGTACAACGGGTCTTTCCGGAGCGGCCGAGGAGAGGACCCGACGGGTGATACAGAGCGAGATCAGTCGAGCCACCGCCTCTCGGTCAGCAGTCAGCTGCTCCCTCCCGGGCCCCTCGCCCGCAGGCTCGATCGGCCCATCAGGCTCTCGATTCTCGGAGCCTACACCACCGAGCGGAATTGCCGGGCCACGTTTGCAGGAGCGGAGTGCGTCGCCTTTCTGGACCAGATCGTCCGGACCGCCAGTCTGCTCATGGATACGAGCGTCGGTGGCTTCGAGTTCGGTGTGCAGCTCAGCTACGACGATCGGCAGTCCTTCGTAGGGCAGCAGACGGGTTCGACCCAGTTCCAGATCGGACTCTTCGGCCAACTCGAGTTCGCCGCCGGAGTATTGCCCATCGGCGGCTAGTCATCCCGCCGTGACATGGTATCGCCCCGAGGCCTCGGCGACCGTTCCCCATGCACGACACCGAAACCCGCGCTCTCCTGCGAGCGGCGACCGTACTCTTCTGTGTGTGTTCCCTTCGATTCGGGATGCCTCTTCTTTCGGGCCGTCCGGTCGATGTGCCCTCCGACGTGCTCGAGGAGCTGGGATCGGCCACGCGCACCGCCACGGAGGAAGCCGATCAGCGTCGACGGCCGCTCGGCCCGGACGAGGTGGTCGATCCGAACCGGGCGGATGAAGTGACCCTCGACCGCTTGCCCGGCATCGGACCGACGACGTCGGCGGCCATCGTCGCGGCCCGTGACTCCGGGATGGTCTTCCGCCAGCCGGATGACCTTCTCGTCGTGCGCGGAATCGGCCCGGCTTCGGTCGAGCGCATCGCGGGGGCTCTAGACTTCGATTCGCCGCCCCCCCGCCGGCGTGGCAGGGTACCGGGCTCCACCGGATCGAGGATCGATCGGGTCGACCTGAACCGTGCAGACCTCGAGGAACTTCAGCGTTTGCCGGGCGTTGGCCCGGCCCTCGCCGGGCGTATCGTCGCGGCGAGGAAAGAAGGCCTGTTTCAGTCGGTCGACGATCTCGTACGGGTGCCGGGAATCGGGGAGGCGACCGTTGATCGTTTGCGAGGGCGCGCCTCGGTCGGGTGGAGGCCACGATAACACTTGCGCCGAGCCACTTTCTGCCGATTCTCAGACGAATCTTGTAGAGATGAGTGCTCCAACCGTATTCTGTACCGGGGTGCGGCTGTCTGCCGCCTCCCCAAACCATCAAACGGATCGAACGCGGATGGCAGCGAAGGTCGCGCAGGAGCTCCGGCTCGGAGACCTCTTCGTTAAAGAGGGGCTCATTACGGATCAGCAGCTGCAGGAAGGGCTCGCTGAGGCCAAGACCACCGGAACACGCATCGGGTATGCGCTGGTGCACCTTGGCTTCGTGGCCGAGGAAGAGCTCACCCGTATGCTGGCCAAGCAGTACCGCGTACCGGCCGTCGATCTGTCGAAGGTCACCGTAGATCAGAAGATCCTCAAGCTGATTCCGGCGAGCGTCGCGCAGAAGCATCTGGTGCTGCCCCTCCGGCGTGTCGGGCGCATGCTGACGGTCGCGATGACCAATCCGACCGACTTCTCCGCGATCGACGACCTGAAGTTCATATCGAAGCTCGAAATCGAACCGGTCATCGTGGGCGAGTACACCCTCCGCAAGCATCTGGAGCAGTACTACGGGGGGAGTCAGGAAGACGAGGCAATGGTCGACCTGATGGAGGAGTGGGGCGAGGAAGAGGTCGAGGTAATCGATGAGTCGGACGATGAAGACTACTCTGCGCTCGCTGCCGAAGTGGACTCGGCCCCGGTCGTGAAGTTCATCAACGGCTTGCTTACCGATGCGGTGATGAAGGGCGTATCCGATATCCACATCGAGCCGTACGAGAAGGAAATCCGAGTCCGCTATCGAATCGACGGCGCGCTGCAGGAAGTCATGAAGCCGCCGATGAAGATGAAGGCGGCGCTGACCTCCCGGATCAAGATCCTTTCAGACCTGAATATCGCCGAGCGACGCGTCCCGCAGGATGGGCGTATCAAGCTCAAGATGAAGAGCAAGGTCGTCGACTTCCGTGTCTCGATTCTGCCGGTGATCTTCGGCGAGAAGATCGTGCTGCGTATTCTCGACAAGGGGAATCTGACCTTCGACCTCACGAAGTTCGGATTCGAACCGAAGGCTGAGAAGGACTTCATGGAGTCCATCTCGCGTCCTTACGGAATGGTCCTGGTGACTGGTCCGACCGGGTCTGGTAAGACGACCACGCTTTACTCGGCGCTATCGCAGATCAACACGATCGACACGAACATCATGACCGCCGAGGATCCGGTCGAGTACAACCTGCACGGCATTAACCAGGTTCTGGTCCGCACCGAAATCGGAATGGACTTTCCGGCTGCGCTGAAAGCGTTCCTGCGTCAGGATCCCAACATCATCATGGTTGGTGAGATTCGTGATATCTCCACGGGAGGTATCGCGATCAAGGCCGCGCTGACGGGACACCTTGTTCTGTCGACGCTCCACACCAACGATTGCCCGGGCACCATCACTCGTATGCTCGACATGGGTCTGGAGCCGTTCAACGTCGCATCAGCGCTCAACCTGATCTCGGCTCAGAGACTGGCCCGTCGGATCTGCGGTAACTGTAAGGTCGAAGCGACCTACGAAGATGAGTATCTCCAGTCGGCCAAGATCGACGCCGACTGGCTCAGTGGCCTCACGGTGTACAGAGGGGAGGGCTGCGATCAGTGCGGCGGTTCCGGGTACAAGGGACGGTGCGGCTTCTATGAAGTCATGATCATGTCGTCTCCGCTTCGTAAGGCCATCATGAACGAAATGGGAACCGACGAGTTGCGTGAGTTGGCCCAGGCCGAGGGGATGCTCACGTTGCGTGAGGATGGTCTCAAGAAGGTCGAGGCTGGTGTCACGAGCATCGAAGAAGTCATCAAGGAAACGACCGTCGCCGACTGAGTCCGGTGGCTGAACTCTCTACCATGGATCGCGAATGAACCAGCCGGCCGCACCGGCGGGACAGCCTCCGCAGCAAGAACTCAATCTCCGTATGCTCCTTCAGGAGATGATTCAACGCGGGGCGTCGGACCTTCATGTCACAGTGGGGAACCCGGCGAAGATCCGCATCGATGGCGATATCACTGACTCGCAGAACAGACAGGTGCTCGCACCCAAAGACACGCTCTCGCTTGCGTATTCGATTCTGACCGACAACCAGAAGAAGCGCTTCGAGACCGAGGACGAACTCGACTTCTCGTTCGGCGTGCAGAACCTCTCGCGGTTCCGCGGCAACGTCTACAAGCAGCGGGGCTGTGTCGCGATGGCGATACGGCAGATCCCTTACGAGATCATCTCACTGCAGAAGCTCGGGCTACCGCCGATCGTTCATCAAATGGCGGATCGACCTCGCGGGCTGGTGCTCGTGACGGGTCCGACCGGCTCTGGGAAGTCGACGACGCTCGCGGCGATGATCGACAAGGTGAACAAGGAACGACGGGGTCATATCATTACGATCGAAGACCCGATCGAGTTCATCCACCGGCACCAGGGGTGCATGATCAACCAGCGTGAGGTGGGAGCGGACACGCAGAGCTTCACCGCCGCGCTCAAGTACGCGTTGCGTCAGGACCCCGACGTGATTCTGGTCGGTGAGATGCGCGATCTGGAGACCATCTCGGCGGCCCTCACGATTGCAGAGACGGGTCACCTCGTGTTTGCCACCCTCCATACCAACTCGGCTGCTGAGTCCATCAACCGCATCATCGACGCGTTCCCCGCGCATCAGCAGGGACAGGTCCGCGCGCAGCTGGCCTTCGTGCTCGAGGGCGTGGTGACCCAGACACTGATCCCGAAGGCGAAGGGGAAGGGGCGTGTCGTTGCGGCTGAGATCATGATGTGCACGCCGGCCATCCGGGCGGTCATCCGCGACGAGAAGATCCATCAGATCTACTCGCTTCTGCAGGCCGGTAAGAAACACGGGATGCAGACGATGAACGACGCATTGCAGATGCTCTACATGAAGAACGAAATCACGCTCGAGGAAGCGCTCAAACGATCAGGCGACCCGAACGAGCTCTTGCGAGCCGTCGGCGAACCGGTCCCAGGCGAGTAACCCGAACGAACCGAGGTAACCCAGTCACATGCCCACGTTTTCGTACAGCGCCAGACCCGCCACCGGCGGAGAAATGCAGACGGGCGAGCTCGATCTTGCGACCAAAGACGAAGTCCTCGCTCATCTCCATCGCCAGAAGCTGATCCCCGTTTCGGTTCGGGAGAAGCCGAAAGAGATCTCGATCACGTTCGGGACCGGTGTGACCACGAGAGACATCGTCATCTTCACGCGGCAGTTCGCGACGATGATCAACTCGGGCCTACCCCTGGTTCAGAGTCTCGACATTCTTGCGGAACAGACCGAAAACTCCGGGCTCAGAAAGACGATTTCGGATGTTCTGTATGATGTCGAGTCTGGCCACACGCTCGCCGACGCCATGGGCAAGCACCCGAAGATCTTCACCGAGCTCTATGTGAACATGGTCGCGGCCGGTGAGGCCGGCGGTATCCTCGATACGATCCTGCTGCGTCTGGCGACCTTCCTGGAGAAGAACGACGCGCTCCAGAGGAAGATCAAAGGCGCCATGATCTATCCGGGCGTAATCTTCTCGGTGGCGGGTGGAGCCATCGTCATCTTGCTGATTTTCGTGATTCCGACGTTCGAAAGGATGTTTGCGTCGGCCGGGATCCCGCTGCCGATTCCGACCCAGATCGTCATCTCGATGTCGGTGTTCCTTCAGGCCTACTGGTGGGCGTGCGGAGCGGGTCTCATCGGCTTCGTGGTTGGTATTCGTCAGTACTATCAGACCGACGGGGGGCAGCTAGTACTGGACCGACTCCTCCTCGCGCTTCCCATCTTCGGTGACCTCCAGCGCAAAACGGCCGTGGCGAGGTTCACACGCACGCTGGGTACGTTGGTGTCTTCGGGTGTGTCGATTCTGGAGGGCCTGGAAATTACCGCGAAAACCGCGGGCAACCGGGTGATTCACGACGCGGTGATGGGGTCACGCGCATCGATCGCCGGTGGTGAGACGATCGCTGGACCGCTGAAGGAGTCGGGCGTATTTCCGGCCATGGTCGTGCAGATGATCAACGTCGGGGAGCAGACCGGTGGACTCGACGAAATGCTCTCGAAGATCGCCGACTTCTACGATGACGAGGTCGACACCGCGGTCGAAGCCCTGCTCGCCGCGATGGAGCCAATCATGATCGTCGTGCTGGGCGTCGTGGTGGGTGGTATGATCGTCGCCATGTACCTGCCCATCTTCGACATGATCAACGCGGTTCAGTAGGCGGCTCAGGCTAACGGCGCCGGGGCCAGGTCAAGTCAGATGACCAGCCCTGCGCTGACTGCCGCCAATACCGCGATCAAAGCCCAAACCGAAGGGCGAGCCCATACGGGTCGGAGTTCTCTATTTACGTCCGCGATCCGATGTTCGTTGATCGCGATCGCCATGTGACCCTCGTCGTCCTTCCGGCCTTCGACGAGGCGAGCCTGAAGAAGCTCGTTTACGGCCTTCTGGTATTTGTCAGGCGCTTCGGAGAAGCCAGAAATCGAGGAGGGGCGCGTGTACGAAGAGGTGCCGCCCCTGGCCAACTCCTTCAGAATGGTCTTTTTCGGTGACATCGGAATCCGCAACCGTGGTGAGTGGTCGTTTGTTGTCTTGCTTGGACGCCCCTACGTGCGAATCCGTTGCCAAGTTCCACTCGGCCATCTTCGTCCGGAATAGCCGTGCCTCCTGAGATCATGACCACGCTGCTTCTCCTCGGGGCCGGCCTGCTGGCGGGAACGCTCAATTCGATCGCGGGCGGCGGGTCGCTCATGACGATTCCGCTTCTGATCTTCATCGGGTTGCCTCCGACCGTCGCGAACGCAACCAACCGGATCGCGATCTTCGTTGGCGGAATCGGCGCGACGACGAGCTTCCACCGTCGTGGCCTCATCCCGCGGACCTGGGTGAAGCTGGCTCTTCCTCCGGCGCTCGTGGGGGTGATGCTCGGCATCTGGGCCGCAACGCGCATCGGAGACGTGGCCTTCGAGAAGGTGCTCGCGGTGATTCTCGTGGCGGCAGCAGCCTGGATCATCTGGCACCCGATGGAGCCGCCGGAGTACGGCGATCCCGAGCCTCCCACCGGCCGGAAGCGATTGCTCCTGGGTGGCGCGTTCTTCCTGGTCGGGATCTACTCCGGCTTCATCCAGGCCGGCGTAGGCTTCATTTTCCTTGCGCTCATGTCCGCCAACGGGCTGGACCTCGTGCGTGGGAACGCGTTCAAGGCGGCGATGATCCTCGTGTTCACGGCGCTGGCGGTCGTGCTTTTCGCTCTGAGCGACCTGCTCGACTGGACGGCCGGACTGAACCTCGCGGCTGGTCAGTTCTTCGGCGCGAAGCTGGGTGTGCATCTGCAGGTGCTCAAGGGCCAGGCCTGGGTACGAAACGTACTCACCGTGGCGATCCTCCTCTTCGCGATCCGCTTGCTCATGGGTGGGTAACCCTCTGAATAGCGAAGAGGGGAGCACCCACACGGGCGCTCCCCTCCAGCGATCCAAACGGCGTACCGCTCGCCGCTTTCCTAGTAGCGGTAGTAGTCCGGCTTGTAGGGTCCTTCCTTCGGCACGTTGATGTATGTGGCCTGGTCGTCGCGGAGTTCCGTGAGTCTGGCTCCGAGCTTGTCGAGGTGCAGTCGAGCCACCTTCTCGTCCAGGTGCTTCGGGAGCACGTACACCTTCTTGTCGTACTGATCGGTGTTCGTGGCCAGTTCGATCTGGGCCAGGACCTGATTGGTGAACGACGCAGACATCACGAAGCTGGGATGGCCGGTCGCACAGCCGAGATTCATGAGCCTGCCTTCGGCAAGGATCAACACCGAGTGTCCGTCGGGGAACGTCCACTCGTGGTACTGGGGCTTGATCTCTTCCTTCTTGATGCCGTCGATGTTCTCGAGCCCGGCCATGTCGATTTCATTGTCGAAGTGGCCGATGTTGGCCACGATCGCCTTGTCCTTCATGCGGGCCATGTCTTCGGCGCGAATGATGTCTTTGTTCCCGGTGGCGGTCACGAAGACGTCCGCCGTGTCGATCACATCTTCGAGCGTCACTACCGTGAGGCCCTCCATGCAGGCCTGAAGTGCGCAGATCGGATCGATCTCGGTCACGTAGACCCTCGAGCCCTGGGCTTTGAGCGCCTGGGCGCATCCCTTGCCGACGTCCCCGTATCCGAGGACGACCGCCGTCTTGCCCGAGAGCATGACGTCGGTGGCCCGGTTCAGGCCATCGACCACTGAATGCCTGCAGCCGTAAAGGTTGTCGAACTTCGACTTGGTCACGGAATCGTTCACGTTGATCGCCGGGAACAGAAGCTCGCCGGCCTCTTCCATCTCATAGAGGCGGTGGACTCCGGTCGTGGTTTCCTCACTGACGCCGCGCACATCCTTCGTAATCCGCGCCCACTTGCCGGGATCCTCGCCGAGTGTACGACGCAGGAGCTCGAGGATCACTCTCCACTCGTCGGGCTCGGTTGCCGGGTCGTACTCCGGGACGTTCTCGACGCTCGCGTACTCCACACCCTTGTGCATCAGGCGCGTCGCGTCTCCGCCGTCGTCGACCAGGAGGTCTGGACCCGATCCGTCTGGCCAGGTCAGCATCTGGTCCGTGCACCACCAGTACTCCTCCAACGTCTCGCCCTTCCATGCGAACACGGCCGCTCCTTTCGGAGCGTCCGGCGTACCGTCTCGGCCAACCGCGATCGCGGCTGCAGCATGATCCTGGGTCGAGAAGATGTTGCACGAGGCCCAGCGCACATCCGCGCCGAGGTCGATGAGCGTCTCGATGAGCACCGCGGTCTGCACCGTCATATGGAGAGAGCCGGCGACCTTGAGCCCCGCGAGAGGCTGTGTGGGGCCGTACTCCGTTCGCGCGGCCATGAGGCCGGGCATCTCCTGCTCGGCGAGTCGGATCTCGTTTCGGCCCCAGGTCGCCAGTTCGAGGTCGGCGACCTTGAACGGTAGTCGTGCGGAACCAGCGGTGGTCGGTGCTTCCTTCAGTGCGGTGCTATCCATTATTGCGTCCTCTTTCGGGCAGGGTGTTTGGTTCGTGTTTCATGATGTTTCGGAGCGTCAGGCGATCGCAGACGCCAGGAAGAGCGATGGCCCCTGAGCTGTGGGGTCGGGAGCCAACGGTATGACCCGGTTCCGGGAGAAATCGGCATCCTCGAGCCAGCGCGCGATTCGCTCGAGTTCGAAGCCAGGCCACACGTGGCCCATTTCTTCGGAGTAGCCGATCCCTTTGTCGTGGGGTCGCATGTCCAGGAGCATGAGTCGGCCCCCGGGCCGCAGCACCCGGTGGATCTCCGACAGCACCTTGGGTGGGTCGATCACGTAGTGGAGGACGAGGCCCAGAATCGCCAGATCGAGTTCATCGTCCTCCATGGGAAGTGACTCGAGTTCGCCTTTCCTCAGTTCGACGTTCTCGAGAGTTCCTAGCCGCGCTGCGGCCGTGGAGAGCATGGTGTCGGAGCGATCCACCCCGATCACGCGATGTGCGAATGGAGCCAGGCGGGCGCTCATCGAGCCGGTCCCGACGCCCAGGTCACCGACGACCCAGGTGGGGTCGATGAGGCCGAGCAGAGGCGCAAGGGCGCTGTTCGCACCGAAGAGTTCTGCCCGCATCGTATCCCAACGCTCCGCCGTTTCGGCGAAAAACGCGGTGGAGCGAATCCGACGTTCGTCCAGGACGACGACGGCACGCTCTGCGTCCGTGTTGTAGATCGACTCACTCTCCAGCTCGGCGCGGACGATCCGCCAGACCTCGCGTACCGAGTCGTCGAGCTTCGGGCTCACACGATAGTGGCGATTCCGGCCATCGACACGCGCCTCGACCCAGCCTTCGGAGGCGAGGGTCTTGAGATGGCGACTGACCGTAGGCTGTGCAGCCTGGAGGACCGAGCACAGTTCCGTCACGGTGAATTCGCTTCGCTCGAGCAAGGCGAGGATCCGCGTACGGGTCTCATCACCGAGCACGCTCAGGCGGTCGAGGATCGGTGGCGTAGTGTATGCATTCATAAATATGGATACGAAGATATGAGATGTGGCGCAGGGGTCAAGAGGTTTGAGGTTCGGCTCGTGGCTGTTGTCTCGAGGCGTCGCCCGATTAGCTTCCTTCCTTCCCGCCACCCGATTTGCATCAAAGCCCCCCCGTTCCGGAGTCCGGATTGGCGCACGAACACCATCCCCCTCATGACGACGTCGTCTATCCGTCGGCGATCCCGTTCGTCCTTACCCATGTGGCGTGTCTGGCTGCGATCTGGACCGGCGTGCCGATGGAGGCACTCGTGGTGGCGTTGGTGCTGTACGTCGTGCGCATGTGGGCGATCACCGCCGGGTATCACAGGTACTTCAGCCATCGGTCCTACAAGACGAGTCGCGTCGTTCAGTTCGCGATCGCTTTCCTGGGCCAGACGTCGGCACAACGAGGCCACATCTGGTGGGCCGCGGTACACAGGCACCATCACCTTCATTCAGATACGGTCGAAGACGTACACTCTCCGCGGCACCACGGGTTTTGGTACTCGCACGTCGGGTGGATCTTCAATCCGTCGAACTGGGAGCCGGACTACGGGACCGTGAAGGACCTGACCCGATACCCCGAACTCGTGTGGCTCGACAAGCAGGTGTAT
>JBDGVT010000030.1:0-21040 GCA_039585495.1 Gemmatimonadota bacterium | reverse complement strand
CTTCGCCGTCAGGCTGCGGTCGCGGCGCTTGCGCGGGACTACGCCGGCAGGGAAGCAGTCACCGTAGAGTCCCTGCTCGTAAGACGCGTGAATCCGGCGAGCTGGAAGAGGTTCCTGACATGGCTGGACGGCCCCGAACTATTTCGGACGTCCGACGACGGCGCTCCCCGCCTGTCGCCGTGGGTACTCCACGTAGCCCGCATCATGCCGCTTGGCACACTGGCGCTTGCAGTGGCCTGGTTCTTCGGGGCCGTGCCACTCATCGGCTTGGCGTTTCCGCTCACAGTGCAACTGGGGCTCGCCTGGATCTGGGGTTCGACCCTCACGGACTACTTCGGAAATGCGAGCGCTCCGTCGCCCAGTCTACGTCGATACCACGCGCTCTTCGCGGCGTGGGAGGATTACGCCACCGAAGAAGAGACGCTTCGATCTCTTCAGGAGATCTTGGGTGGGAACACGGGTACAGCGGCGTCGTCCGAGATCCGTAGCCTGGAGAGGTGGCTCGATGCAGCCGACAGTCGGGCGTCGATGCTGCATGTCTTCTTCGCTGCGGGCTTATTCTGGGATGTGCACGTCGCGTGGGGAATGGAGCGATGGCGTGCCCGCGCCGGCGCGCGCGTAAGGCCGTGGTTCGAGGCCCTCGGCGAACTCGAGGCACTCGCTGCGCTGGCGACACTCGCGTTCGACCATCCTGACTGGTGCTGGCCGGAGTTCGTCGAGGGAGAACCCCATTTCAGTGCCGAGGGCCTGGGCCATCCGCTCCTGTCGGAGACCGACGTCAAGACGAGCGACGTCACGCTCGAACCACCCGGGCGATTCCTTCTCGTGACCGGCTCCAACATGTCGGGCAAGAGCACGCTGTTGAGATCGGTGGGGCTCGCCGCAGTGCTCGCGCAGGCGGGATCGGTTGTCTGCGCCACCCGAGCTCAGCTCACCCCGCTCCGGGCCTTCACCTCGATGCGAATACACGATTCGCTGACCGGCGGGGTCTCCTTGTTCATGGCGGAGCTTCTGCGCCTGAAGTCTCTCGTCGATGCCGTTCGACCCGACAGTGAAGCGGCGCTTCTGTACCTGATCGACGAAGTACTCCAGGGGACGAATTCGGAGGAGCGAAGAGTCGCTGCCCGCCGAATCATCGGGCACTTGCTCGAGGAGAACGCGATCGGCGCGGTCACCACGCACGACCTCGCGCTTCACGATGATCCGCGCCTCGACCCGGCCTCGAGCAAGGTCCATTTCCGGGAGACCGTAGGCGAGCAAGGTGATCAAGTGCTCACGTTCGACTACCTGCTTCGGCCCGGCCTGGCCACCAGTCGAAACGCCCTCAAATTGCTGCGAATCGTGGGACTCGATGATGCCGGTGACGGTACGAGTCTTGCATGAATGCTGTACAGTCAGAGAGCTTTGAGAACCCCCCCCAGACGAATCCCGAGAAGGTGTAATCATGAGTCGTTCCAGACTTCTTCGGTCTATTGCGTGCGCCGCCGTTCCGCTTGCTTTGACCGCATGTGGCGATAGCGTAGGCGTCCCACAGACCGCCAACCTGCAAATTCTGCTCACCGACGCCCCTTCAGACTACATCGGCGAGGCATTTGTCGATATCGGTGCGGTCGAACTCCTGCCCGCGGGCGATGGTGACCGCCTCGTGCTTTCGGACGACGGTACGGATGGCCCGATCAACCTGCTCGATCTTCAAGGCCTGACTACCGAGGTGCTTGCGGATCTCGAGATCCCTGCCGGCACGTACCACCAGCTTCGGCTGTTCGTCGAGTCGGCAAGCGTGACGCTCGCCGACGGGTATGAGTTTCGTGACGGCACGACGGAGTCGGACCTGAGGGTGCCAAGCGGGGCCCAGTCCGGCATCAAGCTCAGACTGCGCGCGGACGGCGGGGGTGACACGGACGGCGAGGGTGACACGGAGGGCGAGGGTGGTGTCGAGATTTCCGGTGGCGAGACGATTCTCGTCGTGGACTTCGACGTGAATCAGAGCTTCAGAATCCAGGGCAATCCCAATACCCGGGCAGGGATCAACGGGGTCAGCTTCCGGCCTACCCTTCGGGTGGTCGTGCAGGACATCGCGGGCAGTATTTCGGGCACCGTCAGCACCTCGCTTCAGGATACGTCGATCGAGGGCCTGGTCGTTACTGCAGAGGCGGTCGATCCAGGTGACGACGAGGAGTTCCAGAGTCACATGGCGACGGCCGTGACGGACTCTATCGGGACGTATGCGATCAACTTCGTCGCTCCGGGCACCTACACGGTAACGGTGGCGGCGGGAGACGGACTCACCACGGATCCGGCAACTCTCGAGGTCGTGGTCGGTGCCTCTGAGGACGTGGAGGACGTGAATTTCGCGGTTGTCCAGGGTAGCTGAGGGGCGAAAGGGACGGTCGATGCTGCGAAGCGGCGGGTGGCTTGCCCCCTTCGCCATCGCCATCACCCTTCCCGGCGCAGTCGAGGCCCAGGCCGTCGTTCCTCTCCCCGGCGAAGAGGTGCGCATCATTCAGCGTGCCGAACGGGGTGCGGTACAGGCCCTCTTCGTAGAAGCGACGAGCTCGGAGATCGTGTTGAGGTCCGCCCCCGGCGGTGGGACGTTCCGCGTACCGCGGACCAATATCACCGGCATGAGCGTCCAGCGTGGGCAACGCACTCAGGCTTTGAAAGGTGCGCTCATCGGGTTCGGAGTCGGCCTGGTCAGCGGCGTCATTCTCGGGCAGGGGGACACGTTCGAGAGCACGGGTGTGGCCGTCGGTGTTTCAGTGGGTGCGGCGATTCCGCTGGGCCTGGTGATCGGGTGGCTCGTCAGGTCGCCCGAGTGGGACGGCGTCGACATGGGAGCACTCGCCCCTGCCCCCGAGCCGGCCTGGCGCTAACCCCTCACTGCTGGGTCGCGACGCGCGGGTCGTCCTTCAAAAGAGCGTTGAAGAGCAGCTTGAACGTGCCGTGGGTCTGCCCGCGGTGTTGGACTCGGAAGCCGTACATGAGAATGCGTCCGCTGCCATACTCCACATCCAGGATCGCGCCCTTCCCGGCCAGGAGGTCGGCGCCATGTAACATGCCGCTCATGAGCACCCGATCCGGATCCGTCGCCCAACTGCCGACCGCTCGCACCGCTCCAGCCTCGCCTCCGAACCCGGTCGGTTCGTAGGCTCGACCGCCGGCCCACTTTGCGGCCACCTCATTCTCGCTCCCCATCGCGAGAGGATGATCGGTGTCCAGCTCAACACGTAGAATCGATGTGGGCAGGAACAGGTCGTCCGCGCTCAGCCCGGCAACGGCGTTCCGGACCGGAACGTCGAATCTCTCGATCACGAGTTCGTCGGCCCGCTCCAGCGTCACGAGTGTGCCACCCGCCCGGACGAATGCCTTCAGATTCTCGACGCCCTCCTCGCCGATGCCTCCCCGGTACTCCGGGGGCGTTACGGCACTCGTATCTCCGTCGATGAGCCGATTGAGCGATATCTCGGAAGGGATGACGATGACGTCGAAACGATCTCCCAGCGCCGGGGCTCGCACGTCGTCGTTCGATAGGGACTCGTAGTGATAATCGAACTCTTCGAGGACGAGGCGGGTCCAGCCCTCGTCCATCGAGCCCGCCCATCCTTGATACACACCTACCCGCGCGGCCAGCTGTGCCGTGGTGTTACGCACGCCAGCCGGGTCGGCATGGACAGCCACACCGAGTTCGGTCGAAAGCTCGGTGAGGGCTGAGCGAGCGAATCGATCGGAAGCGGAGACGATGAACATGGGCCCGTCGTCGGTTTCGGCCTTCGATACGGAGATACCGGCGTCGAGGAGCCGCGCAGCGACCTGGTAGCTCCTCGTGACGCTGGCGCTGACTGCATACCACTGCCGCGCGTCGGGAACTGGAGGGGCCACGATCCGGGCAGAGGTCGCTCGTTCGATCTCGCCCACCTCCGAGGCTGCCACCCGAACCGCTTCGACCCCCATCTGGAGCGGCATGGTATAGGCGGCACCGTCATACGAGCGCGTGTACGGGCCGTCCGGCCACTCACGCGTCAGTCGTCGATTGCGTGGCTCGAGCAGATCGAGCACCGCAGCGCGTCCGGGCTGTGCGCCCAGGACGATCCACGAGCCGGCCGGGAAGGTGCGAGCTGCGACCTCCAGATCGGGGCTCTCCCCTTCCGCCTCGGCGTCGTCCGCCACCTCGTCTTCGTCCTCCTCGCCCCCTTCTTCCTCCCCATCTTCGGTCCGATCCTGACTCTCGGGCACCGTCAGTGTGCCTTCCTCCGGAGTGTCCCACACGTTCGTCTGCGGTACCGCGTCGAACGCCCGGGTCGCCTGGTGTACCTCGATCCCCTGGAGAATCAGCTTGTCCGCGAGTTCGGCCGCGGCCACGGGATCCGTCTGATCGATCGGGATCACATAAGCGCCCGGACCCTCCAACTCACCGCGGGCAATCGTCTCGGAGGCCATCTGCCAGCGTCCGAGCACGTAGTGCTCGCTGAACTTGGCGGCCTGCTCGAGGAAGGACATCGCAGCGATCGTCTGGTATTCCACGATGTCACCGAGCGTCCATTCCCCGCCCATCCACGGGTCCACGAAGGCCATCTGGAAGCCGTACTCGCTCAGGCCGCGGCCGGGCGCCGCGCCTCGCTCGAGTGCTTCGAGTGCCACCGTGTCCGGACTGGCGATTCGCGCGCTCGCGGTCTCCGTAAGGAGGGCGACAATGTTGTGGTAGCGACCGGTCAGCGCTCCTTCCTGCCCCCAGATTCGGTACATCGAGCCGGTGACTACACCCTGCTTCCCGGCCGCCTGCAGGTCCGCGACCATGCCTCCGCCAATGAACCGGAGCTGTTGCCACTGCAGTGGATGGACGTCGGGGTTCATGGGATCGGGGTAGGGCGGCACGAAAATCCGAGGGCCGCTGCCTCCCATCTGATGCTGGTCGAGGTATAGCTGGGGGTACGTCTCGTGGTACATCGCGTTCATCCAGTACTGCGTCTCGACGAGGTTGGCCTGGAAGAAGTCGCGGTTGTTGTCATGTCCCGCGTAGTGGTGGTAGAGCCACGGCATCCGCGCCCGCTCGTACTCCGTATGCGCGTTCTCGCGATACCAATCCGTGACCATGATCTGACCGTCTGGATTCGCCGAGGGCACGAGCACGGTCACGACGTTGTCGAGGATCTCGACCGTGACAGGATCGGTGCCCGCAGCCAGAGCGTAGACGAGATCGACGCTGGTCTGGGAGGAGCCGATCTCGGTGGAGTGGATGTTGTGATTGATGAACGCAGTCGTCGGCGTTCTGGCGGAGATTGCCTCGGCTTCGGCGCGGGTGATTCGTCCATCGGCGATCCGTTGTGACGATGTCCTGATCTCGGAGAGGCGCGCGAGGTTCGCGGGCGACGAGATCGTGATCGAGATGAACGGGTTCCCGTTCGTGCTTGGGCCTGCCGTATCGACGAGTACCCGGTCAGAGGCATTCGCCACGCGCGTGAAGTACTCGAGGATTTCGTCCCAACGAGCGAGTTCTTTGTCGCTGCCCATCGGGTACCCGAAGTGCTCTTCCGGCGACGGTATTTGCTGCGCGGCCGCGGGCGCCGAGAAGGGGACGGCAATGCATGCGAGGGCGAGCAGGCGAGACACGACGGGGAAGGGCACAGTGAACTCCGGAGAGCGGGCGATGTCTGAGACGGTGCGAATGTACCCGTAGGTCCGCGGGTCCGGCGAGTAGCGAGCAAGAAAGTGCGAGCTCGATCGCAAACGGCTGCGCCTACCGGTCGGGGGACTGTGGTGGCGCCATGACCCGGACGGCCGCCGGCAGCACACCCACCTCCAGCGTCTTCGTCCAGCCGCGATCGTCGCCGTCCACCTCGACGGCGACGGCTTCGTCGGCTTCCATCCGGATCGACAGACCGTCGGCGAAGTCCGAGACGAACTCGGGCGTTCGAGAACCCGTCAGGGCGCTGCCCAGCTGTACCAACAGGTAAGGGAGAGAAGCGCGCTTCCGGGCCTGGACGTGAATGCGGCCACTCGCGCGGTGGGCGTCGGGTGTCACGGCCATTCCCTTGCCGTATGTGCGCAGGTTGCAGAACCACGCCGCGCAATACCGGGCCGGCAGGGGCTTGTGGTCCACGATCACACGGAATCGTTCCTGACCTGGCCGAAGAGACGACGTCAGTCCGGCGACGCCGTACAGTCCGTCGGCCCAAAGCCGATACACCACGCGTCCTGGGCGGGAGCGGCGCATGCGATCGGTGAGGCGTACGGTATGCGCATCCCATCCCAGGCCCACTACCGCGAGAAAGATCTCCTCGAAATCGTCTCCTCGTACCGTGCCGAGATCCATCGGCACGGGCTCTCCTTCGATCGCCACCCGAATGGCCTGCTCCACGTCCCGGCCGATCCCCAACTCCCGCGCGACGACGTTCGCGTTGCCCATGGGCACGATGCCGATCGGAATCGTGCTTCGTGCCGGCCCGAGGCCATCAATCGCTTCTCGAACCGTTCCGTCCCCACCCACGACGACGAGTCGCTCAACGCGGTCTGTCCGCTCACCTAACTCTTCGGCGATCGGTGCAGCGCCATGGCGATCCCGTGTCGCGTGCTGCTCGACTGCGTAACCAGACGCGGAGAGGCGCTCCGCCGCGAGCGTGGAAGCGGCCTCGCCCTGTCCACTCCCCGCGACCGGGTTGTAGACGACGGCCGCGGTTCGGCCCGTGGCTACGAGGCCCCCGGAGCGTCCTTCACGTTATCACCCGGCACACGATCGATGAGCTTGTTGTAGGGATCGATGCCCGCTTTCACCGGTTCCTCGTCCACGATGATCTCCACGGACGACTGCCCTTCCGTGACCAGTATCTTATAGACCGACAAAGGGCGGCCCAGGGAGTTTCCGGGCTCTTCGGGGCCAAATACGCCAACGTCGATGTAGTCGGACATCGGGATCTCGGTTTCGTTGCCGAGGCTGTCCGCACGGACCTTGCGGGCCGAGAAGTCGAGCGTGACCGCGTATCGTCCGTCATCGCGCTGTACGACGGAAACCTCGTCGACTCGGTTATCCCAGAGCGTGATCGTCTCGAAGAGATCCTCGATCACGTACTGAAGGGAGTCCGGAGTCTCGGCGCTGAGATACCTCATGAAGTCGCGTGACGTCGAGTACGGCGCCTCTTCGAACGCGTGGTCCTCGATGTACCCACGCAACCCGCGGTTCATGGCCTCTTCGCCGATGTAGTCCCGCAGCGCATATAGCGCGAGCGAACCCTTGTTGTAATGGATGTACGACTGGTTCTCGGTCCGGATCAGTGGCTGTTCACGAATACGTTCGACGGCACGCCCTCTGAGGTACCGGTCGAGCTCGTGCCGGAGGAACTTCTGTGCATGCGATGCACCGTACTTCTTCTCCATCACGGTCAGCGCCGCATACTCGGCCATCGATTCGACCATGAGCGAGGCGCCCTGGACACGCGCTCCAACCACCTGGTGTCCCCACCATTGGTGCGCGACTTCGTGCGCCGTGACGAAGAAAGGCATGTCCAGATCGTCGTCCTCGTCACTGACGCGCGTGATGAAGCCGATGCTCTCCGAGTAGGGGATCGTCGCTGAAAACGACTGAGCGAAGCCCGCGTACCGGGGGAACTCGAGCACCCTGACTTCCTTGTACTGATAGGGGGAGAAATTCTCCGTGTAGTAGTCGAGCGACGACTTTATCGACTCGATCATGCGGTCGATGTTGTAGTCGTGCGTTTCGTGGTAGTAGACCGCGATCTCGACGTCATTCCAACGGTCGCGGGCCACTGTGTACTCCGCTGAAACGACCGCGGCGAAGTTCGCCATCGGCCGATCCATCTCGTACCGGAACCAGCGGCGCCCGTCCTCTTCCCATTCGCGCTGTAGGTATCCCGGTGCAACGGCGGTCTGCGTCGGCGCCGTTCCCACCGTGACCGCGAAATTGACGAGGTCCGAGTCGATCGTGAACTGGGGATTACCGAGCGCAGTCGGATCGTCCAGATCGGGGAGCCGGTTCTTCGGAGGCAGATCGTGCTTTCTCCTGTCCGACGGGTCGGACATCTCGCTGGATTCGTTGTAGCCGAGCGAGGGGCCCACGCTCCCGAGGAAGGTGCCGTTCCCTACGATACGGTTGTTGGGCGAGGAGTTCGGGAAGCCGTCTGCCGCGAAGGACATCCGATACGAGAGCTCGGTCGTGTCTCCAGGCATGATCGGGTCCGGAAACGTCCACATCTGCGTACCGGTGATACTGTCGATGATCGCCGGGTTGGCTGCGACGCCCCATTCCATGCGCTCAATGGTCAGGGACTCGCTGTAGTTGATGATGACCGAGTCGATGGGAGCGTCGGATTTGTTCACGACGATGTACCGCCCATCGAGCGAGTACGCCCGACGCTCCGGCCATAACTCCGCGGTCACGTCGACATCGACGATCCGAGGCGGATCGAGGTGGATGAAAGGACGGTAGGTCCGCTCCCACTCCACGAGGCGCTCTTCCCGCTCGTCGCTCGTGGTGTACGTGTTCAGAACGTTGGTGTTGTAGAAAATCGCCCCACCGAAGACCAGGACGAGCATCGAACAACCGCCGAGGGCGAGGCCCATGGTGGGCGACCACCGACTGCGCGCGGCACGCGCCCGGGGTCGCCACCCCGAGTCCGTCCCCCTGGCCCAGGCCAACGCGGCCAGCACCGTAGCCATCAGGCCTATGGCTATGGAATAGCCGCCGGAGAAGGCCAGATTGGACACGAAGTGGCCAAAGCCATTCATGTCGGAGTAGGTGAAGTTCGGAACCCAACCGATACTCGTGAGCTGGTGCTCCATGCCGATGTTGCCCGCGATGATGGACGCGATCCAGTACATGATGAGCACCGCGTGACCGACGAACTTGTTCTGGGCCAGCGAGTGAACCGCGAACGCGAAGAGCGTGACCGCGATCGCCCACGGCAGCAGCGTTCCGGCCAGGAAGGTGAAGTAGAGGCCGATTTCGATATCTGTGAAACCCTTCGCCAGCTGCGCTCCGATTCCGACCGGCACCATGATCAGGAAGACCGCGACGACCGCCATCACGACGCTCACGATCTTGCCTGCTACGATGACCCCTGTGCGCACAGGGGCCGCGTCCACGAGTTGATCGGCGCCGAGGGCCCGTTCACGCCACACGGACTCCCCGGCGAAGATCGTCGTCAGGATGATCATGAAGAGGAAGAACTCGGTCGCGAGCAGCTCCGCCACCAGGTAGGTCACAGGCCAGGTAGTCACGCCGTACAGCTGATCGGAAAGCCAGGCGCCCATGGTCGTATCGATCGCTGCGATGAGCGCGATCGCAATGAACGCTTTGTCCCGAACGATGTGCCGGAACGAGGCCGAGGTGGTCCCGAAGAACTGTAGCCAGGCAGTTCCGCCACTGAAGGACGGAAGCGCGACGACGTCTCGGCCGGACTCAGGTGGCGGCGTCTCCTCCTTCGATTTCTTGGTCGCCTTGTTGGTCCCTGCCTCGAACCGGAAGAGGCGAAACGTGATCGCCGCGATCACGATGGCCACCGAAATCCAGATCGCGCGGTTCACGAGCACGAAGCCTTCGAGCGGAATGGTGAGGCTGTTTCGCTCGGCTACCGTCCAGTACCTCGTGGTGAGTTCGAGTGTCGAAAGGCCGAAGACGTCGAGTGCATTCGAAAGTCCGTCCTTGTCGAGCCCCGCGATCATGTTCTGCGTCACACTCCAAGCCATGAGCAAGGCGATGCCCTGCGTGTAGACGGCGACCAGGCTGCGCGAGAGCGCGCCGACGGCGAAGAAGACGGCACTGACCACGAGGAGGGTCGTAGTCGTGAAGAGCAGGAACGGCTGGAAGTGATTCCACGGACTGAACGGGAGGAACATCTCCGGATCGACCCAGGGAGCGAGGGTCCCGAGCAGCGTTCCTAGCGGGACACCGGAGAAGACGAAGATCATCATTAGGTACGCGCCGACGAAACGGCCTGCGAGATACCCAATGCGGCTCATGTTCGTCGTGAACAGCAACTCGTGGACCTTCACGTGAAAGTCCCGAAGCAGGCTCGTGCCCACGAGGGCGGTGGTGAAGACGGTCCCGATGGCCGTGATGACCATCATGGCCTGTGCGAGCGCATAGGGTGAGTTGCGCTTGACCAGCCCCACGCCTCCAACGCTCACGATGGCGTCGGATGCCATCAGGCCGAAACCGGAGAGGAAGACGATGCCGAAGTAGAGGTACGTGACGGGGCGCTTCAGGTGGTAGATGACCTCGAACTTCAGAATCGGCCAGAACATGCTCAGACCTCCAGCGCGGCGGCGCCGACACGGTGGAAGTACACGTCCTCGAGAGCAGGCGGAACGGACTCGAATCCATCAGGCGGGGTCTCGCTCCAGATGTGGACGACAGGCTCGCCACCCTGGAGGTGAACCGAGATCACCGAGTAATCCCTCTCGTAGCCGCTCAGGGCGTCGCGGGAGACCCGCTTCTTCCAGACGCGTCCCTCCGCCTCGTCCAGAACCGCCTGAGGATTACCGTTGAGCACGACCTCTCCGCGGTTGATGATGGCCATGGTGCTGCAGAGCTCGCGGACGTCCTCGACGATGTGCGTCGACAGGATCACGACGATGTCCCGGCCGAGTTCGGCGAGAAGATTCAGGAATCGATGCCTCTCGGTTGGGTCGAGTCCCGCGGTCGGCTCATCGACGATTAGAAGCTTGGGTGAGCCCGCGAGAGCAATCGCGATTCCCAGGCGCTGCTTCATGCCCCCCGAGAAGCCGCCGACTGCCTTGCCCTTCGCCTCCCACAGATTGGTCTTCTGGAGCAGTGACGCGACGAGGTCCTTCCGCTCGCCCTTCGCGGTCACTCCCTTGAGCGTCGTGAAATGATCGAGGACATACTCGGCCGACAGGTTTGGATAGAGGCCGAATTCCTGCGGGAGGTAGCCGAGGATTTTCCGCACCGCGTCGGGGTCTTCCAGGACGTCGAGCTCCCCGATACGAATCGACCCCGTATCCGGGAGCTGCAGGGTCGCGATCGTACGCATCAACGTAGACTTTCCAGCTCCGTTCGGACCGAGGAGGCCGAACATGCCGGGCTCGATCGTGAGGGAAAGGTCGGAAAGGGCGCGAACGCCCCCGGGGTAGGTCTTCGAGAGGTTCTCGATGACGAGGCGCACGGGCACTCCTTGGTTTTCTGGGGAGCGGGCTCGATTCGACTGACAATCGAACCTGGTCCCGAGAACATGTATTCCATGAGGGCTTTTCACCACTACGCTACGGCCTCAGCTTTCGTTCATATGAGGACCTTTCCGGCGTCCAGGGGCGCCCTCCGACACTTCGTGACCGCGATGGTCGTCGTCCTGGTTTCCTCCACGGCCGCGTGCTCCGACGATGCGCTCGGGCCGGACTTCGATCCGGAGGTCGAAGCCTTCGTCGACATGGCCAACGCCCACAGGCGCTCGGTAGGCTGCGAGGATCTCGCCTGGAACGCGGAGGTCGCCGCGGTCGCCCAGGCCCACTCCGTGGATATGGTGCAGCGCGACTTCTTCGCGCATGACAATCCTGACGGAGAGTCCCCCTTCGATCGATTGACCAACGCCGGCATCTCGTATTCCCGGGCCGCGGAGAACATCGCCTGGGGCTACGGCACTGCCGCCGCGGTCCTGGACGGGTGGCTGAACAGCTCAGGACACCGCGCGAACCTCGAGAATTGCAGTCTGACGCAAGCCGGACTCGGCCTGCTGGAGACACGTTGGACCCACCTCTTCATGAATCCCTGACGTGTCGATGTTGCGACCCGTTCCTTCCACGGTTGAACCGATGAAACGACGCACGTTCGCTCCGCTCCTGACCGCTCTCCTGCTCGCTGGACAGGCCACTCAGGCATCCGCGCAGGAGCTTCCACTCACCTGGCAGGAGCAGCAGAACTTCCGCGCAGGACCGACCCCGTTTGAACCGCTCATGGAGTTCTGGTACGAGCTGGATGCGATGAGTGAGTTGGTGAGCATGCGTCCGCTCACGCACACGTTGCTTGGCCGTGAGATGTTCATGATCACGATCGCGGACATTCCGATTACGACGCCACAGGACGCGCTGCGATCCGGCAAGACCATCGTTCTGGTCGCGCCTTCGGTTCACGGTGGTGAGGTGTCGCCCAAGGAAGCGCTACAGCTCGTGGCCAAGGAGCTGGTTGGCGGAGACCTCCGGTCGGTCCTCGAGGACGTCATCGTGCTGGCGCTCCCCCTCGTGAATCCTGACGGAGGGGAGGTCCGACGTCGGACCAACGAGGCCGGCTACGACATGAATCGCGACTACGTGAAACTGGAGTCACAGGAGGTTCATGCACTGGTGACTCAGGTGTTGAACGAGTGGACACCGGACATCCACATCGACGGGCACCACGGTGGGTCTGCTCCCTACGTGATCACATATCAGGGGACGTTGAACCCGGCCGCCGACGCGGAGCTGAGGGCCTATCCGTACGACAACATCTTCCCGGAGATCCGGGCCGCAGTCCGGGCCGAGGACTATGCTTCGTTCGACTACTCGGGCGTTCGCACCCAGAACGGTGTCCGGGGATGGGGTTCCACCTCGATCGAGGCACGAAAGCACCACGTCTACACGGGCCTCACGAACTCCATCGGCATCTTGCTCGAGACCCCCAATAATCGGGCACGCGTCATGCGCGACGGCACGATCCAGGAGATCCCCGAGGAGGAACGCTACTACCATCAGATTCGAGGCGGCGTGATCGCAACCAGTACGATTCTGCGGCACGCGGCGGACAATCGTGAGGAGGTCCGGTCGCTTACCACCGCTTCGCGCATGCGTGCGATCGCAGCGGGTGCGTCTGGCGGTGGTGAAATCACGCTCGACTACGAGTTGACGAACCGTGGCAACGAGCCCGTCTGGATGCCCGACGAAGACGCGCCTGGAGGGTTCTCGCTCGAGGACGTGCCGGTCTATCTGAAGTGGGAGACGACCCGCACGACGACGCGCCCGGTGGGGTACGTCCTGCCGCCGTCCATGGCGAAGGTGGTGCCCACCCTGCAGGACCACGACATCGCCGTATACGAGTTCAGGGAGCTGGTGACGCTGGACGCTGAGGTCTACTACGCGACGGCCGTGCATCGGGACTCATACTTCCAGGGCCACTACCTCAAGTCGGCCGACGTCGAAAAGGACGTCGAGTCCCTCGAAGTTGGTGTCGGCTGGTTCTGGGTACCGAGCGGTCAGTCACGAGCGAACCTCATCAACTACATCCTCGAACCCGAGACTGACGACAACGTCATCACGTGGGGATGGACCGATCACGTACTCAGAGTGACCGAGGAGGGTGACGATCGCCGTCAGAGAGTGCCGATGATGCGGGTCATGACGCACCAGTACCTGCCGGTGGTGGAGGTGCAGCCGTTCAACCTCTACCAGAGGAATCGCTACACGCGTCCGGGTTACTGACCCGAGGACCTCCCGACTTCTGCGCTCACGATCACGATCGGCTCGTCGTACGTGATCGGGCCGAAGGCTGTCTCGACCACCGGGAGGGCTCGGACCTTCACGTCCTTCGCGCCCCCTCCCATCCCGGTGAATGAGAGCGCGAGTTCGAAGAGATCTCGCGCGCTCCCCTCGAAGAACTCGACGAGATTCATCTGGACGACGATCGGCACCACGGTGGGTCGACCCCGCGGGAGCACAGTCTCGGTAACGATCCGACCGCTGATCGTCTCTCGGTCCTGCAGCAGGAGAGACCAGTCCATCCGGATGAGTCGTGCATCGGCGAAGTTCTCGGCCGGATTCTCAGCTCGCACGTTGACGACCATGGAGAGTGGCACGTCACCCGTCCGCACGGCGTTCGCGAACCGCGCGCCGTCCGCGAGGCCAAGCTCGGTAAAGGCCTGAAAGTCCGAGAGGTTGATGCCGGCGAGGCTCACTTCTCCGACGCCGTCGATCGAGAAGTCGACACCCTCGAGCGCCCTGATCTGCTGCACGGTGGCGCAACCACTCAAGATCAATAGGCAACTGAGCAGCAGGACCAGGCGTGGTGCGCGCATGTGTTCTCCGGGGTAATGACCATGAAAGCCGACTCGAGTCGGATTCTATCGCACCTGGAGCGCGTTGTCGCGCCTGTGCGAACTTCGTGACAGTGAACACGATCGACGTTCCACCCGTATTCGGGGTGATCGAATCAAGTCCAGGAGCCTCTCATGTACACGACCTGCATGTTCTGCAACAAGCCACTCGGCGCGAACGAGGTCGTCGAGGACTTTCCGATAGGTCGCCGTCTGGCCTTCGATGCCGACAGAGGTCGTCTCTGGGTGGTCTGCAGGAAGTGCGAACGATGGAATCTCTCTCCGGTTGAGGAGCGCTGGGAGGCAGTCGAGACGTGTGAGCGACTCTTCCGGGAGACACGAATCCGCGTTTCGACCACCAATGTGGGCCTTGCCAGACACGCGGAGGGGCTCGAGTTGGTCCGCATCGGAGATCCCCTGCGCGAGGAGTTCGCCGCGTGGCGGTATGGAGATCAGTTCGGTCGGCGCCGCAAGCGCGCACTGTTATATGGAGCGGTTGGAGCGGGCGTGCTCGGCGGGGTGCTTGTCGGTGGCCTGGCGACCGGTGCGATCAGCGGCGCGCTCCTCGGACAGAGCGGCAACTTCGTGAACCTCTGGATGAATGGTAGGACCCAGGCCAAGGTTCGGACGGACGACGGTCGAGTTCTCAAGCTCAAGAACCCCGATCTACTCGGTACTCGACTCAGGCCAGCGGGCGACGGAAGCGGCTACCGCCTGGAGATCCGCAAGGGCAAGAAGAAGGAGTGGTTCGAGGGAGCGCAGGCAGAGCGTCTCGCCGGGGTCATCATTCCGCGCATGAATCGGAGGGGTGGCAAGAAGCAGACCGTCCAGGAGGCGGTAGGACAGATCGAGGACCTCGGCCATCCGGACGACTTCCTCGCCGATGTGGTGCAGGGGGATCGGTTCAGTGACAAGAAGGGTGTGCCCGGATACATCAACAAGATGCCGGAACCGACCAAGCTCGCGCTCGAAATGGCGCTTCACGAGGAGCAGGAACGGCGCGCGCTGGAAGGAGAGTTGTGGCGGCTGACACGGGCGTGGGAAGAGGCGGAGGAGATCGCCGCGATCTCCGACAGCCTGCTACTTCCCGACGGCACGGGGGCCTTCATCGAGCAGCATCGATCGGAGGAGGACGCCGCGTAACTCCGACCCGTGCCAGATCGGAGCCGAGGCCCCATTATTCGTGTCGGTTCGACCCACCCACGGGTCGGAGTCGTGCAGAAACTCAACAGGTCGAAGGTTCATCATGCGCTCGTTCCGGTCTTCTACGCTAGCAGCTCTGCTCCTCGCCGCGGTATGCGCGGTACCTGCCTCCACGCAGCAGCGTCCGCTCACCTTCATGGACGTCCAACTCATGAAGAACGCTGGATCCTGGACACCCAGTCCCGACGGGGCCTGGATGCTCTACACGGTCTCCACGCCCGACTGGGAAGAGGCTGAGCGGCAGAGCGATATCCATCTGGTCTCGCTTTCGGAAGGCTACACGTCCAGCCGCCAGCTGACGTACACCGACGACAAGAACGAGACCCAGCCCACATGGGGTCCGGATGGCTCGTACTTCGTGTTTGCGTCCAACCGGGATTCCGACGGTCCGGGGAGCCAACTCTACTTCATGCGGCACGATGGCGGAGAGGCTCGCAAGATTACGGACGCATCGGAAGGTGTGTCCGGATTCAGCTTCAGCCCATCCGGCGACTGGCTCGTCTATCGCAGCGGTGAGTCCGGCCAGGAGCAGCTGTACCGCCTGCCGGTCTCCGACATGTTCGGGACGGACGCGGAGCAGATTACGGCGGGCGAAGCGGGCGTCGAGAACTGGGACTGGAGCCCGGACGGGAGCTCCATCTACTTCGTTCGTCCTGACTCGTTCGACGAAGCGGAGAAGCAGCGGGTGGAGGAGGGATTCACCGTGGACGTGCGGAACGCCGAGACGCCCCTCGCGAGCCTGTGGTCCGTCGAGGTCGCGACAGCGAGCGAGCGTCGCCTTACGGAGGATTCAAGCTATAGCGTCGACAGCTTCGTGATCTCGGACGACGGTCGGTGGGTGTCCTTCACGGGTGGCTCGACCGAGCGCTACGAGCGCAACATCACGGGGTCGCGACTCTACGGCGATCAGTACCTCATGGAGGTCGGGACAGGCCAGATCGAACGGTTGACGGAGAACTTCGAGATTGGCGAGAGCCCTACCCAGTTCTCACCGGACGGGCGCTGGATCGCCTTCTCGGCGCCGGACGACATGGAGCGGTACTCGATGACCGAGAATCGGATCTACATCCGTGAGTTGGCCGATCGCGGAGGAAGCTTCCGGAAGCTCGGCGGTTCGTTCGACCAGAGTCTGTCCGGTGGGTTCTGGTCCGAGGACTCGAAGACCATCTATTTCAACGCAGGGGTCAAGGTCACGAGTCAGCTCCACGCACTCGACATCGAACGGGACGAAGTGCGGCAGATCACGGATGAGCGTGCGGCTTTGAACGTTTCGCGGGACGAGGATACGGGTGTAGTGCTCATCAGCTACTCGGACCCGATGACACCGCCCACGGTCTTTACGGTCCCCGACCTGGACGATGTCGACGACCGCTCTCGCTGGATCCAGCTCGTGGACGTGAACCCCCAGATCGCGGAGGAGGTCGCGCTCGGTGAGGAAGTCGAGATCAACTGGACGTCGACCGATGGCAAGACGGTCGGCGGGATCCTCGTCTATCCGGTCGGATACCAGGAAGGCACGCGTTATCCGCTCATCGTGGCGATCCATGGCGGGCCGGCTTCCGCCGACGTGCTTCGCTTCAACGGAGGGTATAGCGCCCAGGTATACGCGGGGGCAGGGTACGCGATCCTGAAGCCGAACTACCGTGGTTCCCGCAACTACGGCAACGCCCATCGTACCGATATCGTCGGCGACTACTTCACGCTCGGGTACGATGACATCATGACGGGTGTCGACTATCTGATTGCAGAAGGCATCGTGGACGAGAGTCAGATGGGCGCCCTCGGCTGGAGCGCGGGTGGTCACTGGTCCAACTGGATCCTCACGCAGACCGACCGCTTCAAGGCCATCAGTTCAGGCGCCGGGACGATGAACTGGATCAGCATGTACGCGCAGTCGGACGTGCAGAGAAACCGTCAATTCTACGTAGGGGATGGATTCCTCTACGAGGACTTCGATACCTACTTCGACCAGTCTCCGTTGAAGTACATCACGAACGCGAAAACCCCCACGATGATCCACGTCGTGGAGGGCGACCCCCGGGTACCCAGCCCGCAGTCGGTGGAGCTCCATATGGCGCTCAAGAAGCTGAACGTCCCGACCGAGCTCTTCATGTATCCGGGTCGGAGCCACGGTATTCCGGATCCCCGCAACCGTCTGGTAAAGGCGGTGAGCGAGATGGCGTGGATGGATCACTACGTACGTGGTATCGGTGAGAAGTTCGAGTGGGAACAGGTGCTGGAGACGCTCGAGTCTGTCCCCGAGCGGCCCCGCGCGGTGTCCGATTGATGAGATGGGGGATGGGAGTCGCGACGGCCCTGCTGGGGATGAGCGCCGTCGCCGTATCGGCGCAGAGTGCGCCGCCGAACTTTCTCGAGGAGTTCGAGGGTCAATTCGGCGCCTCGGCATACAAGCTCGTGGCCCTGGCGGAGGCGATGCCCGCATCGACCTACGACTGGAGCCCGGGTGAGGGTGTGGCGTCCGTCGGACGCGTGTTCATGCACATCGCCCGGTACAACTACATGTATCCGGACCAGAACCTCGGTCTCGACACGCCGGTCGCGGAGGAGGAGTACAGTCGGTGGGAAGACGAGGTGACGGACAAGGCCGAAGCGGTCGCGATTCTCACGGCGTCCATGGAGTACGTGCGCGAAGTCGCGGCTGGCATGTCGGTGAGTCAGCTCGACGACGAGACGAGGCTCTATGGTCGCGATGTCGGCGAATGGGCGGTGCTGCTTCAGCTCGTAACGCACATGAATGAGCACCTCGGACAGTCGATCGCGTACGCCCGCATGAACCAGGTCGTGCCGCCCTGGTCAGAGTGATCGCCAGGCTTCACAGGCCGGCGCGGTTCGCAGCGCTCGCCGCCGTCCTTTCGTCCGTCGCGTGTACACAACCGGGGGGCGAAGAGGCGGCGGTGACCGTTATGCAGCGGACCCGTCTCATCCAGCTCTGGTCGGAGGGGACCCCCGCGTTCGGGATCTTCGTTCCGAGCGAACGAGAGCGTGGTGTGCGCGGCCCGGACGGAGCGCGGCTTCCTGCGCTCTACACGAGCGAGGGGGGGCGGCGTCTCGCGCAGAATCCGCTGCTCGATTACCTCTTTCTGAACCTCGAGGGCTCGTACGACGTAGCGTCCGTCGAGCAGATTGCGGCCGGGTTAGAGGGAGGGACACAGGAGAAGACGCTCCTGGTCCGGATTCCTCCGATCTCGGTGGACGGGGCGGACGCCGCGCGTGCTCGAGTGGCTGAGTCGCTGGCGGCTGGGGCGGACGGGATCGTTCTGCCGCACGTGCGGAGCCCGGAGGAGGCTCGCCTCGCGGTGAGTTTCTTCGAGGACATCGGAGCCGACGTCTGGTCACCGGCGAACCCTGACGGGACTGTGCTCGCCATGCTCATGATCGAGGATCCAGGGGCGCTCGCGGCGGCGACCGAGATCGCGCACACGCCCGGCTACAGCGTACTCGCCTGCGGAATCGGCAGTCTGCGGGGTGCGCTGGGCGACCGCGAGGCGGCTGAAGCGGGCAATCTGGAAGTGCTGGCGCTCGCCAAGAGCGTGGGACTGCCGGATATGATCACGGCAAATGCCGACGATGTGGCGCAGCGCATCGAGGAGGGGTTCCTCGGACTCCTGATGAACGGACCGGAAGCCGACGCACACATCGAGGTGGGGCGGGCCGCGGCCGGGCGCTAGGGACGTGGGCCGTGTGTGGCGCCGGCTCGACGGCCGGAGCCGACCGCATCAACGGGCAGCGACGCCGATCTGAAGTGCCTCAACGAGACGCGGAACGGCGTCGGCCGGCGTCGAACACATCGCCACCCGCACGGCCCCGGGGATCGGAGTGATATAGACACCCACGTCACGCATCGCTGCTGCAGCCACCTGTTCATTGGGCGTGAAGATCGACACGAAGAAGCCTGCATCGTACCGCGGCATCGGGAGGCCGGCTTCCGTCGCATGGTCGTTGAACACGTCCACACGTTCCTGGAGCAGGGTCGTCAGTTGATCTCGTTCCGAGGCGATCTGCCCTGCCAGGTCCGGGTCGGTGATCAGTTCGGTCACGGCCAACTGGCCGAGGTGGTTGCAGTTGGACCAGGTCGCCCGACAGGAGTACCCGAGCGCATTTTCGATCTGTGCGAGTTCTGTCGGGTCTCGGTGTAGCGCCACCAGGGCTCCCACGCGTGCTCCGTACTGCGCGAAGCTCTTCGAGGCCGTCCACGCCACGAGTACCGTAGCGTTGCGCAGCAGGCTGGGTACCGCGTTGACCCATCCCGCGGAGTGCACACCGCCGAACGCCGCGTATGCCGCGTCGATGAGAACGGTAACCGGCCCTCGAGCCCCGGCCCGGCCGATCGCCTCGGCGATCAGTCGCCACTCGTTCTGACTCAGCGAATATCCGGTCGGATTGTGACAGGGGAAGTTGAGCACGAGAAGTGCACGGCCCTGCGTTTCGAGGTGCCGATCCAGGCCCGAAGTCATGCCTTCGATGTCGAAGGATCCGTCCGTGGAGAACATCGGGAAGGTGTCGACGCTCCGACGTGTGTGCATCGAAATCGCGGTGTACGGACCCCAGTAGAAGTTCGGGGTCAGAACGGCTTGCCCAGGCTCGAGGAAGTTCATCACCGCCTGATAGACGGCTCCCGTGCCTCCGGGGGTCGAGACGCCCACTGCCTGCGACGCGAGAGGACCAGGGCCGAACAGGTCGTGGATCACGGCTTCCCGGAACGCGGGCAGGCCGGAAATCGGCGCGTATCCGGCCGCACGATCGTGCTGGAATCGTGAGAGCGTCTCCATTACCGCGGGCATCGTGAAGAGCTGCCCGTCGTCCGTCAGGAGCGCACCCAGTGTGGCGTTCAGGATGGACTCTCCAGCCGCAGCACGGCTCCGCGCTTCGGCGTTCAACGCGAAGATCGGATCGTTGCCGGCGCGATCCCTTGCCTCCGGAATGACGGCGCTGAAGGGACCCGTCATCGCTCGTCTCTGGGCAACTCGCCGTCGATCTCCGCGTACACCTGCTGTATCGCCCGCGAGCCCTGACTGGAACGGAGCGACCAGGTCTCCAGATCACCGAACTGCGCCCGAGCCTGCGCTTCGGCCAGGTCGTAGCCCTCCCCATGAAGGCGGTTCGCCTCGGCGATCACGGTTCGGATCGCGTTCTGAAAGAGCTCCAGCTCATCAGTAAGGATCGACGCGTGATCGACGAAGCCGTGGCCCGGCACGAAGATGTCGACGTCCATGGACTGAGCGGCCTCGATCATCGCGACCCACTCGGACGGATACGCGGACCGCATGGCCGGGAAGACCCTGTGCAAGAACGCCTCGCTCATGAACATGACCTTTTCTTCAGGCAGGTAGACGACGAGGTCTCCACCCGTGTGGGCTCGTCCCAGGAAGAGGACATGGATCTCCTTGTCTCCCAACTGGATCACCCGCCTGTTCTCGACGAGCTCAGTCGGCACAGGGATTCCTGGCCCTTCCCCCGGACGTGCTGCGGCCATCGCCATTGAATGGGCGGAGGTGGGATGGGCGTAGAAGGTGACGTCCTCGGGAAAGGCAGAGTTGCCGCCCGTATGATCGCCATGGTCGGACGCGACGATGACTGCGCGTACCGGCTCCGGGGTGAATCCCGAGATCTCATGGATCAGACGAAGAGTCTCTTCGACGCTGCCCTGGCCATCGGCGACCAAGACGCCCTCGCCTGTGGTGACGAACAGGCTCACGGTCGTGAACTTCTCGTCACCGGCCGAGCGTAGCTGTTCGTAGGAGAACACGCCCGGGGCCAACTCGGTCACGCGGGGGAAGTCCTCATCCACG
>JBDGVT010000029.1:0-42903 GCA_039585495.1 Gemmatimonadota bacterium | reverse complement strand
AATAGGCCCAGACCCACGCCGCGTACGTCGGCTTTCGTCGTAAAGAACGGATCGAAGATCTGGGGGAGCGCATCGCTGGAGATGCCGTGCCCGGAATCGATCACATCGATGCGCGCGTTTCGGGCAGTCGCTTCGACATGGATGTCGATGCGCCCGGTGTCGTCCAGTGCGTCCTGGGCGTTCTGGACGAGGTTGAGAAGAATCTGCTTGAGGGCGTCTTCAGGAATCTCGGTCGGAACGGGCTGGCCCGCGTCGACCTCGATGTCCACAGCCCGCTCCCCGAGGCCGATGCGTACAACTGCAGCCACGTCCTCGGCTACCGCGGCCGCATCGCAGTCACCCTCTGTGGCCCGGGGGCGATGGAGATCCAGCATTCGCTCGGCCAGCTCGTGCATGCGCAGGAGCTCGTCGATCGCGAGATCCGCGAGTTCACTCGCTTCGGCATCGCCTTCCACGCGCCTTCGCAAGACTTCGAGGCAGTTTCGAACGCTGGCGACGGGATTGCGGACCTCGTGAGCCAACTGAGCGAGAAGCCGTGACGCTGCCGACAGGCGGTCGCGCTGTACCAGCTCTGCCTGGAGCATGCTCAGCCGCTCCTGTCGATCTTCGAGCTCGGCATTCACCGTTCCGAGTTCCTCGATCCGCGTGGCCAAAGCATCACGCATGACCTCGAATGCCGCAGCGACCTGATCGACCTCCGCGACGAAGGAGTGTTCGACGGACGCGTCGAAATCGCCCTGGCTGATCCGGGAAGCGGCCGCGGCCAGCGACCCCACAGGCCGCGCGAGCCGACCCGCAAACCAAACGCCAACCGCGAGCGCAAGCGCGAGGGTCAAGCCGAAGACACCCGCTCCAACCGCCCGGAGCGTCGGAACCACAGCCAGTTCTTCACTCAGCGCGCGAACGAACGAGACGCGCCCCCCACCCGGTAGGAACGAGCTGACCACCAGATAACGCTCCCCGTCGAGTTCGAAGTCACGCACCTCTTCGGTCACGGGTTGCTGCTCCAGAAGACCGAACAGTCCCATCGCGGGCTCGGCCCGGCCGGTGTACGCGGCCAACGCGTCGTCGGGCGCCATGAGAAGAACGTCCGACCGGGTGAGGACGGAGAGTTGAGCCGCCTCCTCCGACGCCATGGGGATCCAAACGCCCGTGGCCCCCTGCCAGACCTCGTCGACCATGACCGGGGCGAGCGCCACGGTCCCGAGCTCCTCCCCGGACTTCACCACCATGACGGGCATCGATCCGGCGCGGGTCGAGTCGACGACGTGCCCGGGGATCTCGGGTCCGAGCCAACTTCCTCCACCCGTGATCACGACGGGTAGCTCGCCCGGGAAAGCACTGGCGATCGCTGTCGCGAGTCGGCCCGCCGCCGCCGAGTCGCCTGCCTGCACGGCGGCCGCGAGCGCCGGGTGCACAGCCATTTCGCGGGCGTGCATCATGCGGGCCCCTGCCTGGTTCTGGAAGCGGTCCCGGAGCACGAGCGGCGCCGACGCCATGTCGTCTCTCACACCCTGCTCGAGCGCCCCCATCAGCCGACGGTCGAGCAGCAGCCCGGCTGGAACGAGCCCCACGAGCAGGACGAGAAGCACCAGCCCGAGGAGTGCATGGTTGAGCGTGACCTTCATGGAGTCTCCGTCCTTCCGGGATTCGACACCCTTACCAAGGTGCAGAAAGTGGACCGGCACGCGGAATCCCTTTGCGCTCCTCGGTATCCGGGGTCGGTCGTTCCTCCCTGGGGCCTCATCCGGCCGAAATGGCGCTCTCCCGGCGTTTCATGGGTGCCCGAGGACGTTTCATCGATGTTGCATGAAACACCTGCCTCGCCGGCGGACCGGAGCCCCCCACGGCCCGGGAGGGGTTGCCCCATAACGTCTTGCCGCGGGCCACGCCATCCGCGCACGCCCCCTGCACCTCTCTGCGATGCGACGCGGCGGACCCTGCCGCGCACCGATTCAACCCTGCAAAGGAAGAGACAATGAAGCGCATCGCGGTATGCATGCTCGCTCTCGCCACGGTCGGACTCGCCGCGTGTGACGACGACAGCCCGACCGAGACGATCACCGAGACCCTGGACCTGTCGTTCGTCGGCCTCGAGCCCCTGGCCAACGGATTCCACTACGAAGGCTGGGCCATCGTCAGCGGCGCACCGGTCAGCACCGGCAAGTTCAACGTGGACGGTTCCGGCGGACTCACGACCGTCGACGGCACTCCGATTCCCGGTGGCACGTTCGAGACGGGTGTCGATCTGATCGGGACGACCGCCATCGTCATCACCATCGAGCCCAGTGGCGACACGGATGCGGTGCCCGCAGACACGCACGTCCTGGCCGGAGCCATTTCCGGCAGCGGTGCCAGCCTCACCGCGGGTGACGCGGCCGCACTCGGCGACGACTTCACCTCGGCCACAGGCGACTACATCCTCGCGACTCCGACGGACGGCGCGATGAACAACGAGAACAGCGGAATCTGGTTCCTGTCGTTGGCGACGGGATCGCCCGCGGTGGGGCTGAGCCTCCCCACACTACCGACCGGATGGGCCTACGAAGGGTGGGTCGTCATCGGCGGGCAGCCCGTCACCACGGGACGGTTCACGGCGGTCGACATGGTCGACGACGATGATCCGTACAGTTCCGTACTGGCGGGCCCGCCATTCCCGGGTGAGGACTTCCTGGTGAACGCCCCGAGCGGACTCACCTTCCCGACCGACATCGCGGGAGGTATCGCGGTCATCTCGATCGAGCCACAGCCGGACGACTCGGCCATGCCCTACACGTTCAAGCCGCTCATGGGTGGAATCGACGCCGCGGCAGTGGACCACGTGACGTATGCCATGCCGAACATGGCCGTAGCCACGTTCCCCACGGGTAGCGCGACGGTGCGGTGAGGTTCCGTACAACGCTCTGCAAAATGTGAAGGAGGGCGGGTCGGTTACGACCGATCCGCCCTCCTTCGTCAGAACGCAGAGAGACCGGTCAGCTTCTGACCCAGGATCAACGAGTGGATGTCGTGCGTGCCCTCATACGTGTACACCGACTCCAGGTTGGCCATGTGCCGCATCGAGTGGTACTCGGCGAGGATGCCGTTGGCGCCCAGCAGCCGGCGCGCTTCGCGAGCGATATCGGTGGCCATGTCGCAGTTCGCTCTCTTCGCGAGCGATACCTGCTGTGGCGTCATGGTACCGTCGTCCTTCATGCGACCCAGCCGATACGTGAGAAGTTGACCCTGGGTGATCTGAGTCAGCATGTCGGCGAGCCGTACCTGCTGGATCTGCTTCCCGCCGATGGGCTCGTCGAACATGACGCGCTCCTTCGAATACGAGAGAGCTTCGTCGAAGCACGCCATGGCAGCACCTACCGCACCCCAGGCGATTCCGTAACGAGCCTGGGTGAGGCACATGAGCGGGTGCTTCAACCCGCTCGTGCTTCCCGGCATGAGCGCACTGTCCGGCAGGTCGACGTCCTCGAGCACGAGCTCGCTGGTATCGGAGGCCAGAAGGGAGAGTTTGCCCTTCTGGTCCTTCGCACTGAACCCCGGCGTATCCGTGGGAACGACGAAGCCCCGGATGCCCTTCACGTCACCGATATCTCCGGTTTGTGCCCACACGACTGCGACATCGGACATGGAGCCATTGGTGATCCACATCTTGGCGCCGTTCAGGCGCCAGCCATCGGAAGTCTTCTCAGCACGGGTGATCATGCCCGCCGGGTTGGATCCGAAGTCGGGTTCAGTCAGCCCGAAGCAGCCGATCGCCTCTCCTGTCGCGAGCTTCGGCAGCCACTCCCGACGATGCTCCTCGCTGCCGAACGCGAAGATGGGGTACATGACGAGCGCGCCCTGCACCGATACGAAGGAGCGGATGCCCGAGTCGCCACGCTCCAGCTCCTGCATGATGAGGCCGTACGCCACGTTGTTCAGCCCGGCGCAGCCGTATTCCTCGGGCAGGTTGGCGCCGAGAACCCCGAGCTCACCGAGTTCCGGAATCAACTCGGTGGGGAACGTCCGGTTGATGTAAGCGTCTCCGATGATCGGCATGAGGCGGTCCTCGACCCAGCTGCGGATCGTGTCGCGGACCATCCTCTCCTCTTCGGAGAAGAGTGAATCGAGATCGTAGAAGTCGATGCCTTCGAAGCGAGCCATCGTGCCGTTTCCATTTTGTTGTGGGTGCGCCCCGTTCGCCACGGGTGGCGAAATCTACTCGACCGGATCGTCTGCGGGAGAGGAGGGCGGCACAGCCTCGACTGCACGCGCGTTGGTGAAGCGCATCGCCCCATAGATGGTCTCACGGGCAACCTTCTGCCCGATCCAGACCGCGGCCACGATCGTGGCGACCCAGCCGCCGACGACGAGGTCCGACGGACGGATCCAGAACCACACGTAGGCCGCCACACCTGCCCCGAACAGGAGCCCGGCGAGCCAGCCCCACCAGGCGGCTCGGTTGCGCGCACGGAAGCGGCAGTCGGCGCACCAGAGCAGCCGATCGAGGAGTACCTGATCGTGTACTTCCAGGCATCGAACACAGGTGACCTCGTCCGGATACCGGTCTCTCCAACTCACCGAATCCGAGCTCATGCCGAGTACTGGCCCCGCATCAACCCAGGGCGCGCACGAGCGCAGCCGTGAATTCCCTGGTCGGTGCGCTCCCGCCCATATCCACGGTGCGGGTGACCCCTTCCAGGACCACCGTGTCGAGCGCTTCACGGATTCTGGTCGCGACCTCGCTCTGCTCGAGATGATCGAGCATGAGGCACGCGGACAGGAGGAGTCCCGTCGGATTCGCGATTCCCTTCCCTGCGATATCCGGGGCTGACCCATGGACCGCCTCGAACATGGCGGCGTCTGTACCGATGTTGCCTGCGGGAGCGAAGCCAAGGCCTCCGACGAGACCGGCCATCAGGTCGGACAGGATGTCGCCGAACATGTTCTCCATGACCAGCACATCGAACCGGTAGGGGTCGAGCACCAGGTGCATCGCGGTCGCATCGATGATCCGGTCTTCCCACTCGATTTCCGGATATTCCTTGGCGATCTCGTGGGCGACGTCCAGAAAGAGACCCTGCGTGTACTTCAGAATGTTCGCCTTGTGCGCGAGCGTGACCTTCTTCCGACCGTGCTTCCGGGCATACTCGAACGCGTAACGGGAAATGCGTTCGGCGCCGAAGCGCGTAATGATCATGACCGATTCGGCCGCCGCGCGAGGGTCGCCATTCATGCCGATATAATGCTCGACACCGACGTAGAGTCCCTCGGTATTCTCGCGGATGAGCACCAGGTCGATGTCCTCGTAACGCCCCCCGGGCACGATCGTCCGAACGGGACGGACGTTCGAATACAGATCGAAGGTCTTCCGCAACTCGACGTTGATGGAGCGAAAACCAGAACCCGACGGGGTGGTGAGCGGGCCCTTGAGCAGGACCCGGTGCTTTTCGGCCGAATCGAGCGTCGCCTGGGGTAGTGGATTGCGCATTTCCTTGAGCGCGATCAGGCCCGCCAACTGAACGTCGTACTCCAGGTCCGCCCCGGCCGCCTGAAGCACCTCGAGCGTAGCGTCAGTAACCTCCGGGCCAATCCCATCGCCCGGAATGACAGTAATCGTCTTGGACATCAACGGCTCGTGTATCGGGTGTTATACGTGAATTCCGTGTGTGCCTCACCCCACTCGACCAGATCCTCGAGTAACGTGACACGGTTCGTGCCATCGCGTCGAGCCTGCCCCGAGATGTTGAGGGACCGCCGCCACAACACCCCGCTCAGCTCGTCACGGGGCAATATTGCGTTCGCAACTTCGCTCCCACCGACACGCGTGACCACACGCACGGCCGCCAGACCCGGATAGTCCTCGAGCAGCTGGAAGGTCTCCTCCGTGAACAGGTAGACGTACGGGCCAACCTTGGCCCAGAGCCTCCCGCCTCGCCGCAGCTGCCTGGCGGACTGCGCCACGGTGATCACCGCGACGTTGCCCACCAGCTCGGCCTCGAGGCCCTCCTGCGATTCGTAGTACGACTCGACGTCCTCGGCATCCGGCAACGACAGATCCGAGGGTCCCGCACAACCAGCCAGGGATCCCCCGACCAAGGTCGCGGCCAACATCCACCGCCCATCTATCATCTCGACCAACCCTGTTTCGTCTTCAGTCTTTCAGTGCTGCATTCAGCCGGGGATGTACCAGAACATGGCACGGGACACCGCCTCCGCCGCCGACGCCAGCCCACGAGGATCACCCGGCGGGAAATCCTCGCCCTCCTCGATCGTGAACCACATGACACGCCCCGTGCGCGGTTCGATGAGCGCCATCGTGAACCGGACACGCGGCGTCGAGTCCTCGATCTCGGTGTTCGCCTCGAAGGACGCCATTACGGGAAGCAGGATCGCTGTCGCCTCCATCAGCGACGCCATCCTCCGAAGTTCCCCATACAACGGGTCGCCGACCCGCTCGACCTCGGCCTGCAGAAAGACCCCGACGGGGAGCCCGGTCGTGCGTGCCTGGATCGCCGGCGACCGCGCCAGAATCTCGTCGACTTCTTCGGCGAAGATCCACTCGACCTCCCGGCCCCGATCGGTCAATACGAACTGCAGCTCCGCGTCCGGATCCCCCGCGATACCCATCACGAGTTGAGTCGGCAACAACATGACCCGGCTACCGCGCAGATCGGGCGCAAACCCCCGGGTCTCTCCGGGCTGAGGCGGGGGCGGGCTGCCACCGCATGCAGCGAGCACGGATACCAGAAGCCACGCCGATACACAGCGTGCGACCTTCGTATTCCATACGTCTCTGGCCTGATTCATTTCAGGAACGCTCCCATTCGGAATCCACGGCCAGCGTTTCGACCACAGCAGTCAAAGGTAGACCGCCGCGAGATCGTGTTGAAGCTCCGACGCTCTTGGTTCGAACCATCGAACCCCTCCCTCGGACCGGGGGTCCGTGCAACGGCCGAGTCGACGCGGCGGTCTCGCTGAGGGATTGAGCCGCGGTGCCCTCAAACCCATTGACATAACCGCTCCATCGGGGCCGATTGGCCGTCCCTTCTGGCCCATCCCGGAGCACCGATGAGCGACTCGCTTGTTCGACACGAATCGTGGGACGATATCACCCACGAAAGCGTTACCGACGACATCGCCCGCCGCCTTTTCACCGGCGAACGGATGATGCTCGCCCATGTCTACCTGGACAAAGGCGCGATCGTCCCGAAGCACCATCATGAGAATGAGCAGCTGACCTGGATCGTCTCGGGCTCGCTTCGATTCTGGATCGAGGAGCGCGTCGTCTCGGCGGGCGAAATCATGTACATCCCGTCGAACGTGCCACACCGGGCCGAGGCCCTGGAAGACACCTTCGACGTCGACGTATTCAGCCCACCCCGGCAGGACTGGCTGGACGGCACCGACTCCTACTTTCACGAGAAGTAGCCATGGACCTCGGACTCAGAGGAAAGGTTGCAGTCGTTGCCGGGTCGAGTCAGGGACTCGGTCGAGCGATCGCCGATTCGCTCGCGGAAGAGGGCGTGGACCTGATCATCAACTCCCGCTCGCAGGAAAAGCTCGATGCGGTCACCTCCGAAATCGAGTCAGTCACCGGAGCGAACGTCACCGGCGTCGCCTGCGACCTGACGAACCCTGACGGAGCCTCGACGCTGATCGACGCGGCAATCGCCACTCACGGTCGCGTCGACGTCCTGGTCACCAACACCGGCGGCCCACCGGCCGGGATGTTCGAAGACCATTCCGCGGAGGTCTGGAGCGAGGCCATCGCGCAGAACTTCGAGAGCGTGATCAACCTCGTGCGTGCTGCTCTTCCGGGCATGAAAGAGCGCCGTTGGGGCCGGATCGTGAATGTGACGTCGATCTCCGTGAAGCAGCCCGTAGCAGGTCTCATCCTCTCGAACTCGATTCGGGCCGGCATCACCGGCTTCGCCAAGACGATCTCGAACGAAGCCGCGCCCTTCAACGTGACGGTGAACAACGTGCTGCCGGGGTACACACGAACCGAGCGTCTCATACATTTGGCAGAGGCCGTCGCGGAACGTGAAGGGACGACGATCGAAGGCGCCTACGAGGGTTGGGCCGCCGAGATTCCCATGGGGCGCCTTGCTGAGCCCCCGGAACTGGGAGCTCTGGTCGCGTTTCTGTGTTCCGAGCGGGCATCCTATATCACAGGACAGTCGGTCGCCGTCGACGGCGGCTGGATCAAAGGACTCATCTGATGGGCGCTGTGGGATTCAACGAAGTCGACTGGATCTGGAAAGACCGCGAGTACATCCGTTGGCAGGACGCCCAGATCCACATTCTGGCGACCGCGGTTCAGTTCGGTACTTCCGTATTCGAAGGGATCCGGGCCTACGACACGCCCGACGGTCCGGCCGTCTTCCGACTCCGGGAGCATATCGAGCGGCTCTTCGACTCCGCGAAGATCTATCGGATGGTACCCGACTACTCCGTCGAAGAGATCATCGAGGCCTGCTGTGATACCGTCCGAAAGAACGGGGTCAGGAACTGCTATATCCGCCCGATGATCCTTCGGGGATACGGCACCGCTGGACTCGACCCACGGCTCAGCCCGCTCGAGACCTATGTGACGACCTGGGGGTGGGGCACGTACCTGGGTGAAGAGGCGCTGGCCAACGGCGTCGACATGTGCGTCTCGTCGTGGCATCGCATGGCACCCAACACCTTCCCGGCGCGGGCCAAGGCGGGCGGGCACTACGTGAACGCCCAGCTCATGAAGATGGAGGCCGTAGAGAACGGGTACGCCGACGCGATCGCCCTCGGTCCGGGCGGAATGGTGAGTGAAGGCAGCGGGATGAACCTGTTCCTGATCGACGAAGGGAAGGTCATCACGCCCGTACTGGACGGCACGTCGCTCGTAGGTCTGACACGGGGCGCCGTTATCCAGATCGCGAAGGACCTCGGATACGAGGTGCTCGAGCAGCCCGTCCCACGCGAATCGCTGTACACCGTGGACGAGATGTTCCTGACGGGTACCGCGACCGAGGTCACGCCCATAAGAAGCGTCGACCGGATCGAAGTCGGATCAGGGAAAGCCGGACCGATCACGCTCGAACTGCAGAAGCGCTTCCTCGACACGGTGAAGGGTCAGACGGACGACCCACACGGCTGGCTGACGCACGTCTGAGGGGCCTGACTCGCGGGACTTCTAGCAACTCAGCCTCTAGACCACGACCTCTTGGCGGTCGAATGCGTCTCGTCAGTTGGCTGCCCCGTAGATCTCGGTATCGGGGAACGTCAGAGAGAATCCGTACCAGCGTGTGAAGACCTGGAGTGGGACGTCGGATGCCGTGCGGTTCCCTGAACTGTCGTAGAGCAAGCCGCCTTCCACGTACGACCCATCGGACAGCCGGACCACGTCGTCATCCCAACGCGGATCGTTCCCCTCGACGTGTACCGCAGAGAGTATGAAGGTCCTCGGGTCCAAGAAGATCAGCACCTGCCGACCGTTGAACACGTCGACGATCGCCCTGCCCTCCGCGCGAACCACGTCGTGCGGATAGTACCGGGCACCGTTGTCACTCCAGATGCCGATCCCGAGGTCCATCGTCGGTCGACGGTCGTCTTCTTCCTCCACGGTGGACTGGAACATCTCGCTCAAGCGGCGCCCGATCCCGGCGAGCAATCCGTCTACCTGCAACTGATCGTCTTGGCGGAGGGCCTGCTCGGACAATGCGACCACGGCGTCAGGATCGGTTTCGAGGGCCTGCTCGACAGTGGTCTGACGTAGCCCTTCGATTTCCAGTGTCTCCCCGACGAGGGGGCCGTACACGGCCCGGCCGGTCATGTGATCCCAGAACGTGCCGGTCTCCTCGTCACGCATGAGGAAGAGGCCGTCGTAGAGCCCGTGCTCGGCGAACATGTGAACGTCGCCTTCAATACTTGGAGCCATCCTGACCCCTGAATTACAGACCACTCAGAAGGTCACCATCCAGGGCTCGCCGGCCATCTCACCCTGCGCCACGTGGTGGTAGGACATCTGACTCGTGACGAGGACGAGGGTCTGTCCCCCGGCCTCGAACAGCACGACGGGTGTGTCGTCGGCGACGGAGTTCGCGCGCAGCGCGTCACGCAGCGGCTGCCACTCCGGATCGCGGAAGGGAATGAAGTTCGGTTCCGCCCACAGCAGAACTCGCTCGGTATCGAAACCCTCAGCTCGTGGCATGTCCGGATCGACCGGGATCTGGACGAAGCGGTCGGCCTGCGCTCGAGCCTGCCCCGGCACAAGTCCTGCCGTCACCACGAGGAGGGCCGTCGCACGCACGGCCCTTTCAAGAATTCTCAAGGTTGCACCCCTTTCCGACGGGTAGATCTCCTCTCCCATGGACAACACACATGGGACCGGTAGAGATCCTACGGGACCGCGCGGAGTCCGACCAGCTTCCCGTCGCGACCTGGCCGACGAGGCTCAGGAGCTACTGAATCGGAGCCGTCAGCCTCGCCAGGCTCGCGGCCAGCCTGAACCAGAACGGCTTGGCCGAATACTCGTCCCTCCCTACTTCCCTGGACTGCTCGAAGTCGGATTCGAACATGCGCTCGACCTCGACCGCGAGTTCCGGATCTCCAACGAGCGCGGTTACCTCGAAGTTCAGCCTGAAAGAGCGGTTATCGAAGTTGGCCGTCCCGATCGCGGCTGCCAGATCGTCGACGAGCACGACTTTCTCGTGCAGGAAGCCGCCGGTGTACTTGTAGAACTTCACGCCGGCGGCGAGTGCGTCATCGAAGTAGGTGAACGCCGCAAGGTAGACGGCGAGATGATCCGCCTTGTCGGGAATCAGGATACGGACGTCCGCCCCCCGCAGCGCGGCAAGCTGAAGCGCCGACATGATGCCCTCGTCCGGAACGAAGTACGGGCTGGCGATCCAGATGCGATCCACGGCCGAATTGATGGCGTGCGTGAACATCAACGCCGCGGTTTCGAACTCGTCGGCGGGTCCACTCGGGATGATCAGGACCGGCAGGTTCGATCCGTCGCGGGCCGCAACCGGAATCCAGTCCAACGCAGGAATCGACCCGGTCGCCCAGTTCCAGTCCTCTGCGAAAGACAGCTGAGCGGCGACCGCAGCGGGACCTTCGATCCGAACGTGCGTGTCCCTCCAGTGCCCAAACTTCGGATCGCGACCCAGATACTCGTCGCCGACGTTGTGCCCGCCGACCCAGGTTACGAGTCCGTCGACCACAACGATCTTGCGGTGGTTGCGGAAGTTCAGCTGGAAGCGGTTTCCGAATCCCTGATTGGTGCCAAACTCCGAGACCTCGACGCCAGCTTCCGTGAGTTCGTCCTTGAACCGGCGGGGCAGCTTGTGGCTTCCGACCTCGTCGTAGAGGAAGTACACCCGAACACCGGCTCGGGCTCTCTCGATGAGACGAGCCTGAATCTCGCGCCCGATTTCGTCGTCCTTCACGATGAAGAACTGAAACAGGATGTAGTCCTCCGCAGCCTCCAGGCCGGTGAGGATACTCGTGAACGTCTCATCCCCGTCGATGAGCAACTCCACCGAGTTACCAATCGTGAAGGGCATCTTCGCGAGCCGCGCGGCAGCTCGAGCAGGAGGCGGCGCGACCAGCGAGTCCAGGAGAAAGCCCCGCGCGACCTCCAGGGCCTCCTGACCGACCGAATCCGCGCGTACGCCCCCGTCTCTCCACTCCGTGACGTATCCTCGGAACCGGTTTCGACCAAACACCCAGTACGCTGGCACCGTCACATAGGGAAAGGTCACCAGGGTGACCGCCCAGGCGATCGAACCCTGAGATGTCCGCGTGTTCATGACGGCATGGACCGCCGACAGCACTCCGAGGATCTCGGCGACGACAATGACCGTGGCTACCATGCGCCACCGCCGTCTCCGTGGAGCATCCTCACCTCTCGCCCTCCCTGGCCATCGTAACCAACGCATTTCGCCCCTTGGCATCGTCGCAGACATCGGGAGTCTGGTTCTACTCGGGACGAACGCGGCGCTGAGCGTGACAGATCAGATCGGAGCGCTCGACCTTGTTTCGTTCGGGATCAGCGCCGGAGCTTTCGTGCTCCTGGGCATCGAGATGCACCGCATGCGGTCGAGGGCCCAACTCTCGTGAAGCGGTGCCCTAGTAGACCTACCAGTCAGGACTCTCCGACTCGTCGAGCCTCTGCATCGCCGACCGAAGCCGCTCCTCCTCTTCGTCCGTGAGCTTCTCGACAGGCGCCAACTGGGCTCCGCCCATGCCGCCACGCGTAAGAAGACCGATGAGCATTCCCGCGGTCACGATGGCCACGGCCGGCAAGAGGTAGCCGAGGAGGTTGAATCCCTCGGCGGGCGGCATCATCAGGACCGTGTTTCCGTAGTCCGCAACGAAGCTCGCGCGAATGGCGTCGACCGACTCACCCCGCTCCAGTGACTCTCGAATGCGGAGCGACCACACCGGCGACGTTCCGCACTGCATCTGGAACTGACAGGAGTGCGCGTCGAGCCCGCAGCCGCAGTCACACTTCAGAGCGGTCTCGAGGATCATGAGCTTCTCGCCGATCTCACCCTCGTGGTAGTGACCGCTGGTTTGCTCACTCAATACGGGACCGGGCTCCTGCCCCTGCACGGGCAGCGCGAGCGCCAGCATGATGAGGGCTCCCGCCGAAACCGATGCCACAATCTTATTCGTCATGACTACCTCTTAGTCTCCATCATCCGGTCTCACGGCCACAGCCGGCTTCAGCCGGTGCTATCGAAGGAATCCACCGTTCGCTCCCGCAGGTTCCCCTCACAAGATACCGAGAATCCTGAACAGGGGCATTAACGTCCACGTGCGCCCCCGTCTCGGCTCCGAGGATCTGCAACTCCGATCCGTTCTCCGGTAACCGGATCGATACCGATCGAGTTCGCCGAACCCTGAGAGCCTCCCATCTGTACCCGATGCCCCATCAGCTCGAGTTGCCTGATCACCTCGGGTGTGGCGCCATCCGCCTCGATCCGAATCCGGTCGGGAAGCCACTGGTGGGTCAGACGCTTCGCTGCGACCGCCTCCTGAATGTCCATCTGGAAGTCGATCAGATTCAGGGTGATCTCCAGAACCGTGTTGATGATGGTCCGGCCCCCGGGCGTGCCGATTACGGCCACGAGTTCACCATCACGCGCGATGATGCTCGGCGTCATCGACGAAAGCATCCGTTGCTGCGGCCGTGCCAGGTTCGGTTCCGTGCCGATGAGCCCGCTCGAGTTCGTAAGTCGCGGGCCTGCGTTGAAGTCCCCCATCTCGTTGTTGAGAAGGAAGCCTGCCCCGGGCACGACGATCCCCGATCCGTACCCCGCTTCGAGCGTATACGTGACGGAAACAGCAAGTCCGTCGGCGTCCACCACGGAGTAGTGCGTCGTCTCCGGACTCTCCGGAGGTATCGCCAAGTCGGACGGATGAGACACCGAAGCCCGCTCCGGATCGATGCTACGTCTCAGCCAGTCTGCATGCTCCTTGCTGGTCAGCTTCCTGACGGGTACGTCGACGAAGTCAGCATCCGCGAGGTACTCGGCGCGGTCGCGGTACGCCCGCCGCATCGCCTCGGCGAGGTGGTGGATATACGGAGCGCTGTTGTGGCCCATCGCCGCGAGGTCGTAGCCCTCGAGGATGTTCAGCATTGTGACCAGCGCCACGCCTCCGGAGCTCGGCGGCGGCATCGAAATGATGTCGTAGCCGCGGTAGGTCCCCGTCACCGTCGAGCGCTCCCGCGCCCGGTACATGTCGAGGTCCTCCTCTGTGATGATCCCTCCGCCACGCACCATCTCCTCAGCGATGAGGCGTGCGGTCTCTCCTCGGTAGAAGCCGTCACCGCGATCCGTGCGTATCCGATCGAGTGACCGTGCGAGGTCGGGCTGTCTCAACTCCTCACCCGCCCGATACGGCATACCGTTCCTGGAGAACGCATCGATGGTCGCCTCGTACTGGCTGCGCCCGACGAACCGCTCGAGGGACGTCGCCAGCGACTCACTCAACTCGAAGCCGTCACGAGCCAGATCGACGGCCGGGGTCACCAGATCCTCCCAGTCCGCTCGACCAAAAAGCCGATGGGCCTTGTCGAAGCCGGCCACGGTCCCCGGCACACCGACGGCGGTATGGCTGCGATGGTGCACGTCGGAGGAATAGGCTCCGTTCTCATCGAGCCACATCTCTGCGTGTGAGGCGAACGGGGCCTTCTCACGAAAGTCGATCGCGGTCGACTGTCCGTTCGGGAAGCGAATAACCATGAAGCCGCCACCGCCCAGATTTCCCGCGGACGGGTGGGTCACCGCGAGTGCGAACCCGGTCGCGATTGCGGCATCGACAGCGTTACCGCCAGCCGCCAGCACCTCCGCGCCGACCTCACTCGCGATCCACTGCTGGGAAGCGACCATGCCTCCGCTCGAACGGAGCACCTCGGCCGATTGTGCACCCAGCGCCATCGGCAGGGAGAGAGTGAGCGCAACGACAGCGCGCGCGGCCGTACAGCAGAACCAACGCATCCAGGGCCTCATGACTCGAGTTGAAGAACGGCGATCCGAGAAGATCCACGGAGCCCGGCTTTCGCACCACCCACGATTGCCCGGGAAGCATGCACGCGTTACTTCATCGCCCCTCAAGGAGCAGGTCTCGACAGCGCAGAATCGATCGGAGTGCAGGGCACGACATGACAATCAAGAGACGGGATTTTCTCAAGAAGGCCGGAACGGGCGCGGCCGGGGTCGCGGCGCTGGGCGCATGCAGCAGCGGGGACGCGGCAGGCGGAGCCGGTGGGCAAACGGGGGGCATCGACGGTCCGCGCGTGAATTGGCGCCTGTCCACGAGCTTCACCCCTGCGGTAGACCTGCTCCACGGTGCGGGGGTTCGCATCGGCGAGCGGATCTCGGAACTGACCGGGGGCCGCTTCACGATGCGGGTCTATGCCGCCGGAGAGATCGTACCGGGCCTGCAGGTCATGGACGCGGTCATGCAGGGGACCATTCAGTGCGGCGTCACGCCCGGCTACTACTACATCGGAAAGCACCCCGCCCTGGCCTTTGACACCGCGATCCCGTTCGGTCTCACCACACGTCAGCAGTACGCGTGGATGATGCACGGCGGGGGCCTCGAACTCATCAACTCGATCTACGCCGATTTCGGAATCATTTCCTTTCCGGCAAACTCGACGGGTGGGCAGATGGGCGGGTGGTTCCGCGACCCGGTCGGGAGCCTGTCGGAGTTGGCCGGAATGCGCTTCAGGATCCCGGGGATCGGCGGTGAGATCATGTCTCGCCTCGGCGTGACGGTTCAGAACCTCCAGGTCGCAGAGATCTACCCGGCGCTGGAGCGAGGAGCGATCGACGCGACCGAGTGGGTCGGGCCCTACGACGACGAGAAGCTGGGCTTCTACCAGGTAGCGAAGAACTACTACTACCCGGGGTGGTGGGAGCCAGGGGTCACCATGGGCCTGCTCATCAACCTCGAGGCCTACAACGAACTGCCTCCCGCGTATCAGCAGATCCTGCAGGCCGTTTGTGGGGAAACCTACGCCGACCGGCTCGCCGCCTACGACAATGCCAATCCGCTCGCTCTCCAGCGGCTGGTCAACGAGCACGGCGTGACGGTACATGAGTATTCACAAGACATCATGGACGCCGCGTGGCGCGAGTCGAACGCATACCTGGAAGAGCAGTCCGCCGCGGACGAGACGTTCCGCCGGGTGTACGACTCGTACCGCACGTTCCGCGATGCCCAGTGGACCTATGCGCGCGGAAATGAGCTCTCGTACCAGGTGTCGGCGTTCGGGAAGGTCTAGCGCCTCTGAAGGCGCGTATCAGCGACCTCAGTCGCTGATGCTTCGTCATGTTCACTCGTCTCATTCCTTCCTCAGTAGCGTCAGCCCGTCCCCAATCGGAACGAGGCTCACTGATACGCGCTCGTCGATGACCTTACCACTCCACAACGTGTTGTCGACGGCGATCAGTCCTCCGTCTCGGATGAGACGAAGCGACTTCTCGTAATAGTCGTCGAGCCCACGCTTGTCGGCATCGATGAAGATGAAGTCGAACTCGCCCTCCATTCCCTCGTCGATCAGCGCTGTAAGCGTTTCGGAGGCGGGGCCCCCACGGAATTCGATCTTGTGCCCGACACCCGCTTCGGCCCAATAGCGGCGCCCGAACGACGGCCACTCTTCGTCGATGTCGAGCGCGATCAGTCGCCCATCCTCTGGAAGGCCGCTCGCGACGCATAGCGCGCTGTAGCCCGTGAAAGTCCCAATCTCCAGTGCCAGGCTCGCACCCATGAGACCCACGAGCATCGTCATGAACTGACCCTGCTCAGGGCTGATCTGCATTTGCGCATTCTCGAGTTCCGCGGTCTCCTCGCGCAGTCTTCGATGCGTGTCCGTCTCTCGGACGGACACCTCGACGAGGTAATCGTAGAGTTCGTCAGTCAGATTGATGGTTCTTCGACTCATGGCAGTTCCGTCTCGAGGATCCGCCAACAATAGAAGGCTACAGCGCTCCGCCAAGGGCGATGCGCGTCACCCATGGGCAGCATCGCCTTCTCCGTGGGGTGGACGGCGAGGCCGTGCGCCTTCGCGAATCCAGCCCGGACACCCAGGTCGCCCGTCGGCCAGACATCGGGCCGATACAACCGGAACATCAGGTACATCTGCGCTGTCCACACTCCGATTCCACGCACACGCGTGAGGCGATCGATCACCTCCTGGTCGGTCTGCGCATCGAGGTCGTGCACTTCGACCTCGCCGGACCGGATCTTCGTCGCCAGGTCGCGAATGGCGGCGAGCTTGTTGCGCGACAGACCCGCCTTCCGCAGCGTAGCCTCCCGCACGCGCAGCACCCTGGCCGGCGATACGTCACCATTGAGGGCCGCGACGAATCGCCCGTGGATGGTGGCCGCGGCCTTCCCCGCCAACTGCTGGTAGCAGATCGTGCGTGCGAGGTAGAAGAAGGGATCGTCGGTCATGTCATGGAGACGAATCGTCCCGATCTTCTTCACCCACGGGCCGAACACCGGGTCCTTCCCCAGCTTGCGCCTTCCCCCTGACCACGACGTGATCAGGCTCGGAAGCTCCGGTTCATAGGTCGCCATCCGCTGAGGCTCTGGCTACTTCGGTACGGCCATCCAGATGACTCCCCCAAGTACCACGAGCTGGATCGCGATGAATGGTATCACGCCCCGATAGATGGTGGTGGTGGATATGTCATCCGGCGTGACCCCTCTCAGGTAGAACAGCGAGAAGCCAAAGGGTGGGGTGAGGAACGACGTCTGGAGGTTTACTGCCAACACGATTCCGAGCCAGGTGAGATCGACACCGAGGAGCACCGCGGCGGGAACGATCAGCGGCACGATGATGAACGCGATCTCGAAGAAGTCGATGAAGAAGCCCAATAGGAAGACCACCAGATTCACGATGATCAGGAAGCCCAGCGCCCCTCCGGGCACACCCGTGAGCATCCCTTCGATCCAGAGGTCCCCGTCGAAGCCGCGGAACACCAGGGCGAAAGCGGTCGAACCGATGAGGAGGAAGACGACCATGATCGTGAGTCGACTCGTCTCCTCCATCGCTTTGCTGAGAGCCTCGTACGTGAGTGACCGATTGAGCGCCGCAAGCCCGAGCGCGCCGATCGAGCCGAGTGCTCCTGCTTCCGTGGGTGTCGCGACCCCGGCGAAGATACTCCCGAGCACGACGACGATCAGCGTCAGAGGCGGGAGCAGCGACACAACCACACGCCGCACGAGTTCCCAGCCGGAGATTCTCATTTCGATGGGAAGCGCGGGCGCCGCCTCCTTCCTGAAGAACGCCGCGCCCGCCACGTAGATCGCATATCCACCGGTGAGCGCCAGGCCGGGGACCACCGCCGCCCGAAACAGGTCTCCGACGCTCACGCCCATCTGGTCGCCGAGGACGATGAGGACGATCGACGGCGGAATGATCTGTCCGAGCGTGCCGGAGGCCGCGATCACCCCCAGGCTGAGGTCCTCCTTGTAGCCGTTCCTCAGCATGACCGGCAGTGAGATCAGGCCCATAGCGGTCACGCTCGCACCCACCACACCCGTCGCGGCCGCGAGAAGCGCACCCACGAAGATCACACCGAACGCCAGGCCGCCTCGGAACCGGCCGAAGAGCAGCCCGATCGTCTCCAGGAGCTGCTCGGCCAGCTTCGACTTCTCGAGGATCGTCCCCATGAAGATGAAGAACGGCACCGCCAGCAGGGTGAAGTTCGACATCGTGCCGAACGTGCGTTCCGGCAGCGCGAAGAGGAGCGGAATGTCGAAGGCCCCGAACGCGGAGCCGAGCAGGGCGAAGATGAACGCGGTGCCGCCAAGCGCGAACGCCACCGGATATCCACTGAAGATCATCGCCAGGACGGCGACGAACATGGTGGGGCCCCAGAAACTCATACGTGGGCCCTCGGTTCGTCTTCGTGGTGATCGAACTCAGGAGCGACCCCCCGAATGACATCGACCTGCTTTACGAGCTGACTCACGGCCTGAAGAAGCAGGAGCACGAACGAGATGATGATCAGCGCCTTGATGGGATATCGGGGTAACCCACCGGGGTCCGGCGAGACCTCCCGTACCGACCAGGAATTCCTCACCGCCGGGTACGACACGTACAGCATCAGAACGGAGAAAGGGATCAGAAAGACGAGGGTCCCACACAGGTCGATCCACGCCTGCGTCTTTGCGCTGAACCGCTCGTACATGACGTCCACACGCACGTGCACGTCATGGTTCAGGCCGTACGCCGCACCCATCAGAAAGATGATGCTGAACAGGTACCACTGGAGTTCGGTAGCCGGCGTCAGGTTCAGCGTCCACTGCTGAGATCGTGCGAAGTACCTGACGACCGCACTCACCGCTCCGATGATCACCATGAAGAGCGCGAGCCACCGGATGGCGGCTCCGATCCGATTGTTCAGACCGTCGATGAGGGTCGAGAGCTTTCTCAGAATCTGCATTCGCGGAGAATGACGGCCGAAGGACGTGAGGGCAACGCCAACCGGAACAACCGGCGCGGCTGACTAGAGCAGGTAACCGCCGTCCACCGGGATCACCGCTCCGGTGATGTGGCGAGCGGATTCCGAACAGAGAAAGAGCACGACCCCTGCCACGTCCTGTGGGTCACCGAGCCGTCCGAGGACAGCTTGTTCGCGCGCCCGATCGAGGATCTCGGACGGCACGCCGTCTGTGAGACGAGTAGTGCGGATATAGCCCGGCGCCACCGCGTTGACGTTGATGTTCATGGGGCCCAGTTCCACTGCGGCGCTGCGGGTCAGGCCGATGAGGCCTGCCTTGGAAGACGCGTAGTTCGATATCCCGAACTCGGAACGAATCCCGTGAACCGACGTCACGTTCACGATCTTGCCGTACTCCTGAGACCGCATGAGCGGAGCTACCGAGCGGGTAAAGAAGAACGCGCCGTCCAGGTTCGTCCTGACCACCGCTTCCCACTCATGATCCTCCATTCTCCACAACGCCCCGTCCCGACCGATGCCGGCGTTGTTGACGAGGATCTGCACACCCCCGAGTTCCTCCTGGACCTCGTTGATGAAGTCCTTCACGTCTCGACTCTCGCGCACGTCGCAAGACCGGAAGAAGACCCGGACCTCCATCTCCCGGAGCTTGCGCGCCACCTCCTGGGCATCGAGGCGTGACTGGGACCCGGAGTCGAGGAAACAGAACGCGACGTGCGTCCCGCAGCGGGCGAGTTCCAGCGCGGCAGCGCGCCCGATTCCGCTGGAGGCACCCGTAACGATCGCGACCTGTCCTCGCAGATTCGTCGCGTCGAAAAGGGGCTGTGGCTGGGTGTCTACCGACACTTCGTCGAGTAGGGCCTCGACGGCGCCGGTCATGTCATGGTCCATGGACCGACAGGCTACGTGACAACGTCGACCCTACGCAACTCCAATGCGGCCTCAGGCATCCCGCTGATGCAGGGGCAGCGTCAGTCCAATGGTGGTTCCACGCCCCACCTCACTCTCCGCTTCAATCTCCCCGCCCATCGAGGTGACGAGATGCTTCACGATCGCGAGCCCGAGTCCGGTACCTCCGAAGTCGCGGGCCCTGGACGAGTCCGCTCGGTAAAAGCGCTCGAAGATGCGCTCCAGAGACGGCTTGGGGATCCCCTCCCCGTCATCGATCACGTATACGCGGGCCATTCCCGTCACATGATCGAGGAAGACGGTGACCCGGATGAGGCCGTCCGGTTCGGTGTGCCGAATCGCGTTCTCGATCAGGTTTCTGAACACCTGGACCAGACCCTGGCGATCTGCCAACACCTCGCCATCGCCTTCCATTTCAAAGGTGCGATCGGCTGAGCCACCGGCACCGGCCAGATCCAGGGCCTCCGCCAGCACCTCGGAGAGATGTACCGGCTCGCGAGAAGCGGTCCAGCTTCCCGACTCGAGACGCGACAGGTCCAACAGGTCGTCGACCAGACGCTGAAGTCGGAGCGTGTTGGCATGGATCGATTCGAGAAACTGCTTTCGAAGAGCCTCCGGCGGGTCGGAATCGGTCAGCGTCTCGGCGTATCCGCGTATCGAGGTCAGTGGGGTCTTCAGCTCGTGCGATGCGTTCGCGACGAAATCCCTGCGCACCTGCTCCAGGTGTCGCAATTCCGTGATGTCCAGGAGCGTGGTTACCGCCCCTCCATGGTCGAGTGCCCGCGAGGCGAGCAGCACGTGCCGACCGGTAAGCTCCATCTCGAGAGCCTGTCCACCATCGGAGATGGAGTGTTGGAGCGCAGACCGCAGGTCGGCGTTCCGAACGATCGCGTCGAGGGGAGCGAGGGGCGGCACGTCGCTCACCCCGAGCAGCGACCGAGCCGTCCGGTTCACGCGCAGTACCTGCCCTTCATCGTTGAGTGCAATGACACCCTCGGCCATGCAATCAATGAGGGTCTTCATCTCGTCGCGTTCTCGCCCGAGTTCGGAAAGTCGCGCCTGTAGCTCTTCCGTAAGGCGATTGAACGCAATGCCGAGGTCCTGCAGTTCCGCGATACGACTCAAGGGCAGGCGGCTACTGAAGTCACCCCGAATGAGGAGTCTCGCCCCGTCAGCCATACTTCCGAGCGGTCGTGTAAAGGCGAGGCTCAAGCCGTAGGCAGCTGCCAAAGCAATGAGGAGAGCGATGAATCCGGTAACAGCAACCGTCCGCCGCACACCGTCGACCGCCGCCTGGATGTCGTTTTGAGGCGCGGCGATTCGGAGAATCAGGTCCTCACCGCCTACGGTAGTGATCCGGGCACCGTAGAGGAGAGACTCCCCAATCGTCACACTGGCTCGTTCGGCGAAGCTCACTTCACTGCCGGCAAGCAACGCCCTCACCTCCGGACGATCGAAGTGGTTTTCCACTTCCGCGATCCGACCCTCGACGACGTGCGAATCGCCGAGCACTTCCCCATCGAGCGCGATGAACGAGACGCGATAGTCGAGCCGATCGGCGATATCGCCGGCGAGCGCATCCAGATCCGTGGGTTGCGCGGATACCACGAGCGCATGGGCCAGGCTGAGCTGACGGCCCAGTTCAGCTTGGAAGGTCGCCTTCAGTTGGCTACGCAGTCCGGATCCCGCAGACAGGATCACGAGGACCACGATCAGGCCTACCGTACCGAGGATTCCGGCGAAGAGCGGATGATGTACGCGAAGTCGCATTCACGAAGACTAGAGCACGCGGCGCCGGTCGGCTATTCGACCCCCTCGGGCACCTTGAGCCGGTATCCGAATCCGCGCACGGTATGAATCCACTCGCCTACCTCTCCGAGCTTGGCCCGAAGTCGACGCACGTGCATGTCTACGGTGCGCGTCTGGATCCGATCCGAGACCTCGGACTCGACCGACCAGGCCTTTTCGAGCAACTGCTTCCGGCTCTGGGTCCGTCCCTTTCGCTCCATGAGCGCCCGCAATAGTCGGAACTCGGTCGGCGTCAGCGGCAGCTCCTGGTCATCGAGCGTGGCGCGATGGGCCTCGACGGCGAGCCGAAGCGGGCCGGCACTGAGAATCCGTCCACCCCCCGCCGTGCCCGCGTCCTGAGGACGGCGGAGAATAGCCCGCACCCGGAGTACGAGTTCGCGGGGGCTGAAGGGCTTTGTCAGGTAGTCGTCCGCGCCGAGCTCGAACCCCTCTATCCTGTCATCCTGCTCGCGCTTGGCGGTCAGCAGAAGGACCGGGATATCCGCCGTCGCCTGCTCTCCCTTCAGCCGCTGAAGCACTTCGTCACCTGTGAGGCCGGGCAACATGCGATCGAGAACAACCAGATCCGGGACCTCTCGGGCCACGGCATCGAGCGCATCTGCACCGTCCCCCGTCGTCTCCACCCCAAAGCCCTCGCGCGTGAGTTGATAGGCGATGAGCGCGGCAATATCCGGTTCGTCCTCGACAACGAGGATTCGAAGACTCGGAGTGGCTCGAGAATCGGGTGACATGATCTCAGTCGCGAGCGAAGCAGCGCGGCGAGGCGGGGGTCAGCCCGTCCTGCAGAGCGCTTCGAGTTCTCCTTCGGTCAGCGTACGATCGGTCTGCTTCGCCGCCTGGATGATCCGGGAGCACAGCTCCTCGTCGTCGGGATCGTATTCGTGCTCGCGGAGCCAATGCTTCACGTTCGAAAGGCCGGACATCGGCCCAATCTCGATCAGTTGCTTCCGCCCGACCATCGAAGCAGGAATCGCAGAGTATACGCGATCTGCCAGCCAATCGTCTCCTTTGGCGTGTGCCTTTACGATCGCGGCGGCGTGCACCCCCGTTCCTGTCCGAAATGCGTCACTCCCGAAGACGGGATAGGAGTGCACCAGCGGAATCTGACACGCCTGGGCGACGAGCTCGCAGTACTCGGGCAGGACCGTCAGGTCCGTGTCGATGACGCCGAGCAGCTTGAGGTTGACGAGCAACAAGTCGATTTCCGCATTCCCGGACCGCTCGCCGATCCCCAGGGCGGTCCCGTGGACACGCGTAGCCCCTGCCTGAATCGCCGTCAGGGTATTCGCCAGGCCGAAGCCACGATCGCGGTGCCCATGCCAGTCGATGCCGACCTCTTCGCCCGAGGGCGCAACGACCTCTTCGATCGCGAAACGAACGAGCGACCGTACACCTGCTGGGGTCGCGTGGCCGACGGTGTCCGAAAGACAGATACGGCGCGCACCGCATTCGATCGCACGGGTGTACAGCTGCTTCAGCACCTCGGGCTGCGCGCGCGTCGTGTCCTCGGTGACCATCATCACCGGGAGCCCTTCGGCCACCGCGAAGGTGACGGCCTCCTCCGTGACCCTGAGCATCTTGGCCAGCGTCCAATCCTCTGCGTACTGACGAATCGGCGAGCTTCCGATGAAGGTGCACGCCTCGATCGGGATTCCGACTGCCTGGCTGATCTCGGCGATCGGTCGGACATCGGCGAGTACCGTTCGGGCCGCACAGTTGGGTCGAATCGACAGCCCGGACTCGACGATCTCCTTGGCGAGAGCCGTGACCGCCTCCACCGCTCTCGGCCCCGCACCGGGGAGGCCGATATCCGCCGTGTGGATTCCGAGTCGATCCATTAGATGGAGAAGCCGGATCTTGTCCTCGATAGACGGATCCACCACCGAAGGATTCTGAAGCCCGTCGCGCAGGGTTTCGTCGTCGAACTGGACGCCCACGACCGTCGTCCAGTCGAAGGCGGACTCCGATTCGTTCCAATCGTGAATGAGCGACTTCTCGTCCATGCCACGTGCTCTCGTCATCGGTCTCAGGGTGTGTACCATTAAACATACACATGCGTCGGAGTCATACGAGACCGCCCCCGTTGCTCACTCCCCCGGACCACACCCTTGGGTCGGAACATCGACGGCATGAGATCGACGGCCTATGATTCCCGTCCACCACCCGCCACGCGATCCGTCGCAGCGAGCCTCCGTGACCAACCCGATTCTCCTGCTAGAAGCGACCCGGCGGGCACGTGAGATCATCGAAACGACGGACGGGCGCACGCTCGACGAGCAGATCGAGTTGAGCGAAATCCCGGCGCCGCCATTCGGCGAAACTGCCCGGGGATTGCGGATGGCCGAGTTGATGGAGACCGCAGGGCTGAAGACTCCGAGGCTCGATGCCGTCGGGAATGTGGTCGCCATCCGGGAGGGTACATCAGCGGTGCCACCCCTCGTGATTTCTGCTCACCTCGATACCGTTTTTCCGGCTGACACCGACGTCTCCGTCACGCGAGAGGGCGACCTTCTCCGAGGGCCAGGAATCTCCGACGACGCCCGCGGCCTGGCGAGCCTCCTGAGCCTCGCGAGAGCACTGGAATCGGCCTCGATCTGGACAGACGCCCCATTGCTGTTCGTAGCCACCGTGGGCGAGGAGGGCCTCGGCGATCTCAGGGGTGTGAAGCACCTGTTTGGCAAAGACGGAGCCGCGCGCGCGGCGGGGGGCTTCATTTCACTCGATGGTGCCGGACTCGACCGGGTGGTGACGCGGGGGCTTGGTTCCCGTCGGTTTCGAATCACGATCAGAGGGCCGGGCGGTCACTCCTGGGTCGACTGGGGCACCGCTAACCCGATCCACGCGGCGACCGACCTGGGCAGCCACCTGACCGACCTGAAGCTCTCGAACGACCCCGTATCGACCCTGACCATCGCGCGGATCGGGGGCGGCAAGAGTATCAACGCGATTCCTCAGGAAGCGTGGCTCGAGATCGACACCCGGTGCGAGGACAACGAACGGCTGATGGAACTCGAGAGGGAGGTGCGTGCGTGCGTGGCGGACATTGCCACGGACGCCGAGACGGGTGACAGCGCCTCACAGGGCGTCCTGACGTTCGCGTTCGAGACGATCGGAGACCGGCCGGGTGGGCGGACGCCGAACGATACGCCCCTCGTCCAGGCGGCCCTCTCGTCGACCCGTGCGCTAGAGCGTGAACCGGTGCTCGCTACCTCGTCGACGGACGCGAACATCCCCATGTCACTCGGTATCCCCGCGATTACGCTGGGGTGTGGTGGTGAGGCCGGTCAGGCCCATACCACGGTCGAATGGTACCGAAACGTCGGCGGGGCTGAAGGAATAGTCCGGGCGCTCTACACCGTCCTGCTGAGCGCGGGTGTCAGCTCTGGCGGCTGATCGCTTTCACCGCGAATAACCGACGGGTCAGGCGCTCCCAGCCACCACCGCGTGGTCCATCACCAGCAGACTCCCCGACATGTCGCTGACCTGCGCGTGCCCACCGATGAGCGAATCACGCAGGTCGGATCTCGCGAGTTCGGCGTCCGGACCGACCACGCAGTTCTCCACGGTGCACGCCTCGACCTTGCATCCGGCCTCGAGTGTGACGTTCGGGCCGATCCGGCCTCCCCGTACGACCACACCTCCCTCGATCCGCACCGGCTGAACGATCTCCGCGTCCTCGACCGTGGCCGTCTCGTCGATGCCCGCGTGACCGATCTCGAGTAGATGGGCGTTCGTTTCGAGCAGGGTGTCAGGCTTGCCGGCATCCCACCATCCGTCGACCGGTGCGGTGATGAGGCGACTCCCGTTGTCGACCATGTATTGAAACGCGTCAGTCAGATAGAACTCTCCCGATGGGCCGGGATCGGACGCCAGGGTGTGCCTGATCCCCTCGAACAGGAGTTCATGGTCGGCCACGTAATAGAGCCCGATGTTCGCCAGCTTCGACACCGGCTCCGAGGGCTTCTCCACGATCTTCGCCATCGTGCCGTCGTCATTCGTGACGATGACGCCGTAGCGTTGATAGTCCTCGACTTCCTTCGCCCAGAGCACCGCGCCGTACTCGGTACCCAGCGTCTTGGTCAGGCCGTAGTCCACCTCGAGCACCGCGTCCGCGAAGATGATGAGGACGTCCTCGTCCACGTAAGGCTCCGCGAGTGCGATGGCCCCCGCCGTTCCGTCCTGGACGGCCTGCAGGACGTAGTGCCCCCGCAGATTCGGATATTCCGATGTGATCCACGACTCCACGGTGTCACGCAGATGGCCGACGATGAAGACGACCTCTTCCACCCCTAACTCGACCAGATCGTCTAGGATGTAGGCCAAAACCGGCTTTCCGGCGACCTTAAGAAGCGGCTTGGGGGTATGGTGCGTGTGAGGCCGGAGGCGGGTGCCTTTGCCGGCGAGAGGGATCACGGCTTTCATCGGCGCTCACTTGATGTGGCGGGGGTGCGTCGAGAGCGCCACACTATAACCGGATACCGAGGATGGGCGGGAGTCCGGACCCGCGGGCCCCGGTCGACATCCGATGGCAGAAGAGGACACGAGCAATGACACGATTCGGTCAAATCGGTCTGTTGGCGGCCATTCTCACGGCCTGTAGCGGTCCCCCGGCCGGAGGTCAGGCGACACCCGCGAATGCGGGCTTCGATCGCATGAACGTGTACGAGGTGCCCGTTGACCGGACGGGAACGATCCCTGCCCAGGAGGCACCCGAGCAGGGATGGATCCAGGTGAGCGGAAGCGGAAGCGTGCAGGTCGCACCGGATCGTGCCCGGGTCGCCTTCGCGATGGAGACGCGGGCCTCAGCCGCAGATCGGGCGGCCGCGGCCAATGCCGACGCGATGGACGCGGTTCTGACGGCACTGCGAGACGCCTCGGTCGAAGGGCTGACCCTCGCGACCTACGGCTACTCGCTACGCCCCGAATACAGCGCGACCAACAACCAGCGCACGCGTGAGATCGTGGCGTACACCGTCCTGAACAACGTGAGCGCCACGATCGAGGACGTCGATGCCGTGGGACGTGTGATCGACGTCGCGATCGGCTCGGGCGCGAACCGGGTTTCGACGATTTCGTTCTTCGCGTCCGATACGGAGGCCGCGCGTACCGAAGCTCTTGCTGAGGCCGTCCGAAACGCGAGATCGGAAGCCGAGGTGATCGCGCGGTCGCTGGGCCACGAACTCGGTGCACCGCTCGAGATCAACGGGGGGGCACAGCGCCCGCAACCTCGGATGGCAGAGATGGCTGACGCATCCTTCCGGGCGGCCGCCACTCCCATCGAGGCCGGCGACCAGACCGTCACTGCGAATGTCTCGATCCGCTTCGCACTGGGACCGGAGTTGGGTGGTTGAAGGAAGTTCTGAGAGGCTTCACGAAGAACAGGGCAGCGACCGATCCGGCGTCGCCCGATGAGCGCCTGCGAGGGCGCACCTATACGATTCCGTTCGAGAACGTATGGCAGGCGGCCATCTCTCTGACTGGAGGCGGACTCGGCCGATGGAGCATCGTCATGGCGGATGACCAGGCCGGGATCATCGACGCTCTATATCGAACCCGGATCTTCAGCATCGAGACCGACGTCTGGATTCAGATTGGCCTCGACCAGGACGCGCAGACGCGGGTCGACATTCAGGCGGCATCGCGCACCGAACGGACCGATCTGGGACTGACGAAAAGGACCATCGGATACTTCTTCCGGAAGCTCGACGCGAAGCTGAGCGTGAAGCCGGGTCAGATCCTGGACCCCACGCGGAGCAATCCCAAGCAGGAGCATTCGTGAGGCTTCACCCCTGCCGAACGGTCGCGATCGTGATGGGCTGCGTGATGTTCGCTTCGGCGTGCGGCGGCTCCGAGCCGGAACTGTCGAGCGGCGCCGAGGGGACTCAGCCTCCTGAAGAAGACGGAAACTTCACGCAGCGTGTCTACGAACGGAACTTCGTGTTCGCGTCGCTCGAAGGCGACAGCGTTTTCCTGGTTCCGTGGATGATGCGCACCGTGGAGTATCCTGACACCGTCATGCGAGAGGCCCGCGGCTGGCTGGCGAGGGGAGGAGTGTGGGAACCCTTCTTCGCCGAGCAGTGGTGGACTCCCCCGTCGCGCTCCGCCGGGCGGATTCTGCCGCACCAGGGTCTGCGCCTTCTGGTAAGGGACGGAGACGCCGTCGACGGGATCCTGTTCGAGGAAGGCCCGCGCTCGCTGGAGCTGGCGCTGGGTGAGGTCGAGGCTTCATGGACCGGCGCGCGCGGTGGTTCATTCATCGTGGTGTCGGGAGCGGCCTATCTCGCAGAGCAGCGCATGGACGGAATGATCCTGGACATGGCTCGGGCATCCGCGGGGTCGACACATCCCGGTGGTGACTGGGCATTCCTCCTCTCGGGGGACTCGGCCCGGTTCGTCCTCGCGGCAGACGGCGAGTACGGGGGTGACGCAGATCCGATCTATCGTGGTTGGGCCAATGTCGACGATCGTACGCTCCAATGGCCCGAGGTGCGCGTCGACTGGTGGAGAGCCGAGGCGTTTCCTCCAGCCCGGCGCGACGTTCCGGTAGCCTGGCGCGTCTGGTCTTCCGACGGGCTCGTCGAAGGCGAACTCGAAGCCCTTTCCGCCGAGATCCAGGCGGGAGATGGGCCGGGGCCGCTGCTTCCGGTCCGCGCCCTCTATGAGGTCCTCGGTGAACTTTCCACGGTCGACGGTACGTATCCCGTCCGTGGCATCCTCGTCCATGAAACGCGGTAGAGCCCCGTGACCCCGGAAATCTGGAAGGCACTCGTCACGATTCTCTTCGGCGCGATCGCCGGTGGGCTCACGAATACGATCGCCATCTGGATGCTGTTCCATCCGTACGAGCCACCGAAACTCTTCGGCCGGTGGCGCATCGGCTTCCTCCAGGGCGCAGTTCCGAAAAACCAGCCGCGGCTCGCAGCAGCGATCGGGCGGACCGTGGGCAATCGCCTGCTCACACCGGAAGACCTGACCCATACGTTCGCCGACCACGAGTTCCGGGACGCATTCGACCAGCGGCTGGCCTTGTTCCTCGGCGAGGTCATGCACACGGAACGCGGGTCCCTTCGCGACCTGATCCCGCCGGCCGTGTCGGAGGATGTCGAAACCCTCATCCAGGACGCCCTGCGAAAGGGCCTCGATCAACTGGAAGAGTACATCGAGTCCGAGGCGTTCGAAGAGGCGATGCGCCGCCGAGCGGGAGACCTGGTCGAGACGGTCGCAGATGAGCCGATCGCCGGTGTTCTGACGGCAGCTCGCGGCGAGGCCCTCGAGGGCGCAGTAGAGGAGTGGCTCGAGGGTGCAGTAGAGAGCGAGGACTTCACACAGGCGGTCTCGGACTACCTCGACCGCGCCGCCGAACGTCTGCTGACGCCAGGCCGCACCTTCGAACAGATCCTCCCGATCGGGTTGGTGGGTTCCGTCGAGAAGGCGATCGCCAGCTACCTGCCGCTCGCTGCGGAACGTCTCGGTGGACTCCTCGAGGACCCGGAGGCGCGCGCCCGCTTCGAGGCGACGATCCACGACCTGTTACACCGCTTTCTGCGGGACCTCAGGTTCCATCAGCGCGTCGTCGCCCGCCTGGTCATGACCGAGGACACGGTCGACAAGGTGCTCGACACCATCGAAGCCGAAGGTGCCGAGCGTCTCTCGGAGATCCTGCGCGACCCCGCCGTGCAGGAAGCGATGGCACGTGGGGTCAACCAGGCCATCGTCGACTTCCTCAGAAGGCCCGTGCGCGACGTGTTGGGTGAGCCGGACGATCCCAACGTCATCGAGGCCAGAGATACGCTGACGGGCTGGATCGTCGGCATGGCGCGGGATCCCGCCACGCGAGATTTCCTCGTCGAGAAGCTCCATCAGGGCCTGGACAAGGCCGGTGCCCGGACCTGGGGCGAAGTACTCGGGAGAATCCCGACAGATCGTATCGCGGAGATTCTCGTGACCGGGGCTCGCACGGATACGGTGCACGGGGTCGTGGAGACCGGAGCGCAGCGACTGGTTTCGAGGGCACTCGACCGTCCCATTGGGACACCCGCACGGTGGTTCCCTGAAGACGGACCTCGCCGCCTGGAGGCTGCCCTGAGCGACCCCATTTGGGACTGGCTCCAGACCCAGGTGCCGGCTGTCGTGGAGCGAATCGACGTCGCCCGCCGGGTGGAGGAGAAGGTGTTGCACTTCCCGACACCGAAGATGGAAGAGATCGTACGCAAGGTTACCGATCGGGAACTGCGCCTGATCGTTCGACTCGGCTACCTGCTCGGAGCGATCATCGGGATGGGGCTCGTCGGGATCAACGCGCTGCTGGGGTAGCGATCAGCCCGTCGGCCGTCAGCGGTCGTCGGGTGCCTTCATCTTGAAGCCTGGACCCTTTCGACGTCGATCGATCGAGTCCCTCGCGCCGGCCTTTCTCTGAAGCCAGGCAATCGGCGTGAAGACACGCTTGGTCTTCCTGCGGCGTGCGCCGCCCGCAGCCATGGTCTCTTCGATATCCTTGGCACTCTGGGTGAACCGTCCCGGCAGTCCGAGCCAGATACCGTACCCGAACGCGATGAGTGCTCCGGCGACCATCAGTGTCCCTTCGATCATTCGAGTACCGAACGGGGGGTCACTGGGACTTGGTAGCCGTCTCCACAACCAGCAATCCGAGTCCGATCGAGAGAATGATCGCTATCGCATTCGTGCCGACCGCGACCATCCCGACCACGGTCCAGAAGATCGCGTGGGTGAAGATGTAGCCGCCAGGTACCAGATCGAGCATCGTGGAGTGTCTTTCGAAGTGAGTGTGCGTAGCGAACGGAATATGCCGGGCTACGGCCGGGCTGTCACCCCCGATCGGAACCGGTGAATTTCTTCCTGGTCTCCGCCAGATACCCCGGTTCGAGCCGGAGCAGGTTGCAGATCTTGCGCATGAGGTAGTCCTCCTTGCTCGCCAGGTCTCCGTCGGAGTAGACGAGGCCCCACATGATCTCGGCGAGTACCATCTTCTGGCCGGTCGAGTAGTTCTCGGCGATCAGATTCGTGAATTGCCACAGATCGACGGCCTCGTCCCTCGCCTCCTGTGCGAGTTCGAGCAGCTTCTCGGCTTCGCCCGCGTCGAGACCGAACTGACGGCGCACCGCCGAGTCCAGATGCTGGCGCTCGTCCTCGGTGAACTCGTCATCCGCGTTCGCCAGTTCCAGCAGCAGCGCGCATGCGGCGAGCCGGATGTCCTTCTTTTCGGTGTCCGGGTCGGACTCGGGCGCCGGATTCATCGACGTCGAGAAGAACCGCTTGATTGAACTGAGCATCCATATCTCCGTGTTGGCCCGATCGTCCGGGCCACGCTAACGCGTCAGAAGTCGACCGACTGTACCTTCCTGATTCCTGCACGCAGTGGCAATACCGTGGCTGCCACGGTGAGCACCGCCGCCCCCGCCACTCCCATCATGAGCGGCACCGGACTGACCTCGGCGGTCCCGACCTGGAACCGGGAGTTCAGGTACAAATAGACGGGCCACGCCTCGAGAATCACCACTCCGGCGAGGTAGATGACCGCGGCCATCATGAAGAGGAGTCCACCGAACGAAGTGGGAATCTCTGCGACGTTCTCGGTGTCGTAATTCGGGTAGATCGCCCCGAGGCCCAACGCCAACGACGTGAGCGCGAAGGTGATTCCCACCATCGTCAACGACGTCAGCGTGAGGATGAACGGCGATGCGTCGAGAACCAGATTCGTGCCGACGATGAGCGGGAGAGCCACCGCAAGCAGAGGGACGGTTCCGACCCAGTATTTGGACCAGAAGATCGTGCGGACATCGATGGGTGACGAACGCATGAGCCACATCATGCGTCCCTCGATGGACATGGCGGGGAAGACGAAGCGTGCGGCGATCGCAGCGACCACGAATCCGGCCAGTCCGAGGTTCAGGAACGACACGACGTTGATGAGCAGAAAGGACACCTGCTCACCCGTGTAGAGCGGCAGCACCGTGATGTTGTAGACGTAGACGGCGACCAACACGCCGAGCAGGATCAGCTGCGACCACTGTGTCGTGTCCCGAAAGAAGACACGGATCTCCTTTCCAACCATCACCCGGGTGCGCGCGGTCATTCTGCCGAAAAGGCGGTCGAGCAGCCGCGATCGTCCTCGACCCTCCCGTATCTCCGCACCTTCCTGCGCCTTCGTGAACCCTGCGTCGTAATACCTGTGGTGCAGCCACGCACCCACGACGAAGCACATCGCCGCCGTCGACCAGAGGAACAGGAACGGGAACCACTCGAAGTAGCCGCCGAGGTACGACATCAGTGCATCGGCGACCCACTCACTGGGAAGCCAGGCCGAAGTAGGCGTTCGGAGAACCGCGACGAAGTCGACCAGGCTGCTGAATTCCTCGGGGCTCATGAGCCGCTCGGGCCTCAGGAAGCGGAAGAGAGCCACCACACCTGCTGCCGCAAAGAGTCCCACGAGCGCCAGCAGGTCTCGCGTACGACGTGCAGGGAAGACGTTGACCAGAAGCAGCGTGCCCGCGCTTCCCAGGACCGCCGGAATCACGAGGAAGGGAATCACGGTGGCCACCGCGAGCAGGTAGTACATCGGACTCGCCGCGTAGACGGCGCCGTACGCAATCAGGAGTGGCACCGCCAAAAGGGCGACCATCCAGGATGAATCGACGATCGTCTCGATGAGGCGGGCCGCGTAAACCGTATCGGATGCGACCGGAGCCGCCACGACGAACTCGAGGTCTTCCGAGAGGAAGAACGTGGACAGTGCCGTGATCACGTTCGACAGAACCAGGATCATCAGGAAGGTGACGAACGCGAGTCCGAGCAATTTCGCCGCGAGCAGGTCGCCGATGCCCTGCGTGCCCCGGAAGTACAGCAACATCCGGAAGATGACCCCGAAGATTAGAGTCCAGAAGAAGACGCCCACGAAGCCGAGGAGCAGCGCCTTGAAGAGACGTCCCTCATCGGTACGCGCCCGATTCATCTTCATCCGGACCTTGGGCCGTAACAGCCACAGAAGGCCGGCGCGTCGTACGGCGGCGGCGCTCACTTCTCGATCGCCTCCCGCAGGCTGTCGATCACGTCGGTCATGGCGCCGCCGCCGGTGACCTTCAGGAAGATCTCCTCGAGGTGAGCACCACCGCTTTCGGCCTGGGTGCGCAACTCGTCCATCGTGCCCAGGGCGATTATCTCGCCGTGATTGATGATCGCGATGCGATCGCAGAGCGCCTCGGCAACCTCGAGCGTGTGCGTCGAGAGAAAGACGGTCCCGCCATGTCCGACGAAGGTCCGGAACAGGTCCTTCAGGAGCTTCGCCGATCGTGGATCGAGTCCCACCATCGGTTCATCGACGACGATGAGCTCCGGTTGATGGATGAGCGCAGAGCTGATGAGGACCTTCTGGCGCATCCCGTGCGAGAAGCTCTCGATGAGCTCGTCCTTCCAGGGCGTCAGCTGAAAAAGCTCGAGCAGGCGGTCGGCCCGCGCCTCCACTGCGTCGCCTTCACGACCCCACAGTCCTGCGACGAAGCGTAGGAATTCGGCCGCGGACAACTTCTCATAGAGATATGGCCGATCCGGGATATAGCCGATGCGCGACTTCGCGCTCTCGGGACTCACCGCGAGATCGTCGCCGCCGACCAGAACCTGCCCGCTGGTCGGTCTCAGGACGCCCGCCACCATGCGGATCGTGGTGGTCTTCCCGGCGCCGTTCGGGCCCAGGAAGCCGAAGATCTCGCCGCGGTGCACATGCAGGTCGACGCCCTTCACCGCTACGAAGCTGCCGTACTGCTTCCGGACTCCTTTGAGTTCGAGCATCTCCCGGACGCCCTCCGGCGGTGCCGGGGGCGCGAGAACGGGCTGCTCGACTCCCTGATCTTCGGTCACGAAATGTCCTCTGGTGAGTCGGTGGTGAGGTCTACTGGTCCGCCGCGGCCTGGCCCAGCACTTCGATGTCGAGGTTGCCGATGAGCCGGACGATTTCCACCTGCTGCGCGAGCCCGCCGATGACGAACCGGATGTGAGAGGCGTCGGCCGGGTATTGGCCGAAGGTCGGATCGACCGCGACCCACTCATCCAGCCACACCTCGGGCCACGCGTGGTAGAAGAAGGCTCCGTTGACGTAGACCAACCCCACGGCAGTGCGTGCGGGCAGCCCTAGAGCACGTGCCATCGCCACATACAGCACGGTGTGTTCGTTACAGTCACCCTGGCGCGTCTCGAGTACCTGAACCGCATTGGGTACCGAGAAGGTGATCCGCTTGTCGAGCATGTTGTAGACCGCAGTCGTGAGCTGTCGCGCGACGACCTTCGGATCCTGAGACCACTGCGATCGTCGGGCCGTGATTCTCCTCGCCTCAGCGACAATTCTCTCGTCATCACTCTGGATGAGGGGCTCGGGCTCGAGTGCCTCACTCAGATCCATGAACGCGTATGGCAACCGGTACCCCGGGTCGACCCGATCCCAGTTCTCTCGCTGGATAACGAGCGTGTCGCCCCGCAGGGACTGTCGCCCTCCTTCGAGCTGAAAGCCCGTCAGGTCGACACCGGTGAGCCGGAAACGGAGTTCGTCGAACTCCTCGACGTCATCGAAGTCGACATTGCTCTGCACCGCAGTGCTGAGGATGACGTCGTCGTCGATCGGAGATGAAGAGACCAACCGCGAATCCTCCTGAGCCTGCCGCGACAGCTCGTACTCGGTCTTCTGCATCGAGAAGCCGAGCGCGCTCGACGCCTGGAGGATCCGTCCGTCCTCGTCGACCCAACTCTCCACCCGGATCCCTCCGAAGATCTCCGCGATCTTCCAGGCGGGGACCGAGTCCGTACGGGCCGACTCCCAGCGACCCGCGTCGTTGATCGCGGCCGAGTCGGTCACGAAGATCGTGTCGTGCTCGATGATCTCTATCTCGACCGTCCTGGTACTCAGGCTCGTCGGGTCGAAGACCGGCAGTCGGACCGTTTCGCCCACCTCCAGGTCGCCACCCATCGCCACGCGGATCGGCACGACATTCGACATAACGGGGGGCTGCGGGAGGCGGAAGCTGAGATTCTGCTCACTCCCCGCCGAGACGATCCGCACCTCGAGCGTCGTGTCAGGAAGCAGTTCGCCGCTCGCCTCGAAGCGACCGACCTCACTGTCGAGTGTGAAGGTGAAGTTCTCCATGACGAGCGAAGGGCTGAGCTTGACCCGGGTGCGCGCCACGGCCAGACCAGTCTGTCCCAGAGCCGGAAGCTCGAGGCTCATCAGATCTTCGAGTTCGAATCCATCAGGAAGCGTATCCAGGCGAGACGTCGCCTGACCGACGGTCCGGTCACCCATGGTCAGGGTGTAGAAGTTGATGCCCGGGGCGAGTCCGAGCGCCGCGTCGGCGAGCCGGGACAATTCAGGCTGGAAGTACTCGTCTCGTGCCTGCCAGCCCACCATGCCGATCCAAATGACGATGATGGCCGTGCCGAGTATCCGCTTACGCATATCGCTCCTCCACACTGACTCCGCCCTACTCGACGGTCCGACCTCGAGACATTTCGTCCACGATCTGCACGAACAGATCCGACTCGTAGTCGGACGAGACCACGATGGTAAGGTCGAGAGGTGGCCGCCCCTCGTCCAGATGATCGTAGAGGATCCCCACGAGATCGCGCGCCGACACCTCGGGTTCCATGAGCCCGACGCCGATCCCGATCGCAGGGACAGCGAGAGACTCCAGCGACCAGTCCGAGGCCCTTCGAAGTCCGTTCTCGAGCGCCTTCCGGATCGTTGCCGCGGTCTGGGGCTCGTCCTCCGACATGACCACCACGTGGATGAGAAAATCCGCCGCCAACTCGCCCGCCGGCGTCAGAATCGCTCCGCCGACGGGGAGTGCGCCGTTCTTGAGAAGACGCTCTTGGACCTCGTCACCCGCAACGATGAGCACGTCCCGAGACGCGACGTTGACCGGCGACAGATCAGAGCGCATGGCCCGGACCACGGCATCTACAGTCAGGTCGGCGAGGTTCTCCCGTGCGACTGAGATCATGAGACCTGGAGCTCTCGTGCCCGTCGATACATCTCGGCGGCCTCCGTGTGGAGGCTCTTTCGGTCATAGAGGTGGCCGAGCGTGTAGAACGGCCTCGGGTCCGTGGGCATGAGTGCAGCTGCCCGTTCCATGAGCGCCGCTGCGTCATCGAACCGCCCGCCCCGATTGAGCGCCTCGGCACGATAGTAGAAAGCCAGACCGTTCTCAGGATCGCGCTCGCACACCCAACGCAACTCCAACTCACACTGCGGATACAGCCCGCGTCTGAACGTGAGCACGCCGATGGCGAGCCGCGCACCTATGTCATCCGGCGCAAGCCTGAGCGCGTGACGGAGCACCGCTTCGGCATCGTCGTAGCGGGCAACCGAGGTAAGAGATGTCCCGTGATTCGTGAGCACCTCGACACTCTCCGGCTCGATCCGAAGGGCCTCCTCGAAGTGCGTGATCGCATTGTCGTGTTGTCCGAGTTCGTCGAAGAGCACACCCAGGTTGTTATGCGCCTTCATGCTCTCGGGATTGCTTGCCACGATCTCGCCGTAGAGGTCGATCGCCTCATGAACGCGGCCCTCTTCGACGAGGTCTCGCGCGCGAGCCAACTGATTTCCAGCCGGTCGAACCGTCGGCTCGGCCAGGGACTCCGGTGCACGAGCGGTATCGGAAGCCTGAGGGGACGACGGAGGATCTAGCTCGACGGACCGCCTGGGAGACGGCCCCGACGACGACTCGTCAGCCGGCTCGGCCACCGGCTCGGCCACCGGCTCGGCCACCGGCTCGGCCACCAGGCTGGGGGGAGGCTCAGAATGGCCGTCGGCACCCGTTCCCTCATCAGGAAGAAGCTCGACCTGCTGTTCGTCGCGAACGGCCTTTCGCGCCCCGCCCTTCTTCTTCCGCTTCCGCGACCCGCGATCCGTCACGGTGCCCCAACCTCCCCACGAACCCACTCTGCGTAGGGGCCCGTCGCCTCAGGCAAAGGAAGCGCGAGCACCTCGGGTACATCGTACGGGTGAATCTGAGCGATCCGATCGCACAGCGCCGCCGTCATGTCCTCGGTCGACTTGAGAAGCAGCAGCACCTCCGAATCGTGGTGGACCTCTCCCTCCCATCGGTAGATGGACGTCACGCCCGGCACGATGTTGGCGCAGGCGACGAGCCGCTCCTCCACGAGTGATCTCGCGAGCCGCTCGGCGACCTCACGATCCGGCGCCGTTGTCAGCAGCCTCGCCGGCGTAGAGACCGTCGATCACGTGACCGAGGCGCTCCCGTACGACCCGGCGCTTCACCTTGAGCGTCGGGGTCAGGTAGCCGTTCTCGATCGTGAACTCCTCCTCGAGAAGAGCGACCTTCTTCGGCATCTCATACGAGGCGACATCGGTGAGCATGCCGAAGACCTCTCTCTCCACGTGAGCCGTAACGTCAGGGTTCACGGTGAGTTCTTCTCTCGATGTCCACTCGATTCCCTGCCCTCGAGCCCAGGACTCGAGTGGCCGCCCAGGACTCGAGTGGCCGGAAGGCCGGGACGATCAAGAGGGCACAGTACCGACGCCGGTCTCCCACGAGCACAGCCTGCTCAACGAGCGCGTGTGTCTTGAGTCGGTTCTCGATCGGCTGCGGCGCGACGTTCTTGCCGCCGGCGGTGACGAGAAGGTCCTTCTTCCGGTCCGTGATCTTGAGGAATCCATCGGAATCGATCTCGCCAATGTCCCCCGTAGCGAACCAGCCATCCGCATCCATCACCTCCGCGGTCGCCTCGGGCTGGTTGTAATAGCCCTTCATGACCTGGGGGCCCCGGATCAGGATCTCCCCATCTTCGGCGATCCGGATCTCCGTCGAGGGCACCGGCTTGCCGACGGTCCCGATCCGAAATTGGTCCAACGTGTTCACATTGGTAACCGGGCTGGTCTCCGTGAGCCCGTACCCTTCGAGGATCATCAACCCGATCGAGTAGAAGAACCGGTTCAGCGCAGGAGCCAGCGGCCCACCGCCACTCACGAAGAACTCGAGGCGTCCGCCCACAGCCGTCTTCACCTTGGAGAAGACGAGCTTGTTCGCGATGGCGTACTGCAATGCGAGGAGACCCCTCGGCTCACTCCCGGCAAGCCGCAAGGTCGCCGCCCGGTCGGCAACGCCCACAGCCCAGTCGATGAGCACCTTCTTAGGGCCCTGCGCTGCCATGACGCCGTTGTAGATCTTCTCGTAGATCCTTGGAACAGACACGATCACGGTGGGCCGCAACACCTTCAGGTCGTCGATCAGGCTGTCGATCGAGCGCGGGTACCCAACCCTGCACCCCACCCAAAAGAACAGGTAATCCGCCATTCTCTGCAGGATGTGAGAGAGTGGAAGAAAGCTGACGGTGTTGTCGCGTTGGCCGATGGGCAAAACCAGGCAAACCGCCCTGACGTCGGACGCCACGTTGTTGTGGGTCAACATGACACCCTTGGGCTGACCCGTCGTGCCGGACGTGTAGAGCACGGTCGCGACGTCGTGCGGCTGGGCCAGAAGCGCTTCGGTCCGGTAGGCGGCGTCTGAAACAGACTTCAGCACGTCGTCGCCCGAGGCGAGAAAGTCGTCCCACGCCATCGCGTCTGAACCCGCGGGCAACGCATCGTAGGCCACGATGAGCACGTCCTGCGGACAGTCGCCGGCAGCCAACCCGGCCTTTTCGGCCTGCTCGGCGGTCGAGGCGAACACGACCCGGGCGCCCGAGTTCTTGAGGATGTAGAGAATCTGCGGGGAAGTCAGCGTCGGGTAGATCGGCACGCTGATGACGCCGGCGCAGAGACATCCGTAGTCCGAGAACGCCCATTCGGGTCTGTTCTCGGCGAGAATCGCTGCCCGATCTCCCCGCTTCAGGCCATGTGCGGTGAGCGCCGCGCTGACCCTGCGAACGGTGCGGAAGGTCTCGGCGTAGCTGATGTCCGCGGCTCGATCGACGGTTTCCATTCGCTGGAACGCGGGCTCGTCCCCAAAGCGATCCACACCCTCGAGAAAGAGCTCGACGAGGGTCGACTCGGGCAGCTCCGTGTCGTTCTCGACACGACTGAGCGTGGTCATCCCAGACCTCGGTGAGGCTTCGTCACACCCGCTCGACACGGATATCGAAATCGATGTCGGGATCGAGCGTGTGCAAGACCGAGCAGTACTTGTCGCGCGACAGTCCGATCGCCCGATCCAGCTTCGGCTGATCCTCCTCGGACGGACCCGAGAGCCGGTAGACGAGCGTGATCGCGACAAACCTCTTCGGAAGCGTCTCTGCGCGCTCCCCGATCGTCTCGACTTCGAGGGATTCCACGGGTACGCGGGACTTTTCGAGGATCATGAGGACGTCGATGGCCATACAACCCGCCAGCGACATGAGCAGCAGCTGCGTCGGTGTCTGGCCCTGCGCGCCGTCGCTGTCCACGGTGATCCGAACCCCTTCCTCCGGACCGCCATGGAACACGAAGCCCTCTCCACTCCACTGCAGGAGGACCTGTCGGATATTAGAAGAGAGCATCGGGGTCGTTGAAGTCCTCTATCAGGTCATTTCGCTGGTCGCGGAGTTGCGAGAGAGTCCAGCGCGCGTGTTCGACGTGCGCTCCGGCTTCTTCGTCAGCCGGCGCGTGGGCAAGAAACGCTTCAAGGTGCTGCATCGATTCAGCACGTTCTTCACGCCGAAGGAGAATGAATGCCAGGCCATAGTGCGCACCTGCGGACCCCGGGTCCTTCTGCAGGACGTGCCGATAGGTCTTCGCAGCCTCCTCCACCATCCCGATTCGCGTGTAGCAAATCGCGATCTGTTGCAGCACGATAGCATCGCCCGGAGACTCCTTCAGAGCCAACCGGAACGAGGTGAGCGCTTCGTGGAATTTCCCGGACGCGAGAAGGTCGAGGCCTTCCGTGTAGTAGTCGACCGGCTGAGCATCCTGATTGCCCAGAATCTTCTTCCAGAACGCCATATGCGGGGGTTGGCTAGGGACCTGTGACACAGTCGGAGGGTGCCTCCGAAGCGTCCTTCCAGGGGTGCCGGAAGGTAGGAGCGCCCCCGTACCCCACGCAACGCTCAACCCCTTGCCGCAACAACCGTTTCGGGCTCCCTGGCGAGGACCGTAAGACCGCTCTCCTCGAGAACCCGGTCCGTATCATCGGGGGCCCGTACGACGAGAACCCGAGACCTTTGCGCGACGACCCGACACGCCTCCCCGATCAGGTGGGTGCCAAGCCGACCGTCGACAACCACACCTCGAAGCGTACGTGAGAAGAACGGCAGGCCGGGCGCCGCTACGATTCGACTTACGCCGGGCACGTCGTTCCAAGACTGAAGGTCCGCGTCGATGGCGACGATCTGAAGGTCAGCGAGTTCGCGGGCGAGAGCAGCTCCCTGTCGAGCGGCCTGGCCTATCAGCGCGACCGTTCCTCCCCCCCCGACGAGACCCAGCAGGGCCATGGAACGCGAGGCATCCTCGATCTCCTCACCGGCCGCACCCGCCAGCCCGACCCCCAGTTCGCCTCGTGGTGGGGCGCGCAGGTCCGCAAACCCATCGCGAATGGAAAACGAGTCGCGACAGTTCGGACAGCCGAGGACCCCGTCGTGCACCCTTCTCTCGACGAGCTTGTCCGCGAGCAAAATCAGCCCGAAGGCGGGTCCACACCTGGGGCACGCCAGGCGGTCGGTGAGGAGGAGTTGCATCGACGAGCGTCGGCGCTCAGCCGCGCTCCACCTGAAGTAGTGGGATGCACACCCCGTCCGGTCTACTCGCAACGAACAGAACCGCTTCCGTCACGTCAGCCGCGGACAGCATCGAAGACCGGTCCGGCAGTTCGGGATCGGAGTCTGGATCGAGCGGATCCCAGAGCGGCGTGTCAGTCGCGGCAGGCTCGATGAGCGAAGCGCGCACACCCGTGTCTCGCAGTTCCTCGAGCAGCACCTGGTGGAGTCCGCGGAGACCGAACTTGGACGCGGAGTAGGCGGAATTCCCCGGAAAGGCCTTCCGTCCCGCCACCGAGCCGATGTGGATGATCAGTCCTGACCGCCGCTCGAGCATCCCCGGCAGGAGGGCGCGGGTCACGAGAAACGGGCCACGGAGATTCACGGCCAGGTGTTCATCGAAGGACCTCACGGTCTCTTCCGCGCAGACCTCGATACCGAACACTCCAGCCGCGTTGACGACGATGTCCGGAACCGCACCAAGCGTGTCCGTCATCTGATCGAGGGCCAGCCATGTCGCCGTGTCATCGACGAGGTCGGCAACGATCGGCTGAGCGCCGGTTTCGCGGGCGAGTTCCGCGAGTGCGTCCTCGGAACGAGCCATGGCCCAGACGCTGACTCCTTCATCCGCGAGTGCTTCGGCGACCGCACGTCCGATGCCTCGACTGGCACCCGTAACCAACGCGGTCTTTCCGCCCAGCGGCGCTGCATTTCCTGGACTGTTCATCAGAGTGGGCTATGAACGCTGGTTGTGAGGCGCAGGAATTCGTCTCGCGTTCGATGGTCCTCGAGGAAGGTCCCTCTCATGGCGGACGTGATCGTCTTCGAGTTCTGCTTCTGAACGCCCCGCATCATCATACACAGGTGGTACGCCTCGATCACCACGGCCACCCCCTGTGGTTTCGTCGTATCCCAGAGAGCCTGCGCCACCTGTTCGGTGAGGCGCTCCTGTACCTGGAAGCGGCGAGCATAGACCTCGACCAGCCGAGCCACCTTCGACAGGCCGATGATCCTCCCATCCGGGATGTATGCGACGTGTGCCTTCCCGAAAAACGGGAGCATGTGGTGCTCGCAAAGGGAGTAGAGCTCGATGTCCTTCACGAGGACCATGCTTTGGTGCCGCTCCTCGAAGAGCGCATCGCCCAGGACGACCTCGGGAGACTCCCCATAGCCCTTGGTCAGAAAGGCCATCGCCTTCGCGACGCGTTCCGGCGTCTTCGCCATCCCGTCGCGGGTGGGGTCGTCACCCAGTCGGCGGATCATCTCCTCGACCAGCGCCTCGAAGTCGACACCCGAAAGATCGGGTCGAACGCCGGCGTCACTCATGACCGCTCTCGGCGTCCGGACCCAGGTACTCGACCGCGTTGTTCGGACTTTCCTGGAGATGGATGCGGTGGAGTCGGACCCCGTCGGGCAACGTATCCGCCACCCGATCCCAGATGGCGACCGCGAGGTTCTCCGTCGACGCCATGAGCCCGTCGAGCCAGGGCACGTCCAGATTCAGGTTCCGATGATCGACGTCATTCACGACTCGCTCGTTCAGCACGGTCTTGAGCGACTTGAGGTTCATCACGAACCCCGTCATCGGATCCACCGGACCCTCGACCGTCACATCGAGTGTGTAGTTGTGCCCGTGCCAATTCGGGTTGGAGCACTCACCGAATACTTCCTGGTTCTGCTGGTCGGACCAATCATCGCGAGACAGACGGTGCGCCGCACAGAAGTGGGCACGGCGCGTGATTCGAACGTTCGGCATGGGCTTCCTCGCTACGAACTGGAACCGGAGTTTCGTCGCACGGCTACCCGTCGGCCAGGTCCTCGATCCACCGGGAGCTCACGACGAATCGTGAACGGCACCGGCCCCCGCAACACACCGAAGGGGCTTTATTGAAGCCCGGGATCCAGCAAGTGGCGACCTCCCCGAGCGTTACCGCTTTCCCCTCTTCCAGGGCATAGCGTCTTTCCCAGGAGTCAGTCCCGGCTTCGAATTGTTGGCTCAATAAATGAGCCCTCCGATGTGCGGGAACGAATATACGCCCTGGCTCATACCAAGACTAGGGATATCGAGCGTTGACACCCTGAGTCTCGCTGCCCTAGCCTACTGACTTATGAAGTCTCGACACTACACAGCCCGGACGCACCTGGCAGCGGGGATCTCGCTGCTCATGCTCGTCATGAGCGTGGCGGTGCCTGTGCTGGAGCGCGCCGCCTTCGTCGACGCGCCGGTCGCAGAGAGTCCACACGATCCAGGCGAGTGCCCGAGCGGACACGACCACACCGTTTGTACACAGGTCAATGCCAACCTGTCGGCTTCGAACGAGGGTCATGGGCGAGAGATTGAGACAACGGCCGTAAGCGTGTCGCTTCCGACACACGAATTGGCCAGTCCATCGAGCGCGTTCGCGGTCGGACACCCCTCACGAGCACCCCCTCTGAACTGACGAAGCAGTTTCCGCCGCATTCGTGTGGCCGCGCCCGGACCCCGCGTCCGGCGCGATCGTCCGTCTCATGAAATCTCCAGGGGTGCTCTACAGAAATGAATATGCCGAAA
>JBDGVT010000028.1:0-25859 GCA_039585495.1 Gemmatimonadota bacterium | reverse complement strand
TGCCACCCGATCACCCTGCCCCGGTACCTGAACGAAACGACCGACCTCGGCGTTTCCGCCGTCCACGTAGACAAGGGTGCCGTCCTCGCTCACATCGTATTGTCCGGTGCCGGTGTAACTCTCCCTTCGAAGCCCGGAGAAAAGCGGAACCGAGCTCCCGACCACGAACGGATCGAGTGAGCGAATCCGAGTACCGCGAAGCGCGCCGTCGACGGAGACATACACGAGATAGTCCTCGTCGATGATCCTGAAGTCAGCTCCCCGGAGCATCGATGACGCACCGTCTCCCGAAGCGGGACCTTCGACCCGAACGGGCTCCCAGGCGTCGACTGAGGGGATCTCCTGAGTGGACTGCTGAATCGGATCGATGAACTTCAGGATTCTGCCGTCCTCGTCGGCGATCATGATCCGTCCATCGTCCAGCCACACACCATACGGATCCGAGACATTCGCGACCTTGGTCCGGCGACCCCCTTCGATCGGTACGGTGAACATCTCGGCTCCCACGACGAATGCCACGGTCCGGCCGTCCGGCGAAAGTCGTGGGCCTCCCGAGGCCCCTTCCGTGCCCTGGATGGCCCTTCCCTCGCCGTCCCTGAGGCTGTGATACCTCAGCATCTGCGTGCCGTCGATCGAGGTTTCGTACACGATGAACGATGCATCCGGCGAAAGATCGAACGCCAGCCGTGCCCTGAAATCGATGGGGGCGTCGAACGGCAGGCCGACGTCGAAGAAGGGACGTGCCTCCTGTTGACCAAGCGTCGCCCACGCGAGCGTAGACAGGGTCACCGCGATCGACGCGGCAGCCACCATGCGCCAGCGACCACTGTCCTCTCGTACCGCCGGCACCCCATAACGGAAGTTCGCGTCCTCCAACGCACGACTGAACGCTTCGGCCGACGCAAAGCGATCCGCCGGGACCTTCTCCAGACCTTTTCGTAGCGCGCTGTCGACGTTCGCGGGGACCGTGGGGCGGAGTTGGGTCGCCGGCTTCGCCGAACCCGCGATGATCTGTCCGAGGACCGCCTGCGCCGTGCTCCCGACATAGGGTGGCGCGCCTACGAGCATCTCGTAGAGGACACAAGACAGTGCGTACAGGTCGCTCTGCGGCCCGATCGTCGACTCTCCCGTGGCTTGCTCGGGGCTCATGTAATAGGGAGTGCCTACGCTCAGCCCTGTTTCCGTGAGCCGGTTTCCACCACCCGCACTTACAGCGAGCGCGATTCCGAAATCGGCGACAACAGGCTGACCACCCTGCAGGAGAATATTCGCCGGCTTGATATCCCGATGGATCACACCGCGTTCGTGAGCATGCTGGAGCGCGCTGCTGACCGCGGCGGTGATGCGCACGGCTTCGTCCACGGACAACTGCTTCTCGCGGTCGATCCTGTCGCGGAGGGTCTCGCCCTCGACATACGGCATCACATAGAAGAGGAACGAGTCCGCCTCACCGGAATCGAAGAGCGGCAGTATGTGGGGGTGCTGCAGGTTGGCCGTCGTCTTGATCTCAGCGAGAAACCGCTCAGCCCCCACGACGGCGGCCAGCTCCGGCTTCAGCACCTTCAAGGCGACCCTGCGCTCGTGTTTCAGGTCGTCCGCGAGGTAGACGGTCGCCATTCCGCCCTCACCGAGTTCGGAGTCGACGCGGTAACGGCCGCTCAGGGCGGCGTTCAGACGGGTGATGGGGTCAGGAGTGCTCACGAGAACAACATGTGTTCAGGGCAAGTGAACCGCGAGGATCCGGGGTGGGACCCAACATTCATTCTCCTCACTCCTGCCTGCCCGCCTCCACCGCACCAAGGGCAGCGTCCAGCATTTCCACGAGTTCGTCCCGGGTGTACGCGTGATCACCCTGATTCAACTCGGCGACCTTGCCGAGGAGGGTCGATAGCGTCAGCTCGGCTTCTCGTTCCGCGGGTACGACCATCCAGCGACGCCGCGGCGCCTCCGTTGTCAGAAACTGGTAAAAGGCTTCCGCCACCGCGATCGGCTGCGGCAGGTTCGACCGATCGACCACGCTCTCTGCCCAACCGTCCAGACTCCCTTCGAAGAGCGAACCCTCGCCGGCATACCCGGCCTCGAGCAACCGTGCACCCATCCCCTCACCGATGCGACTGTCATACGCGCCTGGCTCGATCGCCGCCACGGCAACCCCCAATGGTCCCAGCTCAATGGCGAGTTGGTCTACGAAGCCTTCCGCCGCGTATTTGCTGATTACATAGGGGCTCCCAAACGCGTAGGGCATAAGGCCTGCGATTGACGTCGTAGTAGCGATTCGCCCCCCGCTCTCCACGATCATCGGAGCGAAGGCTCTGGTCACGCGGACCGGCCCCCAGACGTTCACATCGAGGTCGAACGCAAGGTCCTCGTCGCGGAGTTCGGCTGCCGGCCCGAGTGTCCCCACGCCGGCGTTGTTGATGAGCGCGTACAGTCCTCGGCCCCCGGCCCGTACGGTCTCGACCGCGGCCTCGATCTGCCCGGGAATGGTCACGTCGAGTCGAACCGCCTGGACCGAGTCCAACGCGTTCAGCGAGGCCATGTCCCTCTCCGATCGGGCCCCGGCGTAGACGAAGAAGCCCCGCTGGGCGAGGAGTTCCGTGGTGAGCCGACCGATGCCGGAGGTAGCACCCGTGATCAAGACTGCACGACCGTCGGGATCGACGGACGCTTCCTGAGCATCCACCGGTGAAGCGTTCTGAGAAAGCGCGACGCAGATGGCCAACGCAGTGCGTAACAGGGGCACGGAACCTCCTGAGGGCTCGAGGATCGGGGCGGGCCATAATGTCGTCTTCGGCCCATGCCCAACAAGGTGAACTGTCGACCAGGGCTCCAGGCCGCTAGTCGGCGCGTAGACTCACCAGAGGAATGCCGGTCGAGTCACCGGCGAGGGTAATCGCCGATCGGGTCACCCTGCAGGGGCGGTCATACCGGTAACAGATTCGCCGGGTCAGTCGCCTCGGGTCGCAGCGCTGCGCGGCCCGGCTCATCCCAATCCCACTGATCCGGCAACGAATGATCCTCGGCGATGCAGCCGTACGTGGTCTCGGCGCTGAGGAGCACACCCGGCACTCCGGCCCCAGGATGCGTGCCCCCGCCGACGAGGTAGAGACCCTCCACATCCTCGCTCCGGTTGTGGGGGCGGAACCAGGCGGTCTGCGTGAACTTGGGCTCGATCGCGAAGGCATTGCCCCACGTGGCATTGAGCTCCGACTCGAAGTCATCAGGTGTGAAGATGTGCAGCACCTCGATCTGCTCTCTGAGATCCTCGAGCCCCCATTGCTCGAGGTAGTCGAGCACCGTGTCGGCGAAGCTCTCTTTGATCTCGGTCCAATCGATGCCCGACCGCTGATTGGCTACGGGAACCAACACATACATGCTCTCGCAGCCCTCCGGCGCCATCGACGGATCGGTCCGGGTCGGCGCATGGAGGTACATGGAAAAGTCTTCGGGCAGGATCTTCTTCCCAAAGATGTCCCGGAGCAGGTCCTTGTATCGCTCCGAGAGTATGAGCGTGTGATGCTCGAGCTGCGGGTACTGCTTTCGGGTGCCGATGTAGAGCAGGAAGCAACTCATGCTCCAGTCGGTGGAGGCGAGCTTGCGATCGGACCAGCGACTGCGGTGGTCTTTGTCGATAAGCGATCCATAGGTGTGCCCCGGATCGGCGTTACTGATCACCATGTCGGCCCGCATCTCACCGCGATCGGTCCGCACCCCGACGGCGCGCCCGTCCTGCACCAGGATCTCCTGGACCGCCTCGCCGGTCCGGATATCCCCGCCCTCTTCGACAAAGAGCGTCCCAAGAGCTTCAACAACGGAGTACATCCCGCCCTGAGAGAACCAGACCCCCCCTTCGCGCTCGAGGAAGGGGATCATGAGGTAGATCGATGGCGTTCGGAACGGATTGCCTCCCACGAACAACGGGTGAAAGGAAAACATGAACCGATGGCGAAAGTCCGTGAACCATCGGTTGACGAAGGTGGTCACTGGAAGGAACGCCTTCATCTGGGCCATGCGCGGCAGAAACCGCAGATGGGTCGGATCTCCTCCATGAATGCGTCGAAGTTGTCTGCATCCTGGGCGTTGAACACGGCCATCTGAGCCTTCATACGATCGGGGTCCCCGACGTAGTCGATGTGCGTGCCGTCGTGGAAGTAGATCCTGTAGTAGGGATCGAGCGACGTCATCTCGACATAGTCGGTGAGTCGCTTGCCGGCAGACTGAAAGATCGAATCGATGATGTGGGGAGCGGTGATCAGGCTCGGACCCATATCGAACGTGTACCCCTTGTCGATCAGCTGATAGGCGCGTCCCCCAATCTTCTCCCGCTTTTCGAGTAGCGTGACCTCGACTCCGGCTGCCTGCAGCCTGGCCGCGACCGCCAACCCCCCGAACCCACTACCGATGACGATGGCCGTCTTGTGTTGCTGGCTCATGAGACTCGTGTCCCCGGAATTGCCGTCGTGTGAGGACGTCCTCGTGCCGCCCGAGCGACACCGTAGCCGCCGAGAATCATCTTTCGCCCCAGGCTCGTGCGAGCCCGTTTGGTGAGGTTGTCGTAGCCGTTGCGCCGTACCTCGTCGTGAATACCGCGATACGCTTCCGCCGCAGCAGCCGCGGGTCGACGGAAGAATGCAGGGAGTGAGGCCAGACCCGGTCGGGCGTGATCGTAGTAGGCGTCGGCTCGCGCCATCAGCACTTCCATCGCCTCCTTGTACGAATCAGGCACGGAGACGCGGCCGCCCTGGATGAGGCGGAGATCATGGATGGACAGGTCGTGCTCCTCCAGCAAGACTCGGGGCAGATATACTCGATCCCGGCCCAGGTCTTCGCCGACATCCCGGAGTATGTTGGTCAACTGCATGGCGTGACCCAGTGAATGCGCCCGCTCGAGAGTGTCGGTATCGATGAGCCCCATGAGCTGCGTCATCCAGCCGCCGACAGCGCCGGCGACTCCAAAGGTGTATTCGCGAAGCTCCACCCAGTCTTCATAACGGGATTTGACGAGGTCCGCTCCGACCCCGTCCAGGAGGGCTTGCGGATATGCCCAGGCAACCTCCGCATCGGACGCTTCGCCCATGACCTCGTCGAGGACGGGGATCCCGGTCACCTGGCCGTCATATGCTGCGCGGCTCAAGGACCGCCAGAGTGACAGACGAGGCGCCACGACCTCCGGAGGCGCACCATCAATGGGGTCGTCGACCAAGTCGTCCGTAACTCGACAGTATGTGTAGAGCCCATGGACGTGTCGCGCTGGCTCCGCTGGAAACAACCGCGCCGCCATGCTGAACGTCTTCGCATGTTCAGCGAAGTAGGCACGCCAGGCGTCAGGACCTCCGACCCGCCTTGCCGTTTCGAAGACGACGGATTCGTCCGAAGGAGATCGCTTGTTGCCACCGCTCTCGAGGGGGGCCTGAAGTTGGGCCGCCACGCCCCGCGTCGCGATCGCGATCCAGCCCTCGAGGAGCCGATCGAGCAGGTGCGGCTCAATGCCCAGTCTCGTGGCATCCAGGAGAAGCTCGGACTTCGACTCCCTCAGCTGCTTGATCGCACGTTCAGCTGGGGCCAACTGCCCCCCGACTCGAGCAAAGATGGCCGAAAGCACTGTGCGCTCGGGCAAACCGAACTCTCGAATCCCCGACTCACCGAGGATCCACGTCCATTTACCCTGGCGGTAGTCCTGTAGAGGAGTCTTTCCGGTATCGGTGTTCGTACAGTAGTCGAGCAGGTCATCGATCCTTTGATAGAACGCACCCACACGACGCCCCAACGCGGCAGATTCGTCTGGTTCGCTTGGACCGAACAGAGCTGCGCTCAGTGATGCGGCGGCACCGAGGAGTTCGCCGGACTTGCCGGTGATGACCTCCTCGTAGACGCCCTCCGCCGGAAAACTGAAGGCGGTCTTCGCCTGCAGGATTTCTCCCGCAACCGTTCGTTCGACCGCCTGAATGAAGCGAGCCACGAAGTCCACCGACTGCGTCTTCGTTGCGACGACGTAGGCAGCGGTGAGGTAGTGGTCTCCCAGAACCAGGGGTGGCCCGATCCCCTGAGCGGCGCAGAGGGTGCTGGCCCCGCGCCGCTCGGTCGCGTCGTCGAGTATGTCGTCGTGCAGGAGCGATGCCTCGTGCACCATCTGGACAGCCAGCGCTCCGTACCAGAAACGCTCATCGACCTCCGACCGCATCGCGGGAGGAACGCAGACGTAGGCGACGATCGGTCGAAGAAGCTTGCCCTCCACCTCGGGCACCGGCAGGCCTGTCGCACGGATCGCAGCCGCAGCCTTCTCGAGTTCCCGACGCACGAGAGCGACCGCGCGGGAGAGCGACTCGGGTTCTTCCTGCGGGGGAATCGAGATCTCGCTGGAGCTCATGCGCCTACCTCCCCCAGAGTCGTCGAGGGTGACAGTCCTGCCGTTCGCCCGGCGGCGAGCCGGATCGTCGCAGCGCCGCCCGCGGCGACGGCCAGGCCCGTGACGAGGACGCCCAACCATAAGCCCGCGGCGACGAGCATCCCCAGAGGCATGGCGACCATTGCGAGGTAGTAGCCGACCATCCAGCGGAGGTTGAGGGTCTCCCATGCCACCCGACGAGAGAACGCTTCGATAACGCCCATCAGGGCCAAGCCGGTGACGAGCCATCCGAGGAGGTTCACCGCAGGCATCCCGTAGTACGAGCCAGTCTCTTCCCACATCCAATAGGGAGTGAGAAAGCTCATGGCCGGATCGAGGGCGAGGTCCCAAATGGTGAGCCAGAGGGCTCCGAGCGTGATTCGTCCCACCGCCATCCGACGTCCGTCGAAGGCATGTCGAGCGATCACCCACGACGGGATCGCCATGAGAAACCAGCTGATGGGTATTAGAAACGGAACCCGCCCGCCCAGCTTCGGACCGAGCAATCCCGTGTACTCGTAGCCTCCGAAGGGGACTCCGTATCCTGTTCCTATGTGTTCGGCGGCGAAGCTGAGCGAATAGACGGCCACAAAAGGAAGAACCCATCTCCAGCCCAGGCTCTTCAGGAGTACCGCCGCCATCACCAGCGCGGCAATGACGATGTGCAGTCGGGCGAACATTGGGAAAGAAACGCTGAAGACGCGCAGACCGAATTCAGTCTGCGGGATTAGCTCGGGGTGCCTTCCGTAGACCCCGTATCCGATCACTGCCATGGCGGTGAAGGCGTACAGGGCCAAGAGCGAAGCACCCTGAACGGTCTTGAGGGATTCTCGAAACGGCGGTGATGTCATCTGACTTCCCTACCACCCGACGGAGCTTGGTGTACAAGTATATGATGTTGTGCTAATAATTATAGTTATACAACCCTTGTACAATCAGAGCAAGTGATGAAAGTAATGCGAGAGGTGAGGCAGGGCACCACTTTGTGTCGAAGCGTTATGGTGGCGGCCACCCTCTTGGTGTGGGCTGGCGGAGTCCCCGGCCCGCTGCAGGGGCAGGACCAATCGATCGCGGAAGCACGCTACGAGCTGGTGGTCTCGATCTCGGGGGCCCATGTCGAGCATGGACAATTCCGAGTCGCGCTCTTCAACCAGCGAGACGCATTCGTCGAGGAGCCGTTTCAGACCGCTGTACTCGCCGCTCGAATTGACGGTGTCGAGTGGCGCGTGATGCTGCCCAGAGGCCACTACGCGCTGGCGGCCTTCCACGACGTGGACGAAAATGGCGAACTGAATACGAACTTCGTCGGAATGCCGCGCGAACGTTACGCGTTTTCGAGAGACGCGAGAGGGAGGTTCGGGCCGCCGTCATGGGACGACGCCAGTTTCGAAGTCACTACGACGGTCGTGGAGCAGGAGTTGGTGGTGCGCTAGAGCCTCCATCTCGTCTCGTGATCCCAGCGAGTGCGACGACTTCCGCTCGGTGACGCCCGAGGAGCTGAAGCAAGCCGCGGGGTTGTGAGGCTGAGAGCCCCCAGACGCGCGACGTCACAAGCCTCGGGTCACCTCCGCGCCGGCTCTCACCTCCCCTCGATCTGCGCCAGCAGCGTCCGCACCGCGGCGGCGAGCTGGCTGTCGATTCCGAGATACGACTCGCCGGCGGCCCGCTCGACCTCGACGTCCACCGGACGCGGGTTGAGCTCCATGTTCTGGCCGCGGTTGTCACGGATGAACGTGCCCGGCATCCGGACCGACGTGCCGTCCACGAGCCCGCGACTCCCGGTGAAGATGATCCACCCCGCGGTCGGCTCTCCGACCACGCTGCCAAGCCCGAGCTCGCGGTACCCCTCGGTGAAGTCCTCTCCGTCCGAAAGCGTGTTCTGGTTGGTGACGAGCACGGTCGGGGCGAGGAGCGCGCGCTGCCCGAGGCGCACCCGGGACGGCGCCCGGACATCGCTTCCGCGCCCCTCCATCGTGAAGTAACTCCGGCGAGCAAGGACATCGATCGCGTAGACATTGACGAACCCGCCGTTGTTGTCGCGCACGTCGATCACCACGCCGTCCTTCGCGTGGTTGAGCTGGTCGAGATCGCGGATGTACTGGGTGAGCGATCCCGCCGACATCGAGGGGATGTGTACATAGCCCAGACGGCCAGCGCTCACCTCGTCGACGAACGCGCGTCGGCCCTCGACCCAGTTCCGGTACACGAGCTGGCCTTCGGCACCCGCAGAGGTCGCGAGGACCTCGATATCGCGCGGGGCCGCGCCGCCCGACGCGACACCGAGTACCACCTCCTGCCCCTCGGTGTCGCGTAGCAGGACGTGCAGGTCGGTAGCCGCACCCAGGGCGGCTCCGTTCAGCGTCACGATCTCGTCACCTGCGGCGATGTCGCCGGCCACGTCTGCCGGTCCGAGCTCGACGACGTCGCTCACCACGAAGCGACCATCTCTCTCGTAGGCAATCCTGTCGAAGCGCAGCCCGAGTCGCCCAGTCGATCGTCCGTCCCCACCCTGCGGCGGTCCGGTGCGGCCGGAGTGGCCCATGTGGGAGGCGTTCAGCTCCCCGAGCATCATGTCCATCAGACGACCGAACTCCGCGCGTGTCCGCGCGCCCTCGATCTGGGGCCGGAACGCGTCGCGCACCGATTCCCAGTCGACGCCATGGAAGTCGGGGTCGTAGAAGCCGTCGCGCAGCTCGCCCCACCCCTGCTCGAACGCCGCGACCTTCGTTCGTTCGAAGTCGTCGACCACCTCGACCGAGGTCGAGACGGTGCGCTCGCTGCCGCTCGGCCATGAGACGACGCGCAGCTGCCCATCGCGCGCGGTGTAGAGCTGCTGGCCGTCCTCGGAGAAGCCGATCGGGTTGCCATCGACCTCGAGCTCGTCGAAGTCGACGTCGCCGTTCGGGCCGAAGGTGACGCGATGGAGCGCGCCTCCGCCCGCCACCACGCCCGACTCCCCATCCGGATGCAGCAGGACGGCTCCGACGGAGAAGCTCGTCGGGACAACGCCGCCGCGCCGACGGATGCCGTCGAATTCGATCTCCACCCGCTCGGGCACTTCGACCGGCGCGCCCGGCTCACCCGACGCCTCTTCCTCATCCTCCGACTCTTCGTCTTCCTCCGGCTCGTTGAAGAGCTCGCGAAAGGCATCCTCGTCAAACGTCGGCGGGGCGGGCACGAGGTCGATCCGGATCATCTCACCTGGCTCGGTCCGCTGGGCTGTGCGATAGATGATGAAGTCGCCCTTCGCGCTCCACTCGATCGAGCCGAAAGAGGAGCTGGCGACGAAGCTCGCCTGGCGGGGCTCCCCACCATCCACCGGAACGAGCTTCACGTTGCTGAACTCATCGGTCTCCGCACCGTACGCGACCCACCGGGAGTCGGGTGACCAAGTAGCGCCCCCGGCGATGTCCCTCGCCAGGAGTCGGTCCTCCCCGCTCTCCCACTCCATCACGTGGAGCTCGCGCTCGTCGTGGAGCTGGCGGCGGTAGAGGAGGTGTCGTCCGTCCGGCGAGAAAATCCCGGCGGCGTCGCGAGCATCTCCGGTCGTGACCTGCCGTTCCACGCCCGTCGTGAAGTCATGGTGGTAGAGCTTCTCGGTGCCACTCCGCCACGACGTATACACGATCCCGTTCGAGTCTGGAGTCCAGACGATACTCCCCTCCCCCGAGGGCGTGTTGGTGACACGGGTCGCAGGTACGTCGTCGGACATCGATGCCGCGAAGACATCCCCCCCCGCGGTGAACGCCCACTTCTCACCGTCGGGGGATACGGCCATGCTGCCCCATCCGGAGTTCTCCTCACCAGTCTCGGATGTCGGGCCTTCCGCGGCACCCATCAGCGTGATGTCGAGCTCGCTGGGCGACGAGGACCCCACGTCGAGCGTCCAGATCCCGAAGTCCCGCTCGAACGCGATGGTCGAGCCGTCCGCCGAAATCGACGGGAAGAGCACACGCCCCTCGTCGAAGCGGGTCAACTGCTCCTCCCCACCGTCCGACCCCGAACGCCACAGGTTCTCGGCTCCTGACCGGTCCGACATGAAGAAGAGCGTCTCACCTTGTGCACCCCACATGGGCCACAGGTTCTTCCCGCCCACGGAGACGGGGCGGTACGACGGCACGCCGCCCGCGGAGGCGGCCTCGTCGACGATCCAGATCTCCGACTCGTCGATGTGTGCATGGCCGTTACGCCACCACTGGCTACGGCCCTGGTCACCACGAGTAGAGATCGCGAGCCGCCCGTCTGGCCCCGGCGCGGAGAAGTACTCCCCCTCGTAGGCATCCGCCGCGACCGCCATCGGCGTGCCACCCCCTGCCCTTACCCGGAACACGTCGTGCGTACCCGCGACATCCTGGGCGCTCGAACTGAAGTAGATCCACTGCCCGTCCGGCGACCACCCGTTCAGTTCCTCGGACCCTGCATCATTCGTCACGCGTCGGACCTCGCCCGAGGAGAGATCCATCACGAAGACGTCGATCCCGCCGTTGCGGTTCGAGTTGAAGGCGAGAGACCGACCGTCCGGGGCGTAGAGCGGCCGCGACTCGTGCGCCGAGTGCGCGACAAGGAGCCGAGCGGGGCCGCCCGCGGCGGGCACCGTCCAGATGTCACCGCCGGACACGAAGGCAATCTCCGAACCGTCGGGGGAGATCCCCGGCTCGTAGAAGGAGGGCAGGCCCTGCGCGGTCACGGTCAGCGGGAACACGGCGATCGCCGCGGCCACGCCGACCGGGCTGAAAAAGCGTCTGAACATCGAGATCTCCATTACAAGTGGTCCTACCGGCCTTCGGCTCCGCATTGTGCGGGACGAGCCCTCCGCCTTGCACCCGGCTGTGGACGCTGGCGCCAACCTCAACCCAGATCCTGAGCCACGAAATCCTGTCCGGCGGGCGGCGCCCTGAGCCATGCTACTGTTTCCTCAGGGTGTTGATCGTTATGTGAGGCCACACGATGCGTCCGTCAGAATCCCCAAACTTGGGGTGAAACTCGAGATCGATGATCTGACAGTACTGAAGCTGCTCAGAGGTCTGACCGGACCCGACGTCCACGACCCGTTCGATCCAGAGATAAGTCACGAATCGGGTCGTGTCGGCCCGCTCGATGAGGAAGGGCACGTTGATGATGCCGCCCTGGTTCCGCGAGTCGACCACGATTCTCGTGGTGGATTCAATCGCTTGACCATCGATTTCTCCCCTGAGAGTCACGCCGGGATTCACCACATTCACGCCGTCGTGGGGAGCGAAGTACGGGGCGAGGTACTCCTTTGGCGCTGACGCCATGTCCGGTGGCAGGGAGCTGAAGTCGGGGATATCGGGTGGGCCATCGTGAACGAGCGCGTCCCCGAGGAGCATCGCGGTGTTGCCATGAGGCACGCTGGCGGTACGCGCGATTGGATAGCGTGGACGGGGCCCCGCGCCACCGCTTTGTCGCGTGACGTCACCGAGATTCAACCACATGCCGTTCTCGACGTGCAACGCTTCACCACTTTCGACATGCGACACACGTTGGTCGTATCTCAATCCCGCGATGAACTGGTCCACGTCTCCACCCTCGTTGCGCACCAGCCCCCCGAGCGGCGCGAACTCCAAGATCTCCGTATACGGCTGAACCAGAAGAGCAAACTCAGCAGGGCCTTCAGGATTGGAGTCCGCGCCCGGAAGAGCAGTGATGCTCCAGCCCTTGCTGCCGATCCACGTCCCTGCGAGGCTCGCGAGTGGACCCAGGCTGCCAGTAACGTCTTGAGGGGGGCCGCTCACGCGGACGAATTGGCTAGGCCGGCTCGACTTCATCAATACCGTTCCCAGTTCTCCAGTGCTCGTTCTGCGATTCCCACTCTTACCACGTAATGCCCGCTCGATCGAGCAACGCCTGGTATCGCGGATCGGTGTCGCGCGGGCCTCGGGCGAAGATCAGGTGGACCCGACCGAAGTCGGCTATCGCACCGGCTGCGACCATTCCTTGGAGATACCTTAGAGTAATCTCGGATTGCCCGGTCTCGGCGTAGAAGAACACCGTTCGCGCGACACCAGGCGGGTAGCCTGCCGGATACGGCACGTTCTGTGGCTCATCGGTCTCCTGATAGCGGATCATCGCCTCGATGACCTGCAGCGCATCGTCCGGAGTGGCCTGCATGAGACGTGCCCATATCGCGTACGCGGCTCGAGCTTCGTCGAACTGTCCAGCATGCAGGAGAAGCCCCGTTCGCGTATCCCACGATACAGGCCAGTCAGGAGCCAACTCCACCAGAGTGAGCGAGTGCTCCAGCGCCTCCTCGATTCGACCCGCCGACCAAAGGCCCCATAACCGAGACAGGTGAGTGAAAATGTCAACGGGGTCGAGCTCGAGCGCCGTCCCAAGCTCACGCAGTCCCTCTTCAGGCCTTCCAGAAATCCATAGCAGATTGCCGAGGCGCTTATGCGCTTCAGCGCTGCCGGGCTCCATCTCTACCGCGGCCCGAAGCTCAGCCTCCGCGCGACTCCACTGGCCCATCTCCGTGAGCGTGAAGCCCAACATGACATGTGCAGAGGCCAGATCTGGATCAAGGCCCACCGCCGTCTCAGCACTGACGAGGGCCCGCTCGTGGGCGACGCTCATGTCAATCCCACCCCACACGATGAGCAGGAGGAGATTCGCTTCGGCCAAGCCCGCCCATGCTCGCGCATACTCCGCGTCGAGCGCGATGGCCCGCTCGTACTCCTCGATCGCTTTACCAAGGCTCAGAAGGCTTCCCTGCCCCCTGAAATACAGGGCCCGTAGATACGCTTCATGAGCCTCGCCGCTCTCCGTCGCGCTGGCTACGAATCTCGCCTCGCCACCCTCGGACGTGGGGTCCTCCGTCATCGCAAGTGTTATCCGAAGTCGATCTGCGATCGCCCGCGCAATCGAGTCCTGGATGGCCCAGATGTCGGTCACCTCCTGCTCGAACGTATCCGACCACAAGTCGAAGCCGGTCGCGCCCTCAACGAGATGGGCTGAGATCCTTACCCGGTCGCCGGTGCGACGGACGCTTCCCTCCAGGACGTTTGCGACGCCGAGACGGGACGCAATCGTCTGAACGTCGAGATCGCTGTCCTTCAATGCGAAGGCGGATATTCGGCCCGAGACCTTGAGGCCATCGATGCCCGCAAGTGCGACGAGGATCTCTTCCGACAGGCCTCGCACGAAGAACTCCTGTTCCGCGTCCCCGCTGAGATTCTCGAAGGGCATAACGGCGATAGAAGGATCGATGGAAGCGACTGTCGGCCCTACCCAGCGAGACCACCCAAGCGAAAGCATCGCCGCGCTCGCGAGCACCGCCGTCGCGATCGCGACGCGGCGGGCAATTCGCCGGATCCTGGGTGATTCCAGAACCGAGCCTCCGTACCGGTATTCGGGATCAGTCAGCGCCTTCGCAAAAGCACTCGCTGTCGAGAACCGGTCCGCTGGGAGGCGCTCGAGCGCCTGTCGGATCGCTCCGTCGATGTGCGGGCGTACGGACTCGCGAGTAGCCGCAGCCGAGACTGGCTCGCTTGTGATGATTTTCGCGAGGATCGCCTGGGCGTTGCTGCCGGTGTAGGGAGGCTCGCCCACGAGCATTTCATACAGGACGCATCCGAGTGCGTAGTGATCCGTCTTTTCGTCTACAGTTTCATCGCCGAGGGCCTGCTCCGGACTCATATAGTGTGTTGTGCCCACACTGATTCCGGTCTGCGTCAGTCGGCCGGCGCCAGCTTGGTCCACGGCGAGCGCGATCCCGAAGTCCGCGATGACCGGACGACTCTCCACCATCAGGACGTTGGATGGCTTGATGTCACGGTGGATTACCCCTTGCCGGTGGGCGTAGTCCAGCGCCTCTGCCATGTCTGCCGCGATCCGGACCGCCTCGTCTTCGGGCAGTCGCGTCTCTCGGTCTAGCTTCTCCCTCAGCGATTCCCCACTCATGTAGGGCATTACGTAATACAGGTACCCCGCCGCTGTACCTGAATCAAAGAGTGGCAGGATGTGTGGGTGGTGCAGATTCGCCGTCGTCTTGATCTCTGCCAGGAAGCGTTCACTCCCCACGACTGCGGCCAGTTCTGGCTTCAGCACCTTGAGCGCGACCTTACGCTCATGCCGCAGATCATGGGCGAGGTACACATTCGCCATCCCCCCTTCGCCGACTTCACGCTCAATGCGGTAGCGGCCTTCCAGAGCTGCGTTCAGCTGGGCGATGGGGTCAGACAAAGGGGGCGGGCTCATTGCACAGGACGAGGTGCGTCAACATCCCATCCACTCGGCTGGTGGGCAAGCGATTCGGCGACGAAGCACAAATACTGAGCGCGCGCCGTGAGGTCGAGCCGAGCCTGGCACTACGCCGCCTTCAACTATCCCCGGGCGCTTCATCTGGGTGTACCAATCCAAACCAACTCTTGCTCAGCGCACGTCGCATCCAGCGGCGAGCTGTGGTGGCCCACATGAAGAAGAAGGCCGCGGCCGCCATCGCTGCCAGTCCGGACTTCGCAAACTCGCCCAGCACGGCAATCGTCGCGGCTGTCGGATTGACGAGCGAAGCGAAAGCCGACGCCAGCTGATCGACAAGCTGATCCCACGGCGCCGTTGCCCGATTCCAAACGCTCGCCGGGCCAGTAGGAGCGGCAGATTCCTCGAGAGCTCCGCCGATGCTGCTTAATGCCTCCAAGACACGAGGCGATACGTGCGGTCCCAGATCTGTGAAGACCAATTCCCCCAGGAGGTACGCAGAAGCAAGTGCCATTCCAAGGTAGGCCACCTTCCGTTGGAGCACCCACCAGCGGATCCCGCGGAGCAATGCTGGGCGCTTCTCGCGCATCTCATCCCTCAGTTGACTGACCCCGCTCGATACCCTCTGATCCTGGACATAGGGCTCTACCTCGAAGTTCGCAGGCAGGCTGCACGGCGCATAATCTGCCGTGCCTAGGTAGATCCGCTCGAGGGCGCTCTCATGGACCCGGATCTTCGCCTTGGCATCGGCACACAACTGCCCGATGTCCCGCGGTCGGTAACGGTAGTATGAGCGTAGTCCGGCCCGGGAATCATACAGGTGGTCGTGCACGTTCTTTGCCGACCAATACAGGCCGCGTACTTCCTCGACAAACAGGAGGCCGGCTCGCTCGGCCTCGCCCATCATCCAGTCCAGCGCGACCAGGGACATGCCCTGCTTAGGGTATCCTCCGCCGACGTTCGAGTGTGAACCTGCGAACCACACCTGCTTTACACGCTCGAGGGTCTGCGGCGGGCCCTCGTTCTCCTCCCTTGACTCGTGCTCCTGGCCCTGGCCCTCTTCGGTCCAGAGCAGGGGTTCGAACGTGGTCCGCGCGTCGTCGATGGCCAGCGCGTGTCGTACACAAAGCGTGTTCGACGGAATGTGGGTCCTACCGAACTTGAACCGATGGACGTTGTCATTCCACCAGTTCGCGATCCATTCGACGGGGAAGCCAAGAGCCGCGACGGTGTCCCAGACTCCGATGAACTTGATGGGAACATCATAGTCAGCGTCCTCCTTAGTCGGCCCGATCACGTTCACGTTGACGGAGTGCTTCGCGCGGAATGTCTTAATGGTGGTTTCCCGCTGGCCCATCCCCGTCCACTGCCACCGGTCCAGTCGAGCCGGATCCTGAGCGACATAGAGTCGGTAGGCCCTGTCCGCGAGCGCCCGGAGCTTGGCCGGATCCCCGTCCACCGTGCTTCTGTCCAGGACCCCGCACGCGTTGATCAGGCCGGCGAGCGTTCGGACGGTGAACGCTCCGCGACTAAACCCGAAGAGGTAGATCTCATCGCCTGGCTCGTAGGACCGCGCCAAATCCAGATAGAGTGACTTCACGTTGTGCCGCAGACCGGAGCCCAAGGCACCGGTAACGGTCCGGTGAACGGCTCCCCCGCCCGTCCCGACACCGTCGGTGTAGAACGCCACTTGTTCTTTCTCCGGGCCGTCTGGGGCATCTCCGGACTTGGGCGGGCGGCCGTGCATGTCGAGGGATTCAAACAGCTTGAACACGTTCGAGCCCCGCCCCTTCACCACCGCATTGCCCGTGCCATCTGCCAGAAGGACGATATTCTTGCCCGAACCGGCAACGGCACCTCCCTCCGAGTTGCTCACCAGAGGCGGCACGCTTGCTCACTCACCTTCGTGCGATCAGCGAACGGCATACGACACCTCCGTTCGGATCATGCGACGGATGCTCGGCGAGCCGATGCTCTCACGAAGGCTCTCGTCGAAGAGGTTCGTAGCCGACAAGCTGACCTGAGCGCTGGTCGTGAGTGGGTAGGACAGGCTGATGTCGAACGTCGTGAAGTCCCCCAGCGGGCCGCGGTCCTTGAACTGAAATTGACCCGTACCCTCACCAGCTGCGGTCGCCCGGTGGAAGCCGGCGACGAAGTCGTACGATTCGACCCATCGCCCGTGGACTCCCACGTTCAGGCCCGACGCTACAAGGTCGCTGAACCGAACCCCGAAAGTGGCTTTGTTTTCCGGTGAGTTGAATGACAACTCGTCGAAGTCTCCGTCCTCGTCGAAGTCGTTCGCCGGGTCGTCGAGCCCGACCACATTCATATGGGAGTAGTTCGTCCAACCTTCCACCCGATCACTGAATCGATACGTCAACCCAACGTCGATGCCATCGACCCTGACCTTTCCGAAACTCCGATAGCTCAGCACATACTGAGCCGGAAAGAGGTCGATCGGGGAATCACCCCACGTCACCGGGACCACCCCGGCTCCCGGATTCGTGATGGCTGTGGCCGGACTTTGGAAGTTCTCGTACCTCGACTGATAAGCGTTTACATCGACGAAGAGCCGTCCACCCAACATGCCTTTGTATCCGACCTCATACGTCGTGTTGCGCTCCGGAGAGAGAGGGGCGATTACCGAGCCGTCGCTTAGCTCGAAGCCATATCCATTCCCGTATACCACGATGGGAATGCTCGTGCCTGGAATCACCCCGGCCGGTGCGAGCAGATCAGTCGCAAGGACTTCCGGTGCCTGGAAGGCTCGGTTGTACGTGATCCGGAACGAGCCCGCATCAGGCAATCGATAAGCGATTGCGAACCGAGGGCTCGCCTGCGACTCGTACAGGTCGTGCCTGTCGTATCGTCCTGCAGCTATGATCCTCCAGTGCTCGTCGAGCTCGAACTCGGCCTGTCCGTACACGCCGGTCTGACGAACCTGGAACGCACCAGTGCTCGGGTCATCCAGGTTGGCACGGCCTTCGGCGAACAGGGTGCCCTGGCTGTTCGGCCGTATGTCCTCATGCTGCGCGCCCACGATCCAACGGATACCTACAGCGCCGAGGTCGAAGCGGTCGTTGGCCTGTGCCTCGTAGTTGAGGCGATAACCGTTTTCGATCAACCGCACCTGAGAAATCGCTTCCTCTTCCGAGATGGGCGCGCCTGCGTTGGCAGAAGCGACCTGGGCCGCAACCTTGGTCTCGATGGCGTGCGACCGACCATTGTCGTTTCCGGTCCGGTACGCTTGGGCGAAGAATCGGGGTGATTCGACCCTGAGCTGCTGAAAGTCCAGAGTGAAATCCGTGACCTGATTGCGCGTCGTGTTGGTGGTAATGAGCGCGTCGGTCATCGCACGCCCGGCGGTACCGATTATCTGCACATCGGACGATGGGAAGTAGTAGATGCTGGCTGTCGCGCGGATCGACTCGACCGCGTTATCGGCGCTCTCGGTGTAGACCTGCCCGAAATCGTCGATCGCGACGGTGTCGTCCTTGATCCAGTCGTCCCCGCTGAGATACTCGGCATTGACCTTGTACGCGAAACGGTCGAACGCTCCCGCGTGTCTAACCCGGCCCGAAAGAGTGGAATTCGTTCCAACACCGAGCGTCACCGAGGTCCCGGGATACTCTCGAGGGTGCTTCGTAATGATGTGGAGCAACCCGTTGTGGGCGTTGGGTCCGTAGAGCGCGGAACTCGGCCCCAGTATCGCCTCCATGCGTTCTATGTCTTCAGACATAACCGGGTATGCGAAGCCAGCCGGCGTGCCGATTGTGGGCACATGAGCCATTCGGTGATCGACAAGAACTCTGAAACGATAGTTCAGGCCAGAGGTGAAGCCGCGCGCATTCGGGGTCACGTTGGCGATCCCCGTACGGTAGGAGTCGACGCCGCGCATCCGCTCCAACACCTCGACGTAGGAGAGTTCAGCGGAACGAGAGAGCTGTTCGCCGGAGAGGATCGATAACGAAACCGGAGCGTCGGTGACCTTTTCGATTCGGCGTGAACCGCTCACCGAGATGCCGTCTACCCGCACCGGGCTCGTACTCATGGTGATCTCGAGTCTCACCGTCTGCCCCTCAACAACGTCCACGTGAACTGTCGCATCGGCGAGACCGATACGATTGGCACGCACGACCTGGGGTCCCACCGGAACGCCCGCGATGGTGAAGAGTCCATCAGCCGAGGTCAGTGCACCCAGATTAGTTCCGACGATCCAAACACTCGCTTCACCGAGCGCGGCCTCGTCATCCGATGTCGTCACCACGCCCATCACGGTGCCCGTCTGGCCTTCTATAGTCCCCGGACACCAGAGCGCCGCTACGATCAGAAGTGGAAGAAGCGCCGGAGAGTATCGCGGAGGGAACCCTCGCGGATGAGACCGGCCTCCAATGCTCTCCGTCACTTTGTCTGTGCCGGCTCGAGCCACCACGCCACCTCATGGTCCGAAAAGGCCGGAGTCGCTTCGGGCACGCCGCGAATCATGCACGAGCCCTTCTCCTGATCGGGCTCGAGAACACATGGCATACCGAGGGTAGCCATGTATTCCTCCGTGAAGATCTTGCACACGTGGGTGCACATTCGATTGCCAGCGTCTTCCCCGTACTCCTTGCGAGCCACGCGCAGCATATGACAACGCGGTACGTAGCATCCCCCTCCCCTCTCGTCCTCGATCCGGACCCCATACCCGGTGAGGCAGTTGAACATCAGGGCCGCGTTCCACGAGAACACATAGTTGTAGATCACCGGAAAGGTCGTACTGAACCAATTCACAACCCGGTGGAGGGAGGGAGCCTTCGGGTCGTCCTTGCTCTGCAAGGCCTTGAAGTACGTTGGCTCGATCAGTTTTTGCCAAAGACGCACGCCCGTACGGTAGTCCCGATAGTTCCAGCGAAGTGCCCAGTCAACCTTGGGAATCTCGGGATATTCGTCCTCGAGTTCCTCTTTTGCCTTCGTGATGACGGCGTCTTCTTCGTTCTCGATCAAGCAGCGGACGCTTGGTGACACGGCCAAGAAGTGGCTCATGTTGAACTTCCACCATGGTCCCGGATTCTCTGTTTTGAATGCCGTCTGGAGATACTTCCGCTGCATACGAATCAGCGTGACCCCGAGAATGGGCCGGAGCACGATGTACAGCGCCGTCCAGATGACGAAGGTCACCAAGCTCAGCAACGTGAGTGGAACGCGGAGGACCCATTTGTAGAAGATCTTCCAATGCTGGGTTTGCACGTAGTCTGGTTTGTAATCATCTCCGGGCGGACCGAGTCGATTGAGTTCACCGCCCAGCCCCGAAACGATCATGTTGTTGTAGTTGACGATGTCGAGTACCGACTCGAAGAACGTCGAAGCATGCACGATCAGCGTTCGATCACGGCCCTGGAGCTCCAGCAGCTTCCAAGGCATCGCTTCCTCGAGCCCAACTCGGTCAAAGCGCTGGAAATAGGTCCAACTCCTCCGGTCGCGGATTTTGAACCCCTTGGCCCCGAACTCACCGTCCGCCCACGCAACGAACTTCGCCTCCAACTCCTCTTCGCTAGTCTCACGTCCGTTTTCGACGTACTGGTATGCCATCTGCTCTCTTTTATGACCGCGCGCAGGGTCGTCTTGATGGGCTTCCAGCTTGCAGAGGTCGGGGTTGAGCGCGAGGTAGGAGTCGCGTGACGCAAAGACCTCGCCCTTGCCGACCTCCACACCGATGACACGATCCGCATCAATCTTGAGATGAGTATCGAGGTACGGTTGGGGTTCGCGAGGAGTGAAGAGCACCGTACGAAAGTGGCCGTTGGTGATGCGGTTGCTCTGCAGCAGGTTCGCTTGTTCCTCGGTCAGGTCATCAAAAGCAAGCTTCTCTTCGCCCGATTCGCGCGGGAGCGGGTCCAGCATCGGCGCAGCAACCACCAGGTAATCGAAGTCTCGAGTCTGGCTGTCCCCTCCAGTCAGCCTGGTCTTCTGGTTGTCGGTTACGGTCGGGCTGGTCGTTACCTCCATCTTCCCGTCGTCCTTTCTCACGATGGAGGTGACCTTGGTATTCATCTCGATGTTCAGATCGTTGACCTCCTTCATCTTGTCCCAAATCGAGCGCCAACCCTCCCTGAACATCGCCTTCTTCGGGTAGTCGGGCTTGACCTCGAAGTACCCGTTCAGCAGCTCCGGTGTGATCCAGCACATGGCCCAGAAGGCAGGTGTACTCTCGATTGAGCCATACCCCTGACACGTCTGGCCATAGGCGAGAATGGGTAGCAAAGCCGACATCCGATTCGATTCGAGGAATTGACCGAACGACATGTCGATCGCCTCCAACGACTCAGGTGTGAGTTTCGGCGGCATCGTGTAGTTATAGGCCCCGAAGTACCGTTGGTGAAGCCGGTTGTACCTGCCCTTGGCGGTAAGTATCTCCGCGGCGGTATCCAACTTTGGAATCAACAAACGTGACAGCGCCCAGGGACTCCATTTGGGCTGCCCCTGTAGCTTGGAAGTCACCCACTCCGGCAGAGAATACGGCTCACGACCGGGCCCCTCGATGGCGTAGCCTTCTGGCGCGACCTCCTTGCCGAAATCTTGGTCCCCAGACATGTCCCTCAGCTCCTGCACGAGCTTGCGGACAGCGAAATACGCCGGATGCAGGTAGCAGGTGCCGAGTTCGTGGACGATCCCCGGGTTCTCCTTGTCGTCGATCGTGACCGTCTTTCCACCCACTCGGTCAGTCAGCTCCACGACGGTGATGTCTTTGACCCCGAGCCTGTTCTTGAGCAGATGGGACATGTGAAGTCCCGAAGGACCTGCACCGACCACCAGCACCTTGTCGGTCGGTAGTGGAAGACGTCGGTCACCACTCGGGTGGTTCTTCCGATACCATGGCCTCAACGCCTGATCGATGATCGTGTTGGCCGATCGCAAGAACTTCGTGTGGAGCATGGGCCCGAGCGGTATGATGCCCAGGATCATCGGGGCGTCGAAGTGACGCACCCACTTCAGACGGCAGCGATTCGTGTCGCCCGGCTCCCGAGTCATCGTCCAGCTACACCAGTGGTTCCGAAGCGGGAAGGGCTCCGGATCAAGCATCTTGTACTTGAACGTGTACACGCCCGCGACATCGTCTTCCTCGACGTCGTATGGCTTTTCGATGATTTCGGTGACCTTCTTTCCCTGCGCGAAGTCGTAGCGAACCTGACCGTAAGCGAATCCGTCGCGAACCTCACACCCCGGCTCCATCCACCTGGCATTTGGCGACTTCTTTTGGCCATCCAGGGTTTGTTGGCCCAGGATCACGTCGATGAACTGAGCGTAGTCGCGACAGAGTCCGAACCCGGCCTTGGCGGCGACATCCAGGCCGGTCTCCACGACGACCTCAACCTGACTAGAGCGATACGTGATCAACTTCGCGAGCAGAGAGGGCATAAGTGTGATTCCTGATCAGCAGGACAGGGTCCTGGGCAGGACCTAACGAACAGAGACCGCAAGCTTGCGCCTTGAGTGTCATATGCGCAAACGGTCCAGGTGTTGCCCCAGATCCCGTCAGCGTACGCCGACGCTGCGCGCGATTATAGTGCGAGTCCTGCGGCCTAGCTGCGGACGCATACGACTATGTTGACGCACTCACGGGCGGAGGCGAGTGGTACCTTGGTGCTGACCACTGAGGGCTCGCGGGCTGAAGCGACCCGGTCAGCCTGGTCGCTCATGTTTTCTTAGATCATCCGACGGGGCAGGAAGGCGAGGCGATGCAATACTTCACGAGTATGAATCAGGTCGACGCAAGCACGGCGAAGCTCCTGATCGACGCGAGCGCTCAAGCGTACAACGCATTCGACAAGAGTGTCGGTGCCGAGTGTCAGTGCCAGAACGTCACGAGCCCGCCGGGCTTTTCAGTCGCAGGCAGCTGGACCGGAGTTGACTCCGTCCTCGGCAGCAAGAGCGTGGAGTGTTTCGGCGTCGTGTTCTGCTCGAACGCAGCACCCCACAGGTATATCTTCGCGTTCAGGGGCACGACTTCGTGGGAGGACTGGTTCGACGACCTGCGTGTGAAGCTGGTCCCCTTCGTCCCACATGGTTCCACTGCGGCCCCCGGCGATGCTCTGGTCGAACACGGCTTCTTGGGCATCTATACCGACCGCGACGGCAACGACTCCATGCAGACGCAGCTGTTCGCTCTCGTGGACCAGTACAACGCGTCAGACAAGCCCATCAGCGAACTCTACATCACCGGGCATAGCCTTGGCTCAGCACTGAGCCAGCTATTCACACTGGATCTGGCCTTGGCTCGGCCCGCCGTTCGGGCCATCAACTACAACTACGCTTGCCCGCGCGTTGGGAACCAGGAATTCGTGGACCTCTACCAACAACAGCCCGCACAAACCGATCCTGCGACCCGAACGGTCCGCTTCCAGAACACGTATGACGCCGTACCGTGCACCCCGCCGGAGTCCCAAGGGTACGGGCACACTTCACCCGCGCTCTTGGTGGCTTTCTATGAGGACAAAATCGACCTCAAAGCGAGCCACGCGATAGCCAACTATCAGGCCGTTCTCAAATGTGCCACTGAGGCTCCTGGTGGCGTATGCGTTGGAACCGTGGGCAAGCTGACTTCGATACTGGCTTCGACGACCACGGTGTGCGAGGTGTAGGCCGGAACGGGACCCCCGGCGGGCACCGAGCGTGACTCATTCATCTCCCTCCTGTCCGCCCTCCCCGGCTTGCTCGCTTCCGAGAGCCTGAGGTACTCTGCCCGTCTTCCCGGTAACCGCGAGGACGCGACCCATGATTCAGCGCCGACACCAGCTTCTGTCCCTCCTTCTCCTCCTGCCGCTGTTCCCTGCAATGGCGGCGCCGGCTTCCGGCCAGGAGGCCTCCGGTACACGGGCCAACTGGGATCTCGCTGAGCGCTTCAGCTCCGAGAATATCTCCAGGTTCATTCACACCACCTCGGTGCGGCCGAACTGGATCAACGAGACCGACTCGATGTGGTACGAGTGGAAGGACGGTGAAGGCACCCGCTTCCAGCTCGTGTTGCCCGACGGGCCCACCAGGCGTCCCCTCTTCGACCACGAGTGGATGGCGGCGCACCTCACCGAAGCGACCGGAAAGGCCCGAGTGGCCCACGACCTCTCTATCGAGGACATAGAGTTCAACGAGGAGGGAGACGCCTTCGAGTTCAAGACCGAGGACACCCGCTTCCGGTTCCACCTCGACGCCCAGACCCTGGAGGAGCTGGAAGAGGAGGAGGAAGAGGACGAGGACCGCGAATGGCGGCTCTTCAGCCCGGACTCCACGGCCTACCTGTACGCCGAGCGGCACAACCTCTACCTGGTGGAGGTCGTGGACAGTGTGCCGCAGGACGCCGTCCAGCTGACCACCGATGGGGAGGAAGACTACAGTTTCGGGAGTCGGGACGAGGATGACGTTCAGGTCGACGAGGAGGACGAGGACGAGGAAGGATTCGATCCCGACGATCCCACCGAGTACCGGGTCCGGCCGCGCGCCGATTGGTCGGAGGACGGTCGGGCGTTCTCCGTCCAACGCAGTGACAGCCGGGGGTTGGACCAGGACCTCTGGGTCATCGATGTACTCGAGGAGCCCAGGCCTGAGCTCCGTGAGTACAACAAGGTCATGGGGGGCGAGGCACTCCCCTACCGGGAGCTCTTCGTCGGTCGCCGGGGCGAGGATGCGTTGATCGGGCTGCCGGAGGTCCACAAATGGAAGGACCAGGCCCTTGGGAACATCCACTTCGGAGCCGCCACCGACGTTCTCCGGATGATCCGCCGCGATCGCATGTGGCAGAACCTCGAACTCGTCGAGATCGACCTCGACACGCGGGACGTGAGGGTGCTGGTAGCGGAGAGCCTGGGTTGGTCCACGCTCGAAGGCGGATCGGGATTCGGCAACCAGTACCAGCCGCGCTACGTCGAGCACGGCGGCGACTTCCTCTGGTGGTCCGAGCGAAGCGGATGGGGCCACTTCTATCTGTATGACTACGAGGGCAATCTGAAGCACGCTGTCACCGAGGGTCCGTGGCGGGCGGCCACCATGCCCGCGGTCGACTCGGTGGCGAGAGTGGCGTGGGTCGTGGGGTTGGGTCGCGAGTCGGGCGAGAGCCCCTATCACGAGCACCTTTATCGCACCCCGCTGGACAATCCAGGTCTGACGCTCCTCAACCCGGAGGCCTACGACCACGAGGTCAGCCTGTCCCCCCCCCAGCGTTACGTCGTGGACCGATACTCCACTCCTGACGCACCCTGGCGCTCGGTGCTCCGGGACGGACAAAACGGCGCCGTGGTGATGGAGCTCGAGGATCTGAATCTGACCCCTCTGGAGGAGCTCGGATGGCTTCCTCCCGAGCCCTTCGTGGTGAAGTCGGCCGACGGGGTCACGGACATCTACGGCAACATGTGGAAGCCCTTCGACTTCGATCCGGAGCTTATGTACCCCGTCATCGCGAGCGTCTATCCGGGTCCCCAGAGTGAGGGCTACTCCACGACCTTCAACGCAGGCGCATCCCAGCAGACCCTGGCTCAGCTCGGCTTCATCGTCATCCAGATCGGCAACCGGGGCGGGAGCCCCCACCGCAGCGCCGCCTACCGGGCCCACAGCTACCAGAACCTCCGCGACTATGGGTTGGCCGACAAGAAGGCCGGGATCGAGGAGCTAGCGGCCCGATATCCCTTCATCGACCTGGAGAACATCGGGATCTACGGGCACTCGGGAGGCGGCTTCATGACCGGGGCGGCCATGCTCGTGCCGCCCTACAACGAGTTCTTCACCGTGGGCGTCGCGTCGAACGGGAACCACGACAACAACGTGTACAGCGACTACTGGGCCGAGCAGAACCACGGCCTCCAGTACGAGTGTGTGGCCCAAGCCGAGCTGGAGGTGGAAGAGGAGCGCGTCGAGGCCGTCGGAGAGGAGCTATGGGATCGCCGGCAGATCGAAGGAGACGGCTACTGCGAAGCAGGCGAGGGCACGGTGTGGAATATCGATGTGCCATCCAACGTCGACGTGGCGGAAAACCTGGTTGGGCACCTCATGCTTGCCTTCAGCGACAACGACAACAACGTCCACCCGGCCAACACGATCCGACTCGTGCGGGCCTTGGAGGAAGCGGACAAACGCTTCGACCTGATCATGATCCCGGGCCAGGCGCACGGGTTCGGGCCGCTAAACGACTACTTCCAGCGGAGACGAAACGAGTTCTTCGCCGAGCACCTGTTAGGAGACGACACCCACAGAGGCCAGGTGGAGATCAAGAACTGACGGCAACCCTACCCCC
>JBDGVT010000027.1:0-22151 GCA_039585495.1 Gemmatimonadota bacterium | reverse complement strand
ACATCTTCGCATTCTGGCTCAGATCGCCAGACGCGTGGACCAGCCGGATTTCATGCCTGAATGGCTGGGCGCGGAGAGCGCGGAGGAGTTGAAGGAGACCGTGTTCCGGAACGAGCGAATCTTCGTGATGACGCTGGGTCAAGGTCGCGGAAACGCCAACCTGATTGGGTCCAGGCTCCGCGACGTGACCCTGCCGGAAGGCACCTTGATCGCGATGCTCCGCCGCGACGATGAGCTGGTCTTCCCTCGAGGGGACACAGGTTTGCTGGAAGGCGACCGCCTCACCATGATCGGACAGTCGGACGGCATCAGCGCGCTCCGCACTCGCTACGGGGTCGCCAAGGGAGAGGACGGATAAGCCCCGACGTCTTCCGACGACTCTTTGCCCCGAGGTGAGAAATGCTCAATACGCTGCGTGCGCTCGGGCTGACGCCCCTCTCGTACCGGTGATCGCCGCGCCCTCTGCGCGGAATTGGGCCACTCCGCTATGGGTGACCCTGTTCATCTTCGGCCTGGAGGCGTGTACGAACTCGGACGACGGCCCTCAGTCGAGGGGCTCCGAGTTCGCCCAGGCCTGGCAGGCCGGACCCTCCCTCCCCCATCCCATCACGAACAATGCCGTCGCGGCGGTCGACACGCCGGACGGCGTCGCCGTCTTCTCCTTCCTCGGCCTCGATTCGACCAAGGTATGGAACGGCGTGACGAACGCGGCCTTCCGGTGGGATACGAGTGAGGACAGCTGGCAGACCATGGAGCCAGTGCCCGGACCCGGTCGGCTGGCGTCGACAGCCCAGGTAGTGAACGGTCTCATCTACGTGATCGGGGGCTACACGGTCGCCGAGGACGGGTCCGAGGAATCGGTACCGGATGTGAACGTCTACGACCCTGCGACCGACAGTTGGAGTCGGGCCGCAGACATGCCGCTTCCGACCGACGATGCGGCCGCAGGAGTATGGCATGGAAATCGGATCGTCGTGGTCTCGGGATGGCACGAAACCGGGAATGTCCCCGTCGTCCAGATGTTCGATCCGCAATCCGACAGCTGGAGAACCGCCACGCCCATTCCGGGCCCGCCCGTGTTCGGCCATACCGGAGCCGTGGTCGGGGATCACATCGCGTACGTCGACGGGACGGCGGTGGTTGAGGGCCAGCCACGTTTCGTGATCGAAGAGTCGTCCTGGGTTGGGACGGTGAACGCGCTCGAGCCGTCGACGATCGCCTGGTTCCCGGTATCGCCTCACCCGGGTCCGCCGCTCTACCGGGCCGCCGCCGCCTCACTCGGCGGCTATGCGCTCTTCATCGGAGGAACGAACAACCCCTACAACTACAGTGGCATCGGCTACGACGGCATCGCCGCTGATCCGCTCCGGCAAGTGCTGGCCTATGCCCCGGGCTTGGATCGCTGGCGATGGCTACCTGCCCCTCCCGTTGCCACGATGGACCACCGGAACGCCGGAATTGCCGGCGGAAGAGTTTTTCTCGTGGGGGGAATGCTCGACGGACAGGTCGTGTCGAATCAGGTCTGGTACGTCTCCGTAACCGATCTTCTCGGAAGCCTCGACTAGAACGATATTCCGTCCGATTTCAACCTACGGCGGAGAGACATGCAACCACCAGGGCCGGCGACGGCGCCATCACGAGCCTGGTCACCCGACCGGTCTTCGGAGCTCTACCGGGTCGGGGCCTGGGGTGGTGGGTACTTCGGCGTGTCGTCCTCCGGCTCACTCGAAGCGTATCCGGACGCAGACCCCGATCACGCGATCGACCTCCACGATGTCATGCGAGGGCTCGCGGGACGTGAGATCAATGCTCCGCTCATCATCCGGTTTCCCGGGATACTGGAGCACAGAATGCGTGCGCTCCGGGACGCCTTCGACACCGCAATTGCCGACGCGGGATACGGCGGCGGGTATTCATGCGCCTATCCGATCAAGGTCAATCAGGAGCGTCACGTCTGCGAGGCGATCCGCGACATCGGCGCCGAACTTGGTTTCGGGCTCGAGGTCGGATCCAAACCCGAACTGCTCGCGGGGCTCTCGCTCACGCACGGGTTCGATGATATGCCGCTCGTGTGTAATGGCTTCAAGGACACCGAGTACATCGAGACCGTCGTGTTGGCCGCCAAGATGGGCCGACGCGTACTTCCCGTGGTCGAGCAGGCGCACGAACTCCGCCTCCTGAACCGATCCGCCCATGATCACAACGTCCGTCCGGACTTTGGGATTCGGGCAAAACTCGCCGCATCCGGGGTGGGCCGGTGGGCCGGGTCCTCAGGCTTCAGGGGGAAGTTCGGCCTGACCGTCGGCGAGGTCCTCCACGCGGTCGACTACCTCGAGGAGGAGGGCCTGCTGGGCGGACTGAAGATGCTCCACTGTCACATCGGCTCGCAGATCTTCGACATCCGGGCCGTGAAATACATGGTCAGCGAACTCGCCCATCTCTACGTCGAACTCGTTCGGGCCGGAGCTCCCATCGAGATCCTGGACCTGGGCGGCGGCCTCGGCGTGGACTACGACGGGTCCCAGTCGGCGACCGACTCCTCGGTCAACTACACGCTCGAGCAATACGCCGCTGACGTCGTGCATCGGGTACAGGCGGTCTGCGACGAGGCCGGCGTCTCGCACCCGACCCTCATGACTGAGTCGGGTCGGGCGATCGTCGCCCACTCGAGCGTACTCGTCTGCGAGGTCATCGGCCGTCGTAGTTTCGCGACGGAACCGGACCTCGCGCTCATCGAGGCCGCTCTGGGAAAATCCGAGGTGCCTCAGCCACTGTTGGACGCTCACGATGCCTACCTCCGTCGGCACGACGACGACCCGACCGACGCCTATTCGGACGCCGAGCATGCGCTGTCCGAAGCCACCAACCTGTTCAATCTCGGATATATGGATCTCCGAAGTCGCGCCGCGTGCGAGGAACTGTACTGGTCGGTAGGTGCCGCGACGCTCGCGCATTACGGGGACGAACTACCCGAGTCACTCGCCCACCTGCCCGACCAACTGGCCGATCTCTACTTCGTGAATCTCAGCGTCTTTCAGTCGCTTCTGGATTCATGGGGAATCGGTCAGCTCTTTCCCATCATGCCGCTGCATCGCCTCGGAGAGGAGCCCACGCGCCGCGGCATCCTGGCGGACATCACATGCGATTCGGACGGGCGAGTCGATCGCTTCCCCGGTGAGCACGGATTGAAGACCACACTCGAGCTCCACGATGTCCCGCGGGGCGCGAACGGTGCGGCGTCGGACTCGACCGATCCCTACTACCTGGGAATCTTCCTGACCGGAGCCTACCAGGAGACCCTCGGAGACCTCCATAACCTGCTGGGTGATACCAACGCGGTGCACGTGACGCTCGCGGACGACGGACGGTGGAGAATCGAGACGATCGTGGAGGGCGAAACGGTCCACGAGGTGCTCCGGTACGTGCAGTTCGAGCCGGACGAGATGCGTCATCGCCTGAGAAGAGATATTGAGGTGGCGCTCGAGGCGGGACGATTGACCCTGGAAGAGAGCACCCGTCTCCGTAAATTCCTGGAGTCGAGCCTCCAGGGTTACACGTACCTGGAGTAGGCTCGAAACACCGCGCCGAACAAGGGGTTTGGAAGCTGGCACCCTTCCTGCATATACAAGTGTCGTCGTCGGGGGGAGTCGAGATCCCGCCGTACTTGAAGTACCAATTTCCATGGGAGCTCACCGAATGAGTACGCTCAGAATGAATTCCAGAGGGCTCGGCCTCATCGCCGCCCTCGCCGTGGCCGGCTCGACCGGAGCGTGCAAGACCGTCAGTCCTGAAGACATGGACGCGAGTCTCGCAGCCCTCCGTGCCGAGATGCAGCAGGAGATGGCTGACGGTGACGCACAGGTTGTGTCGAACGTAGACGGGCGCGTGAACGGACTCGAACGGCGCATGGCCGCTCTCGAATCCGACCTGCAGCAGATGGAGCGGGAGTTCGAAGTATCGATCGCACGGCTCGAAGACGAGCTTCGGTTCAACGTGCCGGTGTACTTCGGATTCGACGATGCGACGGTGGAGGCCGAGGACGAGGAGATCCTCGACCGTTTCAGCACCGTGGCTCAGAAGTACTACCCCGACGCGATGATCACGGTCGAGGGCTTCACGGATCCGTCCGGCGACGAAGCGTACAACCTCTGGCTCGGTGAGCAGCGCGCGACCGCCGTTGCGACGTACCTGACCACCCGCACCGCGGTCACGGAAGACCGAGTCCGCGCGGTCAGCTACGGTGAGGACACCCGTCGCCTGGTCATGCCCGAGGGTTGGGGCCCGGGAACGGAAGGATGGGAGAACCGCCGGGTCGTGCTGGTCATCGACCATGACGGTGAGCCGCCCGCAATGGCGACGCTCTCCGAGAGCTCGGAGACCCCGTAACGTAGGACGCGCTCAGCCACGCGCCGGGCGAGCGCAGGGTATGGCGAAGAGGCCACCGGGACCCCCGTCCCGGTGGCCTCTCTGTCATCTAGAACAGGTATCCGAGCCCGATGTAGATCGGAAAACCCGCCTCATCGGACGTCGCGCCATCAACCGCAACGACGAAGTTCTCCCCCATCCCCACGCGTATTCCTCCACCGAACCCGCGGTGCAGGTCCGTGAACAGCTCTCCGAACTGCACGCCATCCTCCCACACGCGCCCGTGATCGACGAAAGCTGTCAGCACGGCGTGGAACGGCTTTCCAATCAACCGAAAGTCAGCCGCCCGCCAACGAAGCTCGGCGTTCCATACCAGCGCTCCCCGTCCCACATAGCGGTTCTTGGGCAGGCCACGGACGGTCTTCGCGCCACCAAGGCCCTCCTGGCTCTTGAAGGAACTGTGAACCCGGAAGAGCTCGTGCACAGGGGCACCCGAACCCGCGCCCTGCAACAGATATCGGTGCGCGAACACGAGTCGGTCTCCGAGCGGGAAGTACCGACGGTCGGCGAACGTCCAACGGGTGAAGCCGACGTTCGAGCCCAACCCCTCCGGAGTCCACTGTAGAAGGACCTCGGTCCATGTGCCCGACCGGGGCCCGGTCTCTCTGTCGCGCGTGTCCCAGACCAACCCGCCACGGACATAGTTCGACCAGAAGCGCTCCTCACCCGACGCCACCTCCTGAGCGTACAGGGTCGTCCCCATATCGTCGGGGACCGGATCGACGATCGTTCGTTCGATCCCTCCTCCGAACAGGAGTCGGACACGGTCGTCCACCCATCGACGTTGGAGGGTGACGGTCCCGCTGTACCGGGTGCGGCCGAATCGGTAATAGAAGGGATTTGGCCCCGAGTCCGGGTCGAGAGCCTCATCATATTCACTACCGTTGCCAACTCCGTAATAGGGAGTCGCAATGTGCTTCTCGCTGCCGAGGAAGCCTGTGAGCCTCCACCCGCTGAGCAGATGGGGGGCGTCGAAGAACGCTGTGAAGTCTCTTCGTCCCTCGGTGGTGAGAAAGACCGTGGGCTGCAGCGTCCACGCATACGGCTCCAGCAACCCGTCACCGTAGTGGTAGAGTTCCGCGATCGCCCCGTACCCGAATCCCTCGTCCGAGTCGAAGTTGATGGCGGGGACGCCACCGATCTCCAGTCCGGTGGGACGGGTTATCTGGGCAGACACGGACTGGGTGCCCTGCGCTGATGCCACCAGGGTACACAAGCCAACGGCTGCGAGTACTCTGCCACGCACGTCCATACCACCTCCAGCGTCAGCGACACATTAACTGACTTGAAGGTCGAGCGAACCCTCGTGCGTTTCGATACGTAGGTCGACGTAGATCGGCCTTCCCCCGCGACGCGCTTGGAGCCATCCTTCGCGGGACTGCCCAACTCTCTCTCCCTGACTCGCGCGTGGCACACGTCCCCCCCTTCATTCCCGACCCCCGACTCTTCCCCTTCCGTTCGAAGTGGTTCGAGAGCCGCGCGGGCGAGGTCCACTACGTCGATGAGGGAGTAGGCGACCCCATCCTGTTTCTCCACGGGAATCCGACCTGGAGCTTCCTGTACCGGGGCATCATCATCCGGCTCAAGAAGAAGTTCCGCTGCATTGCGGTGGACTATCCCGGATTCGGTCTCTCCGCTCGACCGGACAACTACGGTTACTCGCCGGGTGAACACGCTTCGATCGTCCGTGACCTCGTGCGCGAACTCGATCTGAAGAATCTGACGATCATGGGTCAGGACTGGGGCGGCCCGATCGGGCTGAGGGTCGCGGCAGACGAGCTGCCAAGGCTCAGGGCCCTGGTCATGGGAAACACGTGGTTCTGGCCGCTCGACAGCTGGCAGGGCAAAACGTTCTCATACCTGATGTCCATGCAGCCCGTACAGAGTCAGATCCTCAATCGGAACCTCTTCGTCGAGAAGATCATGCCGGTCGGTGTGAAGCATCCGCTGCCGGACGAAGTGATGCATCACTACCGCGAGGCCTTGCCTACGCCGAAGAGCCGAGTCGGTGCAGCGGAGTTCCCCGTTCAGCTCACGACCGCGACGAGTTGGCTAAGGAAGCTCGAGAGCGACGTCCAGGACAAGCTCGCCAACGTGCCGATGCTGCTCGCCTGGGGGCTCCACGATCCAATGTTCTCGCGACGGTTCATGGAACGTTTCCGTGAGACGTTCAACTCGGTGCAGATCCAACGGCTCGACGCCAAGCACTACATCCAGGAAGACGCGCCGAAAGAGATCGCGGAAGCGATCGAGACCTTCCTGACCTCCGCGGACGTGTCACCCGGATCCAACTAGTGGCTCCCCTCATCGTGGGGTTGGGCGGTGCCTTCGGTGCCATCGCTCGGTACTACGCCACCGACTGGGTCCGGATTCTGGCTGGTGATGCATTCCCGTGGGGGACGTTCGCGGTCAACACAGTGGGGTCCTTCGCGCTGGGGTTCATCATGGTGTGGCTGCAGTCGATGTCACCCTCAGCCCAGACCCGCCACTTCATTGCGATCGGCTTCCTGGGTTCGTTCACGACGTTCAGCACGTTCAGCTACGAAGCGGTCTCACTCGCTCGCGCTGGCGAGATCTGGCGGGCTGGCGGCTACGCTGCCGGTTCGGTCGCAATGGGAGTGCTTGGCGTGATCGCCGGCGCGATGCTGGCACTGGCAATCACACAGCCACGGGGCTGACGACGAAGCTCGTTGCACCGATCTGGGACCATCCATATCGTCGGGGTTCAGCTTGTACGAAGTCCGCGACCACCCGAGGTGAACCCGATGATCGGTTTTCGTTCACTCTGCGCCTTCACCCTGATCACCATGACCGGCCTCGCTTGCTCGCCGGCCGAACGCAGCGACACCGGAGACATCGAATCAGCCGGTGCACTCGATGCCTTTGCGATGCGCGTGGGCGATTGTTACGACGATCGTACGCTCGAGGCCGACGAAGTAGCCGACGTGCCCGGGGTTCCTTGCTCGAGTCCCCATGACAACGAGGTGTACGCCGTCTTCGACGTCGCTCTCGAAAAGTGGCCTGGCCTGGCCCGCGTCAACGAAATCGCCGACGAGCAATGCCTGGAGCGCTTCCCTGCGGCAATCGGCACATCGTACGAAGAGTCGGTCCTCTACATCACGAATCTGGTCCCGACTCAGGGATCGTGGGAGCGGGGGGGCGACCGGGAGATCATCTGTGTGGCGTACCACATGGACCTCGACAAGCTGACCGGCTCGGTCCTGGGGACCGGCATGTAGTCGCGTAATGGTCGCTGCAGGACTCGAACCTGCGACATCTACGATGTGAACGTAGCGCTCTACCAGCTGAGCTAAGCGACCGGTCGAACGGTCGAGGTCCGGGCGAAAAACCCGGACCTCTTTCCGTTCATACCCCCACGGGGACTCGAACCCCGGTCTCCGCCGTGAGAGGGCGATATCCTAGGCCACTAGACGATGGGGGCATCGTGCAAAACCCTCCATTTCTGGAGGGCCCAAATGTTACCGAAGGGCCCTGACATCCTCAACCCCTCAACGAAACCGGGACCGTATGAGTCTTAAGTGTTACATAGGACATTGGGTCCGTGTGTGGGGCGGATGGGCTTCATCCGTGTAAATGGTTTCAAAACATGGAGTTGTGGGATGCCGGTGTTAGAAATGAACCCGAAGCTGAACCCGGAGTCGGTACGGGGTTGGCTCCATTCCCGGCAGGGGTGGAAGCGGCGCGCGAACAAGCTTACAAAGGCGTTTCAGTTCACGACCTTCAGAGACTCGATCGTATTCGTGAACCGGGTAGCGACTTTGGCTGACAGCAGAAAGCACCACCCGGACATCGACGTCCGGGATGCCACCGTAACGCTGTCACTCAGCACGGAAGACGTCGGCGGAATCACCGAAAAGGACCTGGACCTGGCGGAGCAGATCGACTTCGCAACGTCGTTCGGAGGACACTAGCGCAGATCAGGGGACGATCTGCAGCACATCCTCCATTCGTTCCAGAAAGAAGTTCGGAGCTTCCGCCTCGAGTACGCGGCGGTCGATGGGACCCCATCCCACGGCCGCCGTTTGTGTACCTGCCCTCCGGCCTGCCCGCAGATCATGTGGGGAGTCCCCCACGAAGACGACTTCGCTAGCCCGAGACCCGAGCTCGAGCGCGTCGAGCGCCCGTAGAACCGGCTCGGGGTCCGGCTTGCCTCGCTCGACCTCATCGCCGCAGACCAGGTAGTCGAGCGAGCCTTCCAAGCCACAGGCTGCGAGCGTCCTCCGGGCGATGTTGCTCCCCTTGCTGGTTACGACGCCAACCCTGGTGCCGCGAGCCCTGAGAGCAGCGATCACGTCCACCGCGCCTGGGAAGGCCCGAACCATGTCGTCGTGGCGCGCGCCCTGGAACGCGACGTACGTCTCGAGCATCGCGAGTCTCTGGGCTTCGTCGCGTGCGAAGTCGAGGAGCTGGACCGGGAGCGGCGTGCCGATCGTCTCGAGGAAGCGTGACTCCGGGGGAACCTCGCCCAGGTGGGTCTCCATCGTGTGCCTGAAGCTGAGCAGTATCAGCTCGACGGTATCGGCCAGCGTTCCGTCGAGATCGAAGAGGACACCGCGCCAGGGGACGCTCACAGCACTTCCTCGATCGACGAAGCCAGCTGCCCCACTGCGCACTCCACCTGCTCGTCCGTCATCCCGATGGGCGGAGTGAGTTCAAGAACCTCTCCCTGATCTCCGGCGGGCAAGACGATGAGTCCCTTCGCCAAAGCAGCGGTCGCCACGCGGGCACCAGCCCCCCTCATCGGTCGATCTCCCTCGACAAACTCGATGCCGATAAGCAGTCCCAGCCCCCGCACCTCTCTGACGCAGTGTGCTTCCGCAAGTCGCCCGGAGAGTGCCTGGAGCAGTCGGCTGCCGTCGGACTCAGCCCGGGAGGCGACATCCTGAGACCGCAGCGCACCGAGCACTTCGATCGCGACGGCACACGCGAGCGGATGACCAAGGAATGTGCTCGTGTGAACAGCCTCTCCGTCGCTCTCCGGCCATGCGTCCATGATCTGCTTCGACGCGATCGCCGCCGAGATAGGGAGTCCCGCGCCGAGTGATTTCCCGAGGCAGACGATGTCGGGGGTCAGCCCCACACGGCTGGACGCGAATGTCGCGCCACAGCGCCCGAGACCGGTCATGATCTCGTCGGCGATGATCAGTGCCTTAGACTCGTGGACCAGATCGGAAAGAGCCGCCATGAAGCCGGGAGGGGGTATCCGGGCTCCCCCCCTCGCCTGGACGGGTTCGACGATGACGGCACCGATCGGGTCCCCGTTCGGCGCGCCCCTCGCCAGCGACTCGCTCACCTGCTCCAGACACGCCGAGGCATCTTCACGGTCCGAAAGATCCGCCCCTGGGAACGGGACAAAGCCGACGCCCTCGTAGGTGCGGCGAGAGAACGGCCTGCGGAAGTGGGCGCGCTCGGTCACGGCGAGCGAGCCCATTGTCAGTCCGTGATAGCCCCCGACAAACGCCAGGACGCCCGGCTTCCCCGTGGCGAGCTGTGCCGTCTTGAGCGCAGTCTCTACGGCTTCGGATCCGGTCGAAGACAGCACTGCTCGGGCGTCGGTCCAGGGCGCGACCTCACACAGCGCTTCGAGCAGCTCGAGCTTCTTCGTCGGAGGGTGGACGTCTCCCATGCCGTGAATCAGCTGCGCCGACTGCGCCTCGATCGCCGACCGTGCCACGAGGCTGGAGTGTCCGAGCAGGGCAACGCCGAAGGCGCCGGTCAGGTCCAGGTATACGTTTCCGTCGGCGTCCCGAACGTTGGCTCCGGCAGCCTCCTCCCAGAAGACCGGCCACGCATCCGTTAGGTGGGTGATGTTGCGAGACTCGACCCGCCGGAGTCGCTCGGCGAGCCCTCTGGACGCCGGGCCGGGAGGAGGCACATGAATCTCCGGGAGTCGCGACCCGAACGGCGCGCTACCTGGTTCCACGCTTCCTCCCCCTCACTGATGAGGTCCGGCCCGCCCTACTCCGGCGCGAGGTGAGGCTCCGCCTGCATGCCCATAGCGTGATAGCCCTTGTCGACGTGCAGCGTCTCACCGGTGATGCCACCCGCGAGTGGCGAACACAGGAACGCGGCCGCCAAGCCCACGTCCTCGGCCGTATTCTCCTCGGGGAGCGCCGCGTTCGCGCGGTAATAGTCCACCATCTTCTCAATGGTGCCGATGGCCTTCGCGGCCCGGCTCGCGAGTGGGCCAGCGCTGATGGTGTTGATGCGAATGCCCCAGCGTCGGCCGGCCTCGAACGCCAGCGTGCGCGTGTCGCCCTCCAGAGCGGACTTCGCTGAGCTCATGCCTCCGCCGTACCCCGGGATGACCCGCTCCGCCGCGAGATAGGAAAGCGAAACCACTGCACCTCCCGGCCGCATGAGTGGTCCGAAACGCTGGACCATACTCACCAGCGAATAGGCGCTGGCGCTGACCGCGGCGAGGTATCCAGGCCGGCTCGTATCGAGAAGGTCGTTCTGCACCTCGGGTCCATTCGCGAGTGAGTGAACGACGATGTCGACACACGCCTCTCCGAAGTCCTCACGCATCTGGTCGGCCACGCCCTGAATGCTGTAGCCGGAAACCTCCGCGTAACGCTTGTCGGTGCGTACGTCCTCGGGGACGTCGTCCATCTCGTCGTAGACCGCGTCGAGCGCGTAGATCCGCTCGAACTCGATTTCGCCACCGTCAGCCAGGGCCAGGTCGAGTTTCCCGCGATCGAGACTCTTCGTGAAAATCCGCATGGTGGGAGGCCAGGTGCCCACACAAATGGTGGCGCCGGCCTGCGCGAGGGCGCGCACGATGGCCCACCCGTATCCCTTGTCATCGGCGACGCCCGCCACGAAAGCGCGCTTGCCCGTGAGGTCGATTGGCAACATGAGCGTTGGCTCCTCGTCATTCTCTCGGTAAGGAGGGGAAAACTACCCCGGAGCGTTACAGAAGGAAGATGCCGGCCCCGACATACACCCCCAGCAAGATGGCGCCCTCCCACCGACGGATCCGCCATCCACTCCGCAAAAGCGGAAAGAGCAGAAGCGACATCAAAAGCACCGCCGGCAACTCGCGGAAAAGAACATGGCGAGGAATCTGAATGGGCTCGAGCACCGAGGTCGCGCCGAGAACGGCCGCTACGTTGAAGATGTTCGAGCCGATCACGTTTCCTACCGCGATATCGGCTTCCTGACGCGCGGCAGCGACCAGGGACGTCGCGAGTTCGGGAAGGGAGGTGCCCACCGCGACGACCGTCAGCCCGATCATCACCTGAGACAGTCCGAGCCCCGCGGCCACCTGGACGGCTCCCTCGACGATGCAGTATCCGCCAAGCACGAGGCAGGCGGACCCGACGATGACCCACCCGACGTCCGGGAGGTGGACGAGGGAACCGATCCTCATCGAAGCCTTCATGAAGTCCTCGTACTCACCGAGGATTTCAGGTGCCTCATCCTTCACGGATTGGAACACGAAGACCAGGTAGGCAGCGAGCGCGATCAGCAGAATCACGCCGTCCCCGGCACTGAGCCGCAGATCCCACGCCAGCGGATACAACGCCGCCGTCACCATGAGCATGAGCGGCATCTCCCGCCACACGACGCGGGCATTGACCGAGAGGGGTCGTACGATCGCGGTCAGGCCGAGAATCAGCCCGATGTTGGCCAGGTTCGAGCCCATCACGTTCCCGATGGCCAGATCGGGATTCCCGCCGAGGGCCGCCACCGTACAGACCACGAGTTCGGGCGCAGATGTCCCGAAAGAGACCACGGTGAGCCCGACGATGATCGGGCTCACACCCAGGGAGGCCGCAAGCCGTGCGGAGCCACGGACGAGCCACTCGGCCCCGTAATACAGGACACCGATTCCCAGCGTCAGCAGCGCGACATCGAGAAACAGATCAGCCACGGCGACCAAGCCAGGATCTGAAGTCCGACGCGGAACGCGTGTTCAGCACATCACCCACCTCGAGCCAGCCACGACGGGCCTGGTCGACGCCGAATCGCATGTCGGCGAGTCCGCGCGGGGAATGGGCGTCGGTCGAAATCACCACCGGCACACCCAGCTCTTTCGCCCGGTGGACGTGAACGTCGTTCAGGTCGAGTCGGTTGGGGTTCGCGTTCAACTCGACAGCCACCTCGAGTTCGGACGCGGCTTCCAGGATTTCCTCCACGTCCATTTCGAAGGGTTCACGTCGGTTGATTCTCCGGCCGGTCGGATGGGCGAGAATGTCGACCGCGGGGTGCATCATCGCTTTGAGCACCCGCCGGGTCATCGTCCTCTTGTCTTGATCCATGAAGGAGTGGACCGATATGACCACCACGTCCAGTCCCTCGAGGATATCGTCCGGCATATCGAGCGAGCCGTCCTTGAGGATATCGATCTCGGCGCTCAGCAGGATATCCATGTCCGAGACGCGTTCCCGGACCTCCTCAATCTCGACCCACTGCTCCCTCGCTCGTTCGGGCGTCAGGCCCTGCACCATGGCCATGGCCTGGCTGTGGTCGGTGATCGCCAGGTACTCATACCCGAGGTCGCGACACGCCAGCGCCATCTCTTCGACCGAGGCCTTTCCGTCACTCCACGTGGAGTGCATCTGCAGGTCACCGCGGATGTCTTCGAGCCTGACCAGCGATGGCAGCTCGTGTCGAAGCGCGACGTCCATCTCACCCCGATTCTCTCGGAGCACCGGCGGAACCCACTCCATTCCCAACGCCTCGTAGACTCCCTCCTCGGTATCGCCCGCGAGTCGTTCGCCGTCCTCTTTCCCGAGGGTCAGGGGATCGGCGTCCTCGGGCACCCGGAACACACCCCACTCGTTCACCCGGAGGCCCTCCCGGACCGCACGGGTCCGCAGCGCCACATTGTGATCCTTGGAGCCCGAGAAGTACTGGAGGGCCGCACCGAACGACCGGGCGGGGATCACACGCAGATCAACCTGCAATCCGGAGTGGAGGACGATGCTCCCCTTGGTCTCCCCGGCCCCCTCGACCCGCGCAGCCCCGTCGAACCCCACGAAGTGCTGAACGACGGGAGTACCATCACCCTCGCACCGGACCAGGATGTCGACGTCGCCGATGGTCTCCTTTCGACGACGCAGGCTACCCGCGATCTCTATTTCGTCCACGCCCGGGTACCCTTCCATATGCTCGATGATGCCGGCGATGAGCTTCTCCGCTTCGTGAATCTGGAAGCGCCCCGTGTGCTTTCTATGATCCTCGATTGCTCTGCGGATCTTGTCGGCGCTCTTAACACCGAAGCCGTCGAGCGCCTGCACAGTGCCCGCGTCGAGCTGGACCTCGAGCTCGTCCACGGTCTTCACGTCGAGTTCGTCGAAGAGCTTCTTCGCCTTCTTGGGACCGACACCATCGAGGCGCACGAGATCAACCAGGCTGATCGGTATCTCGGCGGACACCTCCTCGAGCCGGCTGATCCGCCCGGTCTCGAACAGCTCGATGATATGTGCCGCTACGTTCTTGCCGACGCCGGGAAGGTCGGTGAGATCCTCGCCCCCTTCGACCATGCGCGTGAGTGGTCGGCTGAGACTGTTCACCGTGTTCACCGCATTGCGGTAGGCGCGAATGCGAAACGGATTCGCGCCCTGGATCTCGAGCAGGTCGGCCAGCGTGGTCAGCACGCGGGCAACATCGAGGTTCTCCATCAGCCGTCCATCTCGATATCACCACCGTACTCCCGCAGGCGCGAGAGGAACTCTTCGAAGTCGAGTACCTCCACCCCGAGCTTCTCGGCCTTCGCGAGCTTGGACCCGGCCTTCTCCCCCGCCACGACAAAAGCCGTCTTCTTCGAGACCGCGCTTGTGGTGCTGCCACCAACCGCGCGCCAAGCGGTTTCGGCGACCACGCGCGGAACGGGTATGGCTCCGGTGAACACGACCGCGCCCCGGTCGGGCAGGTCGGAGGCCACGACCTCTACCGGCACGGGTGACACGCCCCGTGACAGGAGAGCGTCGACGGCTGATCCGTTCCGCTCGTCAGCGAAGAAACCGGTGATCGCCTCACTCATGCGCGGGCCGATACCGTCGACGGCTTCCAGCTCTTCCCGTGTGGAAGCGCGGATGGCTTCGAAGGTCCCGAAGCTGTTCGCGAGGTCGCGAGCGACGGTTACGCCAACTTCGGGAATACCGAGTGCGATCAGGAAGCGACCCAGAGGTGGCGACCGCTTCGCCGCGATCGCCTCGACGAGAGATGCCGCCGACTTCTCCGCGAAGCCCTCGAGCGAGACCAACTGCTCGACTTCGAGGTCGAAGAGTTCGGCAAGCTGCTTCACCAGCCCCTCGTTCACGAACAGACCAGCGGTTTCCTCTCCCAATCCCTCGATGTCGAGCGCGGCCCGCGAACCGAAGTGCATGATCCGACCTTTGAGCTGGGCAGGACACCCGAACCGGTTGGAGCACACCGTGCGCGGTCCGTCCTCGAACACCCCCGCACCGCACGCGGGGCATGACGTCGGCATCTCGAATGGAGGCGGTCGATCGGGGCCAGGCTCGACGACTTCAACCACCTGCGGGATGACGTCTCCCGCTCTCTGGATACGCACGGTATCGCCCTCACGCAGATCCTTGCGCTTGAGTTCTTCACGATTGTGAAGCGACGCGCGTTGAACCGTCACGCCACCGACGACGACGGGATCCAGGAAGGCGACCGGGGTGAGCACGCCGGTGCGACCGACCTGAATTTCGATCTTGTCGATCCGCGTAATCTCCTGCCGGGGCGCGAACTTGAAGGCGAGCGCCCAGCGGGGATGATGTGAGGTGGATCCCATCGCACGCCGCGCGGCCAGGTCGTCCAGCTTGATCACGACACCATCGATTTCGTAGTCGAGCGCGTCGCGATCGGTATCGAAGGCCTGGTGGTACGCCAGAATCTCCTCTGCGGACCCGGCCGTAACGACCCGGTCAGGCACTCGAAAACCCCAGTCCCTCAGGGCCTGCACGCCGTCCGTGTCACGAGAAAAACGAGCACCTTCCACCGCCAGGACATCGTATACGAGCAGATCCAGGCTCCTCGACGCGGTCACCCGCGAGTCGAGTTGGCGCACGGATCCCGCGGCCGAATTCCGCGGAGACGCATAGGGCTCGAGACCCGCCTCGACCAGACCCGCGTTGAAGGTCTGGAAGTCCGAGATGTACATCAGCACTTCGCCCCGGAGCGAAAGGAGCGCCGGTGCGGGGCGCACGGTCGTGTCCAACCTCAGCGGGACGGACTCGATCGTACGGATGTTCTCCGTCACGCCTTCGCCCTCTCGCCCGTTGCCGCGGGTGACCGCGCGCGTCAGCAGCCCGTCCTCGTACACGAGTTCGATCGAGGCACCGTCGAGTTTCGGCTCGAGGATGTAGACCGGATCCACGCCCTCTCCGAGCGCCTTCCTCACGCGATCGTCGAACCTCCGGACCTCGTCGGCCTTCTCGGTGGAGTCCAGGGACAACAGGGGCGCCACGTGGGGCACCGTGTCGAACTGATCCTGAGGCTCCGCACCCACACGGTGGGTCGGTGAGTCGGGGGTCTCGAGTGATGGGTACGCGGCCTCGAGAGCCTGCAAGCGCCGGAAGATCTCATCGTACTCGGCGTCCGTAACTTCCGGCCGCGCCTCTATGTGGTAGAGGTCCGCGTACCGATGAATCTCGGCTCGCAGCGTCTCGACTTCACGCACGATGGCGTCGGGGACGGGTGCCGCGGCTTCGCGCCGCGCCGGTGGATCTGGGGGGGTCACAACACTCCGAGGATCGTCACGAGCTTCAAGCGAGTTGGGAATATGACGCATTCGGGCCCCGGAGGCACCGTGCTGCGGGCGGCATGGCGCGAAGCCCCTGCGCCATCAATCTTTACGGTCCCTCATCGGGATTTCAGGCATCGATCAGTCTTTGGGAGGCATCATGAAGAGGCATCACCCGTTGCTCCGCGTTGCTTCGGCGGTCGCAACCCTATTGGTCTTTGCGACCGGCGCGATCGCTCAGATGGAAGAGACCACACGGCGCGGCGCAGACGAAGGGGACGGCCCTCACGAGCGCCTGATCCTGCGGGGCGGCACCTACATCGACGGCGCGGGCGGGCCACCCCTCGGACCGGTCGACATCGTGGTAGAGAACGACCGCATCGTCGAGATCCGGTCCGTCGGCTTCCCGATGGCTCCCATCAACGAGAACAGGCGGCCGAGCGGCGCCACGCGCGAGATCGACGTCTCGGGCATGTACATCATGCCTGGTTTCGTCGACATGCATGCACATACGGGCGGATCCCCCAAGGCTCCTCAGGCCGAGTACGTGCACAAGCTTTGGATGGGCAACGGCATCACGACGTCACGTGGCGTCGGTCACGGACCCATGATGTGGGCCCTGGAGCAAAAAGCGCTTGCCGAGCGTAACGAGATCGTCGCGCCTCGGATGTACACGTACGCCCGCCCGGGCGAAGCGTGGGACCAAGGTTCGATCGATTCACCCGAGAAGGCACGCGAGTGGGTGCGATGGGCCGCCGCGGTGGATGTCGACGGTGCAAAGATCGACGGGCTCAAGCTCACGTCGTTCCCGCCGGCGATCATGGAGGCGCTCATCGATGAGGCGCACCAGCACGGATTGGGTACGGTCGCCCACCTCGCGCAGACCGGCGTGGCACGGATGAACGCGCTCGACGCTGCGGAATTGGGTCTCGACATGATGACCCACTACTACGGTCTCTTCGAAGCGCTCTTCGACGGCCGAACGATCCAGGACTACCCGGTAGACTACAACTACCAGAACGAGCAGCATCGTTTTGGTCAGGTGGGACGCCTGTGGTACCAATCGGCGGAACAAGGCTCCGAAGAGTGGAATGCGCTCATCGACCGGTTCCTGGAGCTGGACTTCGGCATCGACCCCACGATGACGATCTACGAGGCGAGCCGTGACGTCATGCGCGCTCGCGAAGCCGAATGGCACAACGAGTACACGCTGCCGAGCCAGTGGGACTACTACCAGCCGAGCCGTCAGGCGCACGGCTCGTATTGGTTCGACTGGACCAGCGAAGACGAATACCACTGGGGCCAATTCTACGACAAGTGGATGGCGTTCCTGAACGACTACAAGAACGCGGGTGGTGTCGTCACCACCGGCTCCGACTCGGGCTTCATCTACAAGCTCTACGGGTTCGACTACGTTCGTGAGCTCGAACTTCTGCGCGAGGCCGGGTTCAACCCCCTCGAAGTGATCCGAGCAGCGACCTACCATGGGGCGCTCCAGCTGCACAAGCCGAGCGGCCAGGAGAACAACCTCCAGTTCGGCGTCCTCGAAGTGGGGGCCAAAGCCGATATGGTCGTGGTCGACGAGAACCCGCTCGCGAACCTGAAGGTGCTGTACGGGACCGGTACGCCGAGGCTCAACGATGACACCGGCGAGGTCGAGCGGGTTGGCGGCATCACGTATACCATCAAGGATGGGATCGTGTACGACGCGCAGCAGCTACTCGAGGACGTGCGCGAGATGGTTCGCGTAGCCAAGGAGCGTGCGGTCACCGAACAGGGCGCCTCCTAGCCGGTCGCCAGAGGTAACAGCTCCTTCCGGGGCCCCGTCCAGTGCGCTGGGCGGGGCCTTTGGATTCAGTCGATCGAAGAGGTCTGATGTGAACGTCGCCGAACTGCGAGCCGACACACCCGGGTGTGAGCATCGCGTCCACCTCAACAACGCGGGGGCGGCGCTGATGCCGCGGCCCGTAATCGATGCCATCAAGGGCCATATCGAGCTGGAAGCGACGATCGGCGGATACGAGGCCGCTGACCACGCAGCCGAGGCGATCTCTGGAGCGTATGAGGCCGTAGCGTCCCTCCTCGGCACGACCGCCGACCGTGTCGCGATGACCGAGCATGCTACGGCATCGTTCGTCGGAGCTCTCTCGGCAATCCCGTTCGAGCGCGGCGACGTCTTGCTCACCACACGGAACGACTACGTCTCGAATCAGATCCAGTATCTCTCACTGGCCCATCGGTTCGGTGTGGAGGTCGTGCGCGCCCCGGACGCCCCCGAGGGCGGTGTGGACCTCGTCGCGATGGAGGAGCTGATCCACCGACGTCGTCCGAGGCTCGTGGCCGTCACCCAGATCCCCACCAACTCTGGCCTCGTTCAGGACGTGACAGCGATCGGCAGGATGTGCCGCACCCGCGACATCATCTACCTCGTCGACGGCTGTCAGTCGCTCGGGCAGATGCCGGTCGATGTCGAGGCGATCGGCTGCGACTTCTTCTCGGCCACGTCTCGCAAATACCTCCGTGGTCCTCGAGGGGCAGGTCTGCTCTACGTGTCGGATCGGATCCTCGACGCGGGATTCGAGCCCCTCTACCCGGACATGCGCGGCGCCGACTGGATCGATGAGAACCTCTACCAACCGGCCCCCGACGCGAGGCGCTTCGAAACGTGGGAGTTCGCCTGGGGGCTCGTGCTCGGGACGGGTGCGGCGGCGCGGTACACGATGGCGCTCGGAGTCGAAGAGATACGGGACCGTTCTCGGGGCCTGGCGTCCGGCCTTCGTGAGCGGCTGAGTGAAGTGCCCGGGGTGCGCGTCCTCGATCGAGGGCCGGAACTCGGAGCGACCGTCACCGCATCGGTCGAGGGACACGTACCGGGAGATCTCGTTCGCGCGCTGCGCGCGCGTGGCATCAACACTTCATCCCAATCTCGCATCGACGCGGTAATCGACTACGATGCGAAAGGTGTAGACGGCGCGCTGAGGATGTCACCTCACTATTACAACGACCAATCGGACCTCGATTCGTTGATCGAAGCACTCTCCGAAATCATCGCTTGATGAAGGAAGTCACACACCCGTTCGTAGGGCACATGACGAGCGGGGGGCTCGGCAAGGAGTAGAAGTGCAACGCCAATTGGAGCTCGAACTCATTCGCAAGTGCAAGGCCGGGCAATCCCGGTTTTACGAACCGTTGGTTCGGGCATACGAACCGGCGGGACTACGACTGGCGATCGCGATGATGGGTAATACAGAGGACGCGAAGGACGCTCTGCAATTGGCGTTCATCAAGACATACGACAACATGCCGCGCTTCGACCTGCGGCGGCCGTTCGGTCCGTGGTTCTTCCAGATCCTGAGGAACCAGTGCCGTGACATGCTCCGGAGCCGAAAAGCAAAGTTCAACGTCGAGGCACTGGACGAGCGGCTCGAGCAACGACCCGCTGACGCCGAACGTGGACCGGAGCGAACGAGGCAGCGCAACGCGGCTCGTGAATTGCTCTGGAAGGGGCTGGAGAACATCGGCCCGGAACACAGAGAGATCCTGGTCCTCAAGGAGCTCGAGGGCTTCAGATATGCAGAAATCGCCCAGATCCTGGAGATACCGGAGGGCACCGTCGCCAGCCGGCTCTATCACGCGCGCAGCTCGCTCAAAGAGGCTCTTCTCGAGATGGACGCGGAGTACCCCTAGTGTCTAGGCCAATCTCTCACGACGACCTGATGCGCTACCTCGATGGTGAAATGCCACCGGAGGATCGCGCCCGGGTGGACGCCGAACTGGAGACCTCTACCGAGCTCCAACGTGAGGTCGCGATCTTCAACGCGCTCAAGTCGGACTTCAGGGAGCTGGACTTCCCCGAGGCCCACCGAACCTCTGTCTGGGACCGGGTAAACCGGCACGTCCACCGTCCCATCGGTTGGGTTCTGCTCGTCGCGGGTATCGCCATCTGGATGACGTACGGCACCTACGTGTTCGCCACTTCAGCGGCCGCTGTGTGGGAGAAGCTCGCCACCGGTGCCGTCGCAATCGGTATCTTGATGCTGCTCACTTCGGTAATCTGGGAACGCTACCGGGAGTGGGAGACCGATCCATACAAGGACGTGCAACGATGATCGTCGTGACCGCGCCAGACATTTACGGATCGAACATCGTCGAGACACTTGGGATGGTGCGCGGCAGCTCAATCCGCTCGAAGCACCTCGGAAAGGACATCATTGCGATGTTCCGCAACTTCGCGGGCGGTGAGATCTACGAATACACCAAGATGCTCGCACAGGCCCGTGAACAGGCTGTTGATCGCATGATCGAAGAAGCGCAGGTCCTGGGCGCGGACGCTGTGATCTCGGTACGATTCCAAACCTCCATGGTCATGTCCGGCGCTGCCGAGATGCTCTGCTACGGCACCGCGGTGAAGCTGGTGGACACCGACTAACACCCGTCTTGGCGCAACTGGCCATCCTCCAGCCTGACGCGCGGGGCGCGGCGCGGCTTTCAGGTGCACTCAACGGGTCCCACGACTTCGTTCTGCACTCCTCCTGGGAGTCCCTCGAAGAAGGGTTGGCCGGTCGCCCGGTCGAAGCCTGCCTGGTCGACGTCGACCATCCTGATCGTGATGGCGCGAAGCAGCGCCTGAGAGCCTTCCGGGCACGATTCCCCGACCTCGCAGTGGTGGCGTGTGTCGAGTCGGCAAAAGCCGCGGGATTCTTCGGACTAGGGGAACTCGGACTCGCCGGAGTGGTCGTGACTGGGGGCGAACCCGCTCGGGTACGCACGGACGTCGACGTGGCCCTTCGGGCCGCCCGGGCCCAGCAAGCCGAACGTGCGCTTAACGATCGGTATCAGGCACCCGGACCCGCAGCGATCGCGTGGGCGGTCGAGCATGCCGGAACCGGTGCCACGGTCGGCCGACTCGCGACCGGACTGGGCCACACACCGGGTAGCCTGCGGGAGGCGCTCAGCGAGCAGAATCTGCCTACCCCCGCCACCATTCTTCTCTGGGGTCGACTCCTGTTGGCTGGCGCCCGACTCGGAGATGACGACCGTCGCGCTGAGGACGTCGCGTTTTCGCTCGGCTACGCGACTTCGACTTCCCTTTCTCGTGCAATGAAGCAGCATACCGGCCTCACGCCGGCCGAGGTCTCTCGCCGAGGCGGGATGTCGGTTGTTCTCGACGCGTTACTTCCACCGCCGGGAGCGGCCCCGGGTGGGGCTACGGATCCGAGAAGCTCTCCCCTGGCGCGATGGGCGACCACGGGCCTCATCGTCGCTCTTTCAGGCTGTGCGACGTTCGGCTCGGGAAGGAGTCACATCGATGATGACGCCGTGGAGCGTGTCCTGGCGTCTCCCGACATCGACCAGATGCATGTGGGCATCCTCGCCATCGACGCGGCCACCGGGCAGATATTGTACACGCGTAACGCACATCGGAAGTTCGTGCCCGCGTCGAACCAGAAGATCCTCCTGACGGCGACCGCGCTTTCACTGCTCGGCCCCGACTACCGATTCAGGACCGAGGTGTGGGCCACCGGCTCCGCCAGCGGATCGTTTCTCGACGGGGACCTCGTGCTCGTCGGATCCGGTGACCCATCGATGTCGGGTCGATACTGGGACTCCGGCACGGCCGCACTCGAAGCGATCGCGGACAGCCTCGTCGAGGCAGGCCTGCGATACGTGGCCGGATCGACCTTCGTCGACGTGTCATCGTGGGACTCGACGAGCGTCGCGCCCACGCGGGAGGCAGACGATCTCCGGTACGCTTACGGATCAACCGGAGGAGCGTTCTCCATCGATGAAGGCGAGATCGAGGTCGTCGTGCGCGCGGGCCCCGCAGTCGGGTCACCGGCCGTCGTCCAATGGGCACCCATTGGGACGGACGACTTCGTTCGGTCACGGATCCGTACTTCGCCACCCGACAGCACGACCCGGGTCATGCCCAGCTACCTGGCCGAGTCGCGTCAGCTTGTGCTCGAGGGCGTAGTGGAGTGGGGAACCACGGACACCCTCGCAT
>JBDGVT010000026.1:0-22207 GCA_039585495.1 Gemmatimonadota bacterium | reverse complement strand
GGTCAACGGCGCGAACATCATCGCGACGGACATCGTCGTCGAGAACGGCGTCATCCACCTCATCGATGCCGTTCTCGTGCCCGAGCTCGACATCGTCGAGAAAGCGACCATCACGGAGCAGACCGGAACGCTCACCGCGGCGGTCGTTGCCGGTGACCTGGTCGGCACGCTGCAGGGAAGCGGACCGTTCACGGTCTTCGCTCCGATCAACGCGGCGTTCGAGGCGCTCGGAACGGACAGATTGGACGTCCTCCTCGACCCGGCGAACCAGGCACTGCTCCAGAAGGTGCTGACGTACCATGTGATCACCGGCGACATCCGCGCGGCGAGCCTCACCGACGGCCAGATGGTCGCGACGGTCGAAGGCACTGAGGTCATGATCGACCTCAGCGACCCGACGATGCCGAAGGTCAACGGCGCCAACATCATCGCCACAGATATCGTGGTCGAGAACGGCGTCATCCACCTGATCGATGGGGTGCTGACAGAGAACCTCGATATCGTGGATCAGGCCTTGACCAACGGCTTCCCCACCCTCGTCGACCTGGTCGGCACGGCGGGTCTCGAAGCGACGCTGCGCGGTGACAACGCTGGTCTGGGCTACACGGTCTTCGCACCGACGGAGGCCGCATTCGCCGCACTCTCCAGCGTGCCCACTGGGCAGGCACTCGTCGATGTTCTGACGTACCACGTGGTGGCCGCGACCGTCGGGTCCGGTGACCTCTCAGATGGTCAGGTCGTCACGACCGTTGAGGGAAGCACCTTCACGGTGAACATCTCCGGCGACGACGTCTCGATCACAGACGGTGCCGGGAGCACCGTCAATGTCATCCTGACCGACGTGGCGGCATCCAACGGCGTCATCCACGTGATCGACGGCGTGATTCTCCCGAGCTGACGGGCTCACGCACCGTCACTGCGGTGACGGTGGAAGGGAGATGAAGGGAAGGAAGGAGCGAGGCCCCGTCCGGCCAGTTGGCCGGGCGGGGCTTTCGCATTGCAGGGCCAGCCCGGTCGGTCCGCCCGCGGGCGATGACGTCCGAGTTCTCCGAGAGGTCTCGGCTAACTCCCCCAGCGCTTCAGGTACCGGGCCAGCCGGACTTTGCGGCGGGTCGAGGCGAAGAACCCGGCCCCCTGATGTCACGCCATTGTACAACGTTCGCGTTGTATCCACTGTAAGCGTTGCCATCTGTACAACTCTTGTCCATCTTCCTGTACCACTTTATTTACGTGGCCGAGCAAAGGCCCGTTTCCAGGACGGACGACATGGACTTCGCACTGCTCTACCTGCTCACCGGAGGGGTGCTGCTCGTCGCAGAAGTGGCGTGGCTCGGGCTGGTCGCTGCTAACCTGTTCCGAGCGGAGGTGGGGCACCTCATGGGTTCGGACTTCGCTCTGGCCCCCGCGGTAGCGTTCTACGCGATCTACCTGGTCGGCATTCTCGTCTTCGCCGTGCTGCCCGGGCTCGAGTCGGGGCAGGTGCTGCGCAGCGCAGCGCTGGGTGGGCTGCTGGGCTGCGTCGCCTACGCCACGTTCGACCTCACGTCGATGTCCGCCTTTCGCGACTTTCCCCTACGGGTGGCCGTGGTCGACATCACCTGGGGGACATTCGTGACGGGACTCACCGCCTCAGCTGGTTTCATGATCGGTCGCATGCTCGGGATCGGGAGCTGACCATGCCGAACACAGATACACTCCTCTCACTCGCTGAGATCTGTGCGGCGTTCGCGGGCTTCGCGGCGCTCGTTAGCGTGCTCGGACGGCGTAGTGACCAGCTCGCGGAGGCAGTTCACGACCTCCTGCGGCTCCGACTCGTTATTTCGAGCAGTGTTGCGGGCGTGGCCGCGGCTCTGATTCCGGTCGGTCTCGCGGGATACGGGATCGAGCCCGAGGTGGCCTGGAGACTCGCCGCAGTGGGGTTCCTGATCTTCGACAATGGGATCATCATGTCCTTCGTCCGCGCCTACCGTCCGGTTCAGGGCGCCTTCAGGCCGGATCACCTTGCGGTCGGCGTGTGTGCCCTGCTCGAGGTGATCGAGCAGGTGAGCCTGATCGCCATCGTCGTCGGCCTGTCCTTCGGCAGCGCATCTGCCCTGTATGTGACAGCGTTGATCGCGAACATCTGCCAGGCGGGGTTCATCTTCGTTCGATTCGTCGGGTCTACCTTCCACCACGAGAACCAGCTGATCGAGAATCCGGCCGGTGACGCGCAAGACTGACGAGGCCGACTCTACCGGCGCGCGGAGGGTCCTCGCTCCGCTCGTACTGATCTTTGTGCTGGTGATGAACGGTATGGCGGGGTCGGGCGCCTTGTCGGGCGAGTCGATTGGCCTGATCGCCAACCGTTACTCGAACGCCTTTCTCCCGGCCGGCTACGTCTTTTCCATCTGGAGTCTGATCTACGCCGCGTTGATCGCGTATTCGATCGACCACACGCTGCGCGTCGGCGCTCCCGTTCACGTGCGCGTGGGGTGGCATTGGGTCGCCAATGGACTGCTCAACGTCGCGTGGGTGACGACGTTCGCGTTCAGCCTCTTCCTTCCAGCGCTTCTGATCATGGTCGGACTGTTGGCGAACCTGATCGCGATCCACGTAGGAATCGGTGACCCTCGGCGCCTCGAGCGTCGGGATCGACTTCTCGTAGCGCTCCCCTTCGGGCTCTACCTCTCGTGGATCTCCGTGGCCCTGATCGCGAACGTCTTTCATGTCGCCACCGTGTTCGAGTGGGATGGCTTCGGGGCCTCCGAGCACTTCTGGTCGCCGGTGATGATGGCGGTGGCAACGTGTCTGGGTGCATTCATGTGGTGGCGGCGGGGAGTGTGGGTGTTCCCGCTCGTCGTCGTCTGGGCTCTTGTCGGCATCGCCGTCCGATGGAATGGAGACCCCTCGCTCACGATACCCGCCTGGACGCTCACTCTTCTCGGAGCGGTCGTGTTCGCGGCAGGCTTCTTCCGGAAACGGCGTGGCGGGACAGTCGCCGCCTCGCTCCTCGCACTGCTTCTGGTCGCACCGTCGGCGCTGCACGCGCAGGAGGGGTCGCTGCGTGGCAGGATCCTCGACGAGGCGGACCTGAGGTCCCTTCAGGGGGCCACGGTGACCGTGCTCCAGACGGGAGCGCAGGTCCTTACGAACGAGGACGGCCGATTCGGGTTCGACGGGCTCCCCTCGGGACTCGTGTCGGTCCGGGTCGAGTACATCGGCTATGAGTCTTCGCTAAAGGCTGAGATCGCGGTGCAGTCGAGTCGATCGACATATGTGGAGTTCCGACTGCGGCGACAGGCGATCGAAATCCAGGGGATCGTCGTAGGAGCCCCTGCGTTCGGCATCCCCGAGGCTGCCCCTACGTCGATACAGATCCTCTCCAACGAGGAACTGCGCCGTACGCCGGGTGGGCTACTCGACATATCGCGGACACTGCTGTCCCTGCCGGGCGTGCTCGGCGGAGTCGACAACCGAAACGACCTCCTCGTGAGGGGTGGCGGTCCGGGGGAGAACGCCTACTACGTGGACGGCATCCGGGTCCCGCAGATCAACCATTTCGCGACCCAGGGTGCATCGGGCGGTGCTCTCGGGCTGGTGAACGTCGACTTCATCCGCGAGACGGAGTTCTTCACGGGTGCATTTCCCGCTCGGTACGGCGACGCGATGAGCTCCGTGTTGAGTATCGACAACCGTCCGGGCAGCGAAGACGCGATTCACGGAGACGTGACGCTGGGAGCGACCGAGGCTGCGATCACGCTCGACGGTCCGGCCGGTGAGGACGCCAACTGGCTTTTCAGTCTTCGGCGCTCCTACCTCCAGTTCCTGTTCGAGGCCCTCGGCCTTCCGATCCGGCCCGACTACTGGGACGGTCAATTCCGCTTCGAGTACGAACCCACGGACAAGGATCGCTTCCTTGTGATGGGCCTGGGGGCCATCGACAACTTCGGACTCGTCGCGCCTGTGCCCGGCGACGACTACGAGAACTTCGAGATCTTCGAGCGGGTGATCGACAACGACCAGAAGAGCCTCACGTTGGGCGGAAGCTGGCGCAGGCTGATCTCCGGTGGATACCTGACCTCGACCGTGAGCTGGTCGGGAACCGACTACTCGTTCGAGGACCCAGGCGCGGACAGTCTCCCCGTACTCGTCAACGAGAGCTGGGAACGGGACGCGCGTGCCTCGGTGGAGGCAAATCTCGCGCTCGGTGACCGCGCCAGTCTCGATGTCGGTGTCGATGCGGATCGGGCTTCGCTCGACGTTCGACTCTTCCAGCGCGCGATTCCAGGTGGGACGCTTCCAGAGGACCTCGCCTGGGACGCCGAGACGGCCACGTGGAAGGTGGCCAGCCACGCGCAGGTCACCGGGGATGTCGGGTCGCGCGTCACTCTGAGCGGAGGCGTGCGGGCCGATGAGGTATCTGGTCTCGAGCAGGGACTCGCCCTGTCTCCACGACTGTCGGCGACCGTAGCGCTCGGAGGTGACGTGTCACTCCAGGCGGCGGCCGGCGCCTTCCACCAGGCCCCCAGCCTCCTCTCCCTGTCCGTGTCGGAGAACGGGGCTCCGGTGAACCTCGGGCTGCGACAGCAGCGCAACCGACAGCTCGTCGGAGGTGCGTCATGGATCGTGAACCCGGGGCTTCGGCTCTCGGTCGAGGGGTTCTGGAAGGAGTACGACCGGGTTCCCGTTCTTCGCGACGATCCGCGGATCGCTCTGCCCAACCTGGGCGGCGACTACGGTTTTGTGGGAGCGGAGCCGCTCGCCGATGACGGTACGGGGCGCGCGAACGGCCTCGAGGTATTCGCCCAGCAGAAGCTGCTCGGACAGGTGTACTTCCTGGGCGCCTACACGTGGTCGAGAAGCACCTTCGCCGGAAGCGACGGTGTGTTGCGTCCCTCTGCGTGGGACCGACGTCACGCCCTGGACCTTACCTCCGGCTTTCGGCCGGGTGCATGGGAGTTCGGGGCGAAGGTGAGGTGGCTCTCCGGTCTCGCGACGACTCCATGGGACATCCCTGCCTCCCAGGCGAGTTATCCCATCACGGGTCGGGGTGTGCCAGACTGGGGTGGCGTCGGAGAGGTCAGGACGCCCGCCTACCTTCGCCTGGATGTCAGAGTGGATCGGCGCTTCACCCGCAGCGGTTGGAACGCCGTGTTCTACGTCGACCTCCAGAACATCCTCAACCGGGAGAACGTCGTGGGCTTCACCTACACGGAGAATCCGGCCTATCCCGATCGCATTCAGCCTATCGACGGGTCGGGGTTCCTGCCCACGTTCGGCTTCAGCATCGAGTTCTGAATGGGAGGGCCTGAGAATGACGAAAGAGGAGCGAGTGCTGGGGAGCTTCGAGGCGTTCCGTGACGCGCTCTTCGCTTCGGACGTAGAGGTCCTGGATCGGATCCTGGCCGAGGACTACCGAGGCTACAACCTCCGCGGCGATCTGGAGGGGAGGGAAGTCGTTCTCGGGGCGTACGCGCCGGGCGCCGTCTCCCTGGAACAGTTCGACGTACAGGAGCTACGCGTGGAAGTGTTCGGGGAGGTCGGGATCATCACGGGCAAAGGATACGTCGCCGGCTCCTTCGCGGGCGACGGCTGGGAGCATCATCTCCGGTTCTGCGACATCTACGTGGAGCGAGGCGAGGAGTGGATCCTGCACCTGTCCCACGCGACTCCCATGGAGCAGGCCGTGGAGTGATCCGAGGTGTGGACGGCACTTCCGAGTCTCGTGCACCTAACCCCGGGCGCAAGAACATTGGAGCTACGCGATGGCCACGTCGGGAGGTTCGGGCAGCTAGAATCCAGGCGGCGCAGCTCCGGGCTGGCTCATCGGTTCCGGTGCGTCAGCGGCCGAAGCGCCGGAAGAGGAAGCTGTCGGTCTCCCAGCGAATCGATCCCATTTGATTCGTGATGTGCCACATGACGAGCAGGTTGTTCTCGAGCTCCGCGCGGACGCCCCGCATGTCGATCGGCTGGTCACCGTCGTCGGTGGGTGCGTGGTACCGCTCGACGATCCAGGTGTCGAGTTCGGCCTGGGCATCGATCGCCGGGTTCACGCTGCTTCTGCCCGCCTGAACCCAGATCGCAGGGATGCCCTGGCGCACGAACGAATACTGGTCGCTGCGGACGAAGAGGTTCTCTTCGGGGGTGGGGTCGGGGCTGACCGGAGTCCCCGTTCGTGCCACCGCGAAGTCCACGGCCTCCGACAGATTCGAGTGCTCGTATCCAAACGCAAGCACATCGGTCGCTGCCGCGATCATGCCCATGACACCGTCGATGTTCTGGTTCGCGACAACGTCGTCGCGGGGCACGGTGGGGAAGCGGGCGAAGTACTCGGATCCCAGCAGGCCAGACTCCTCGACCGTTACCCATAGGAAGAGCACGGACCGGCGCGGCTTATCCATGCGCCTCAGGGAGGACGCCAGCGTCAGGAGGGCTGCGGAGCCGGAAGCGTTATCGAGCGTTCCGTTGTAGATCGAATCTCCGTCCACAGGCGCCCCGACTCCGAGGTGGTCGAGGTGGGCGGTCACGATCAAATGCTCGTCTCGCAGCTCCGGATCGGACCCGGGCAGGCGAGCTGCGACGTTCGCGCTCTCGAACGTCTCGTGGAGGTAGCGGGCACGGACCCGTCCTTCCAAGCCGAAGTCGAAGGAGGAGGGCGAGCCGGCCTGCATGGAGGCGAGGACATCGGTGGCGTCCCGGCCGGCCCGACTCATCCATCTGTCGAGGACCTGCCAGGGCACTGTCACGGAGACGTCCAGCTCCTCTCTCGCGGACCCGACGCCCGTCTGACCATCGGGTGGGAGGAAGCGTGTCCGGGGCCGGGTCGAGGCGCGTGCAGCCGTCTGCCCGAATTGGGCTACGATGACGCCTGACGCCCCGCGGGCGATGAGCTCGGCGTCTCGCGCCGCACCGCTGGACATGACCGTTCGCTCGAGGGAGCCGAACGAAGTCGGCCATCCGGCGATCACCACGACGAGCTTCCCGTCTACGTCGATCCCTTCCAGATCGTCGTAGCCGAGGTCCGGAGCACTGATCCCGAAGCCCGCGAAGACCATCGGTGCCTGCACGTCCGTCTCGGTGCTCATGACCCGAGGTGAGACGGAGAAGTCGACGCCATACGCGAGCTCCGTCCCGGCCACGGAGAAGGACGCCGTCTCACCGTCGGCTTGCGCTCGTCGGAAGGTGATGGGTTGCCGGTATGTCCCGTCGATGCCTCCAGGCTCGAGGCCGATGTCGCGAGCCGCCCGAATCACGTAGGCGGCCGCGGAGTCGTACCCTGATGTGCCCGGACGCCGGCCCGCCATCGCATCACTCGAAAGCGCTGCCATGTGCGCCAGGAAGGAGTCGACACTCAGACTGTCAACGGCCTCTTCGAGGGAAAGCGGTGGCGGCGCGGACTCGCAGGACAGGAGTGACCCGGTCAGGAGGACGGCGACCGCCCGGCCGAAGACCCGCCGGCTAACCACCGAAGTCTTCGACCTGGTCCAGGTACTGCCCATATCCCTCGGCCTCCATGTCATCGCGGTGGACGAAGCGGAGTGAGGCCGAATTGATGCAGTACCGTAGACCGCCGCGATCCGCGGGGCCGTCGGGAAAGACGTGGCCCAGGTGGCTATCCCCGTAATGAGAGCGCACCTCCGTCCGGGTCATCCCGTGGCTGTCGTCTCGAATCTCCTCCACGAGCGTCGGGTCGATCGGTTTCGTGAAGCTCGGCCAGCCACAGCCCGAGTCGTACTTGTCCGATGAGGCGAAGAGGGGCTCGCCGGACACGATGTCCACGTAGATCCCCGGGTCCTTGTTGCTCAGGTACGCACCCGTGCCGGGTCGCTCCGTACCGCTCTGCTGCGTGACCCGGTATTGCTCGTCCGTGAGCGCGGCGATCACCTGCTCCTTCTTCTCGTATTTCGGCATCGTAATCCCTCGCGTGCTCATCCGTCGGCGGCTTCACCCATCAGGAACATGAAGGTGGCACATGCGGCGTGGACGCACACGGGACCGACGTCCCGCCGCTTGCCTCTCCACACCCCCGCCCACACGATACTCGACCCCGTTCTGGAACTCCCCGAGCCTCGCCGACCATGTCCTACGCGCCCCTTCGCCACAGTGCCTCCGCACTACTGCTTGCCGCGCTCTCGCTCCCGCTCTCACTGACCGCCCAGGTCACGCTCGAAGGAGCCGCATCAGCGCTCCATCTCCGCGAGATCGGCCCTGCCGTGGCCGGTGGGCGAATCGCCGACGTCGAGGTCCACCCGCACGACAAGTCGACCTGGTACGTGGGCGTCGGCTCCGGAGGGGTCTGGAAGACCATCAATGCCGGTACCACGTTCACTCCGATTTTTGATGACCAGCCGAGCTATTCGATCGGCGAGATCGCCCTGGCTCCGTCGAACCCCGAGATCGTGTGGGTCGGGACGGGCGAAAACGTCAGTGGCCGGCACGTGGCGTGGGGCACCGGGGTGTACCGCAGCCTCGACGGCGGGGCGACGTGGGAGAACATGGGCCTCCCGGCGTCGGAGCATATCGGGAAGATCCTGATTCACCCCGAGAACCCCGAATTCGTACTCGTGGCATCTGAAGGTCCACTCTGGTCTGCCGGGGGCGAGCGCGGTGTCTACCTGTCCGAGGATGGAGGACAGAGCTGGACCTCGACCCTGACCATCGACGAGAACACCGGCGTCACGGACATGGAGTTCGCGCCGGACGATCCGAGCACGGTCTACGCTGCGGCGTTCCAGCGTCGGCGTCACACGTGGGGATACATGGGTGGTGGCCCCGAGTCGGGCATCTGGAAGTCGACCGACGGTGGGCGCACGTGGCGGGAGATCACCACGGGTCTGCCCACGCGCGACATGGGCAAGATCGGACTCGCCGTGACCCCGGCGGACTCCGACCTCGTGTACGCCACGATCGAGTCGAACGACGGGCAGCAAGGTTTCTACCGCTCGACCGACCGCGGGGAGAGCTGGGAGCACCGCAATACCTACATCTCCGGTGGTACGGGACCGCACTACTATCAGGAGATCGAGGCTTCGCCGACCGAAGCGGACATCGTCATTCAGATGGACGTGTTCTTCCAGGTCACGTACGACGGCGGCGCGACCTTCGACAACCTGGAAACGGGTCGCGACAAGCACTCGGACAACCACGCGCTCTGGATCGATCCCGATAATCCGCTGCACATGCTCGGCGGGACCGACGCGGGGCTCTACGAGACGTTCGACCGCGGCGCCACGTGGCGACACTTCCCGAACCTGCCCATCGCACAGTTCTACAAGATCGCCGCCTCGAACTCCGAGCCGTTCTACGAGCTGCTCGCCGGTGCCCAGGATCTCGGCACGCTTTGGGCTCCCGCTCGGACGCAGACCACTGAAGGTGTCCGCAACGAGGATTGGCTCTTCCCTCTGGGCGCCGACGGATACGGCGTCGCGTTCGACCCGAGTGACGCCAACACCATGTACATGATGACGCAGCAGGGTAACCTGCAGCGCGTCGACCGGCGGAGCGGCGAGGTGATGTCGATCCAGCCTGATCCCGCTCCAGGGGAGCCTGCGGAGCGCTGGAACTGGGACTCACCGATCGTCGTGTCGCCCCACGATTCGGACCGGATCTACTTCGCGTCCCAGCGCCTCTGGGCTTCCGACGACCGCGGCGACAACTGGACCGCGATCTCCGGCGACCTGACCACGGACACCGACCGGTACACGCTGCCTTACATGGGCCGGGTCTGGGAGCTCGACGCGCTCCACGACAACGGCGCGATGTCGAAGTATGCGACACTCACGACGATCTCCGAGTCGTCGGTGGCCGCCGGAACGATCTACGTGGGGTCGGACGACGGACTCATCCACGTCACCACGGATGGGGGAGCGAGCTGGACACGGACCGCGGAACTGCCGGGTGTCCCGGAACGCTCCTTCATCAACAAGGTCGTGGCGAGTGAGCACGACGCCGCGACCGTCTTCGCGCTCGCGGACGCGCACAAGCTCGGGGACTACGCACCCCACATTTTCCGGAGCGACGACCACGGTCAGAGCTGGACCTCGATCCGCGGCAATCTTCCGAGCGGCGAGCTCACGTGGGCGGTCCAGCAGGACCACGTCGAAGCAAACCTCCTGATCCTCGCCGGAGAGACTTCCCTCTGGTTCACGGCGAACGGTGGCACCAACTGGCACCGCCTCGACGCGGGGGCACCTACGATCGCGTTCCGGGACGTGCAGCTCCACCGTCGTGACGACGACATCATCGGAGGCACCTTCGGTCGCGGCGTCTGGATCCTCGACGACTACGCCCCGCTCCGCGCGATGGTACGAGGGGCCCTCGAACAGACCGGGGGCGTGATGCCTCTGCGAGATGCCTGGTGGTTCGTGCCACGGGCCACGAATCAGGCGAGGGGTCGGCCGACGCTCGGATCCACGGCGTGGTCCGCGGATAATCCGCCGTTCGGTGCGACGTTCACGGTGCACGTGCCCCAGGTGCGTCAGACCGCGGAAGCCGCGCGGGAGGAACGGGAACAGTCGCTGCGTGTTGCGGGCACCGACGTGCCCTTCCCCGGCTACGACGCGCTCCGCGCAGAGCGTAACGAAAGCGGGCCGATGGTTCGCGTGCGCGTCTCCGATGACGCGGGGAGGCCCGTCCGATGGGTCGAGGTGCCCGGACGCGAAGGAGTCCACCGCGTTACATGGGATTTGCGACATCCAGCTCCGAACCCCGTGAACTTCGCGAACCCTGCCTTCCGTCCGCCGTGGGTCACGGACGCGACCGGCCCCCTGGCAGCTCCGGGGAACTACTCCGCACAACTCGTCGTCATCGATGGCGGGACGGCGACGGAAATCGGGACGGCTCAGACCTTCGCCGTGCGTCCCGTGCCGACCGCCCCCGCGGGGACCGACTTCCAGGCCGTCGCGGCTTTTCACCTCCGCGTCGCCGAGCTGCAGCGGCAGATCTCGATCGCCGCTTCGGAGATGTCAGAGGCATCCGAACGCGTGCGCTACATGCGCGCGGCATTGGAGCGGACACCTGCGGCGGATCCGGCCTTGTACGGTCGTCTCGATGGCTTGACGCAGCAGATCGACGATTTCCGGTACGAGCTCAACGGGGATCCGGTTCGTGGTTCACTGAACCAGTCCAACGCCCCGTCGATCTCCGGCCGAGCGGGTCGCGCAGCCTCGTCGTGGGGCACGCGTCAGACCCCGACGGGCACCATGCAGGAGAACCTCCGCATTGCAGAGGCCGACTTCGCGTCCTTCCAGAACGCGCTCTCCATATTCCTGGACGGCGAGATGGCGGGAGTCGAACAGGCGTTGGCGGACGCAGGTGCACCGTGGACGCCAGGGAGAAGAGTGGGGAGGTAGAAGGCAACGCACCCAGGCTTCGTCGCGAAGCCCCTCAGACTCCCACGACGCTCAGGTGCACCGTCCGCCTGCGCGGTCGCGTGTCGTTGTCGATCAGCACCACCTGCTGCCAGGTGCCGAGGGGGACGAGGCCATCGACGATCGGTAGCGCGAGCGAGGGTCCCACGATGGATGCCCGTACATGGCTGTGGCCATTGTCGTCATGCCACGTCTCTTCGTGCTCGTAGCGTGCGTCCCGTGGAGCGATGCCTTCGAGTGCGGTTGATATGTCGTGATTCACGAGGCCCGGCTCGAACTCCAGCGTCGTGAGGGCAGCGGTGGACCCGTGGACCAACAGCGCCGCCTGGCCGGTTCGGACGCCGGACTCCGAGATCGCGGCCTGGAGCTGACCCGTCAGGTCGACGATGTGATCGTTGCCGCTCGTCGTACATCCGAGCTCGAAGTGTCTCGCGATCATGCTCCTCCCTCGTCGATTGCGACCTCCACATTCGCCATGACCCAGCCACCGGTGGACAGTAAGTCCCGGGGTCCGTGTGCGCATGCCGCCGAGCACCCACGGCGCTCCGTTGCCGACTCGCGCAGGGAGACCTACCCTGACCGCTGCCGTACATGCCGCCTCGAGGAGGACCCGATGAAGATGACCCGCCGGCCCCAGACAACGCTCGTCGCAGTCTTGTTGGGACTTGCCGTAACGATCGCCCCACAGCCTGCGGAATCGCAGGCTCCAGAGGGCACGCTTCAACTGGAACACTACCTCGATTGGGAGTTCGTCCGTAACCCGCAGCTATCCCCTGACGGGAGTCAGGTGGTGTACACACGCGAGTGGATCGACAAGATCAACGATGCGCATGCGACGCAGTTGTGGATCATGAACTCAGACGGAAGTCGGGATCGATTCCTGCTCGACGGATCGTCTCCCTCCTGGTCCCCAGACGGCACCCGTATCGCGTTCGTCCGGCAGGGCGAGCCCGACGGTGCGCAGATCTTCGTGCGATGGATGGATGCCGAGGGCGCCGTGTCGCAGGTAACGCGTCTGACGGACAGTCCGTCCAGCATTCAGTGGTCCCCGGACGGGGAGCGGATCGCGTTCAACATGCTGGAGGAAGCCGAACCGGATCCCGCGTGGCGCATCGACATGCCGGACCGGCCGGAAGGTGCGGACTGGACCGCCCCGCCACGGATCGTGGAGCGGCTTAACTACCGCCGTGATGGATCGGGCTGGTCGGCGGTCGGCTTCCGGCACATCTACGTGGTGTCCGCGAGTGGCGGCACCCCGGCCAAGATCACCTCTGGTGACTACGACCACGGGACACCCGAGTGGATGCCCGACGGCCGCAGCATCGTCTTCTCCGGCCTTCGCGTCGAGGACGCGGAGTACCAGTTTCGGGAATCCGCACTCTATTCCGTCGACGTGGCATCGGGTCGGATCGAGCAGCTCACGACCCGGAGGGGGAGCGAGGCCAGCCCCCTCCCGTCTCCCGATGGCTCGATGATCGCCTATCTCGGCAACGAGTTCACGAGGGACACATACATAGAGCGAGAGCTCAGCGTGATGCGTGCGGACGGCTCGGGCGCGCGGGTGATCCTCGGCGAGATGGGTGGGATCTCCAACGTCGCCTGGGCAGCCGACGGATCTGGCCTCTACTTCGACGCGGCGATGAGGGGCACGTCGAATCTCTGGTTCGCTCCGCTGAACGGGGAGCCGAGGCAGGTAACGCATGGCAACCACATGCTGTCGACGACCCACATCGCGGCTGGCTCGGCGGTCGGCGTGCGGACGTCCTATCACGAGCCCGGCAGTCTGGTGCACTACACGCTCGACGATCCCGACCAGCTCCACATCCTCAAGGGCACGAACGAGGCCGTGCTTTCGCGGATTCAGCTCGGAGAGGTCGAGGAGATCTGGTACGAATCGGTGGACGGCCTACCGATCCAGGGGTGGATCAACAAGCCGCCGAACTTCGATCCAAACCGGAAGTACCCGCTGATCCTTCGGATCCACGGTGGTCCGCACGTCATGTACAACACCGGATTCGACTTCAAGAACCAGGATCACGCCGCGAATGGCTACGTCGTCCTGTACACCAACCCCCGAGGCAGCTCCGGGTATGGCTCAGAGTTCGGAAACGAGATCAAGTACGCGTACCCCTCGATGGACTACGACGACCTCATGGTGGGCGTCGACTCGATGTTGGCCCGGGGATACATCGACGAGCAGAATCTCTTCGTCTACGGTGGGTCGGGTGGCGGTGTGCTGACGGCCTGGATCGTGGGGCACACGGATCGGTTCACCGCTGCGGTCGCGAAGGCGCCCGTTACCAACTGGATGAGCTTTGTCGGCACGACCGATGGCGCCAGCTGGTACTTCAACTTCGAGGAGCACTTCTGGAATGATCCGAGCGAGCATCTCGAACGCTCTCCGATCATGTACGTCGGGAACGTCTCCACGCCGACCATGGTCATGACCGGTGAGCGAGACCTGCGCACACCGATGGAGCAGACGGAGCAGCTCTACCGTGCGCTCAAGCTCCGCCAGGTGCCAACCGCGATGGTCCGGTTGACGGACGGCTGGCACACCCGGAGCCGCCCTCCGACCAACTTCATCCGAGTCCAGTTGCTGCTCAGGAATTGGTTCCAGCGGTATGCGGTAGGTGGCGAGCCCGTGACGTAGACCTCAGTCGTGCCGCAGGATCTCCATTGGGGAGACCTGCGTCGCCACTCGGGCCGGGCCCGAGCAGGCTGCCAAGGCTGCTGCGGTCAGAACCAGGAAGCACAGGGCGACGATCATGGCGTCGGGCCGTTCGCTCATGCGGCCGAGGCTCTCGTCGACGTATGCGGTAACCACGGGCGTTAACGCGAAGCTGATCAGCAGGCCCAACGCGCTTCCCAATCCGGCGAGAACGAGGCCTCTCCGGAAGACGTGGCCGACCATCTTGCCCGGTGCGGCACCGAGAGCGATGCGCACGCAGAATTCCTGCACGCGCTGCGACACCGTGAAGGCCATCGTGCCGTAGAGGCCGATCAACGCCAGTACCAGGGCGACGACCCCGAAGCCACTCGCGACGTCCGCCCATGAGCGGTTCTCCGCGAGCGTGTCCGCCACGCGGTCGGCCAGAGTCTCGACGGTTACGGGCGGGAGCCCTCGATCGAGACTCCGAATCTCTGATCGGATCACCTGGGCGACGGCGTCCAGGTTGCCCGACGCCCGTGCCACGACTGTGAGGTTAGCCCTGCCGTTCTGCTCGAGCGGCACGAAGAGTTCGGGAGGGACCTCGTCCTTCAGCACGAAGGTCCGTGAGTCCCTCACGACTCCTACGACCTCGATCGGGTCACTGTCGCCGCTCGCGCGAACGATCTGCATGGTTCTGCCGACAGGGTCTTCCGAGTTCCATAACGCACGCGCCATCGTCTGATTGACCACTGCGACGGGGGTGGACGTCCTGTCGTCGGACGCCTCGATCCCTCTTCCCCGCAGGATCTCGACACCGAGCGTCTCGAAGTATTGTGGGTGCACATCGTTGTACTCGACCCGCACCCCTTCCTCACTCTCCGCGCCGTTCGCCCGAACCGTGCGACCACCCCATCCGATTCGATTCTTCACCCTGGGGGCATTCCCGGCGACGGTCACAGCGTGGATGCCGGGAACCGCAGCGAGTCGGTCTACGAGCGTGTTGTAGAAGTCACGGACCTCCGACTCGTCTCTTCCGGCCATGCGCAGGTCGGGTTCGATGAGCAGGAGGTTCTCCGTCTCGAATCCCGGGTCGTTGTCGTCGGCCGCACGAAGTTGCTTCACGAATGACCCACCGACCGTGAGCAGAAGCATTGTCAGGCCGACCTGTGTCACCGCCAGCGCGCTCAACGCCTTGCCCCGCCCGAACAGCCGCCCCGCGCCGAAGCTCGCAGTCGATCCCGAGGTGCTGCCGAAGACGTGCAGCGCGGGAGCCAATCCGAAGAGGAAGGTCGCGACTACACCGAGCAGGACCGCGAACGCCAAGACGTGCGAATCCAGCGGCAATTGGAATCCGGGAGCGATGTACCGTGCGAGGCCCCAGCCGAGCCACCGCGACGCCGCGAGGCCGACGATTGCCCCGGGCACCGCAAGCACCAGGCTCTCGGTCAGCAGCTGTCGCACGATCCGGCCCCTACCGGCGCCCAAAGCGCACCGGTACGCGATCTCACGCCGGCGCTCCATCGCCTGGACCAGCAGGAGGCCGGCGATGTTGACGCACGCGAGAAGAAGAATCAGTCCGGCGACGCCGGCGAACGGCCCGATGCGGCCGACAGCGATCCGGGTCACGAACTCTTGCGTCCGTACGTTCGGGTCCAGAACGATGGACCCCTTCCTGCCGGTCTGTCGGCGGGGCTCGGCGATCCGTGCAGCCAGGACCTCCAGCTCGGCCTGAGCAGCGTCACGAGTGACCCCCGGCACCAGCCGTCCGACGACCGTGAGAATCCCGCTCCACCTGTCGCTCTTCCAGATCGGGAAGAGCGTTCGAGCCGTCGCCTCCATGGCCAGGGGGACCCATACGTCGACGTCGTCGAGGGCCTCCAGACCGCGAAAATGCGTGCCCGTCACACCCACGACCGTGAAGACGACGCCGTTGAGGCGGATCACTTCTCCGGTCAGGCCGCTCGGGCTTCCGAGTCGGTCCCGCCAGACTGTGTGGCTGACCACGACGACCGGGTGTGTTCCGGCTTGCTCATCTTCTTCGGGCAGGAAGCCCCGTCCCAACATCATGTCTACGCCAACGACGTCGAAGTAGTTGGCCGAGACGAGCTTGGCCTCGAGAAGCGCGGTACCGTCGTCTTCTTCGAGGACCAGTTCGACGGGCCGGGACGCGGCCAGGCCAGTGAAGGATTCGACCTCTTCGGCATACTTCATGTAGCTCAGGTGGCCCAGGCGTATCCTCTCGTCGGGGCCGAACGACCGGAAGAGGGCGACGAGGCGGTCGGGCTCGCTCACACCGGGTGCGCCCCTGAAGAACCAGTCGTTGAGCGCGCTGAAGACCGTGGTGTTTACCCCGATACCGAGGCCTAGCACGGTGATGACCAGCGCCGTCATCGCGGGACCCTTCTGCATGCGGCGCGCAGCATACCGTACGTCCTGACGGAGCGTGTCCAGCCGCTCCCTGCGGGCTTTTCCGCGCTTGATGTGAACCCGGACCTTGCGACACTCCTCCACCACCCAGGGCCGGTCGCCGAGGAGCCGGCGCGCCTCCGCCTCGGCCTGCTCCCTGGGCAGCCCCGAGGCCAGCAGGTCCTCGGTCTTCATCTCCAGGTGCGCTTCGAGCTCCTCCCGGATCTCGCCGTCGATGTCGTTCGTCGAGCGGAACAGCCGGCGGAATCCTTCACCGAGTGCCATCGGCTAGGCCCCTTCCGTCGCGATGACGACCTCGACTGCTCGCGACGTGCGCCGCCAGCGTTCCACTTCGGTGCGGAGTCGCTCGCTCCCCGACGCCGTCAGCGTGTAGAACTTGGCTCGCCGGCCCGTGTCGTTTCTTCCCCACTCCGCCTCCAGGCTCCCATCCTTCTCGAGCCGGTGCAGCGCGGGGTAGAGGACACCCTCTTCGACCCGCAGCACGTCTTCGGTGCGGTCGAGGATCCACTTGGTGACGCCGTAGCCGTGCAGCGGCCCCGAACTGACCGCCTTCAGGACCAGAAGATTCAGGGTGCCCGGTATCAGATTTTCACGCGAAGAAGTCATGCGCGCATGTTACCTATGTTACATAGGTATCGTCAAGAACGCCCCCGGGAAGGTGAGAGCCGGGCTGAACCGAGATGCCGTCTTCAGTTCTTGATATCCATCTGGTTCCGGTGGGCGAGGTCGCCCAGCACGTGCTCGGCGAAGAACTCGTTTCGCCTGCGCTGGAAGTAGTCGTTGATGGGTCCGAACCGTCCACGATCGAGAAGACCGCGGTGTTCGCCCCAACACCCAGTGCGATTGTCACCACCGCCGCTACGCCCAGAGCCGGCTGACGCGCGAGCGACCGAATCGACTGTCTGATATCCTGCGCCCACAATCCCATTTTCCACCCCCCCCAAGATCGACCCCGGGCCGTTACGGATCAGCCCGCTCGCAACGACTCCACCGGATCGACGCTCGAAGCCCGTCGCGCCGGTACGTAGCTCGCGATCGCGCCCACAGCGAGCATGATGAGCCCTACTGCCACGAAGGTGCCGGGATCGAGCGGACGGATCTCGAACAGGAGGCTCTGGAGCGACCGGGTCGCGGCGGCCGAGACCGCGAGACCCACGACCACGCCGACAGCCACCACTCTCAGGCCTTGGACCACGACCATTCGTCGTACGCGCTCCGCCTCAGCCCCGAGCGCCATGCGGACACCGATTTCACGCGTCCGCTCCGCCACCACGTACGACAGAACACCATAGAGCCCCACGGTACCCAACAGCAGCGCCATGATCGACGCGATGCCGAGCGCAAGCATGGTGAAGGCGAGGGACGTCATCGATTCGTCCGCGAGCGTCTCCATCGTGAAGACTCGATACATCGGGGCGGAAGGGGCGGCTCCTCGCACCAGCGTACGTACCTCGGGCGCAATCTCACCTGCCCGGTCGCTGCGAATCACGTACGCCGGGGACGAGAACGACCACGCCGCCGGATCCTGCGCTACCAGCGGGAAATAGACCATCGGTTGGACCTCGTCACGGAAGCTGTATTGCATGACGTCCTCGACCACGCCGACAACCGTCTCCCATGTATCGAAAGCCGGCCACAGGAGTCGCTTACCGATGGGGTCTTCGCCGGGCCACAGGAGCTCCGCCGCTGCCTCACTGATGACGACCGAGCCCGGGTTCTCGAGCTGTTCCGCGTTCTCGAAGGTACGACCCCGCAGGAGCGAGATTCCCATCGCCTCGAAGTAGTCGCCCGCCACCCAGGTGCGACCGATCTGAGCACCCGCGTCCTCCTCGGATGCCATGTCCTCGGTGACGAACGGGACCGTCCCGACACCCTCGTTGAGGGGCAGGTTCTCGACGATCCCCACGGTCGCGACTCCGGGCAGGGCGCGCAGCTGGTCCATAAAGTCCAGGTGGAACGATGCCAGGGAGACCGCGTTGTCCATGCCGGGCTCGTCCTCGATCGCCATCTGGAAGGTCAAGATGTTCTCCAGGTCGTAACCCGGGTCGACCGAACTAAGCTCCTGGAAGCTTCGAAGGAGCAGCCCCGACCCAATCAGAAGGCTGAGCGCCAGAGACGTTTGAAGCATCACGAGGGCGTCACGTCCGCGATGCCTGCCTCGCGTGGACCCTCGCTGCGCGTCGTGGAGCGCCGCACTCGTCGCGCCCGCGCCCCGCAAGGCGGGCGGCAGCCCGCAGACCATGGCCGTCAGTACACAGACACCGAGCGTGAACGCGAGCGCGGGCAGCGTCATCGACACATCGCCGAGGCGCGGTACATCGGGGGGAACGAAGCCCAGGAGGGCCGGAAGCCCGACCCAGGCCAACCCCACTGCGACTATCCCGGCACCCGCTGCGATGAGCGCCGCTTCCGCCATCTGGAGTCGCGCGAGCTGGGCCCATCCCGCGCCGATCGCGCGACGCACCGCCAGGTCCCGCTGCCGCCGTTCCGCACGGACGAGAAAGAGGTTCATGACGTTCGCAGCTGCGATGAGCAACACCAGAGAGACCGCGCCGAGTAGCACCCAGAGCGGCGCCGACACGGAGCCTACGATCTCCTCTTCCAACGAGCGGATGACCGGGCGATGTCGCTCCATCAATCGGGCATACGAGGCTGAGCCTCCGTAACGCTCCGGCAGGCGTGAGGCGACCGCCCCGAGGCGTTCGCTCGCTTCCTCAGCTTCGACCCCGGGGGCCAGCCTGGCCACGAGGCTCAGCCCGAAACGGCCCGGCGTGATGTCTTCGGTGGGAGCCTCGATCGGAATCCATGCGTGTACGCCTTCACGCGGGAATTCGAATTCGGGGCTCATCACTCCAATAACGGTCCGTGTGTCACCCGCGATGTGGTACGAGCGTCCGAGAACCGAAGGGTCCCCTCCGAACCAGTCGAGGAACGCACCGTAGCTGATAAGGGCTACGTCGTCCTCGTCTCCGGGCTCGGGAAGTCGACCCATGACCGGCTGCACGCCAAGGGTGGCGAACAGAGGCGCGGTCGGCATGGAGACCCGGACTCGCTCGACACGATCGCCGACACGCATCGTGTTCGTGAAGGAGTTATAGGCCGCGACGCTCTCCAGTACGTCGCGCTCCTCTGAATAGTCGAGAAGGAATTCGACGGAGACGCCGAATTCCTCGGGGTAGTCGGATCCGGGTGCCGACGCGGCGATGTACACCAGCCGGTCGGGCTCCGCGAACGGAAGTGGGTCGAGCAGGACCTTCTGGACGACCGCGAAGATTGCCGCGGTGACTCCGATCGCCACCCCCAAGGTGCCCACGGCCGTCATGGTAAAGCCGGGCGAGCGTCTGAGCGCGCGCGCGGCGAAGTGCAGGTCCCTCATCCAGTCCATCATCAGCCCATCCCCCCTCGAACCCTTCCGTGAAAGCGCCTGGACCCCAGTCCAGGCGGGGCGGACACGCTCGACCACTCCGACCCAAATCAGGTCGACGATGGACGTGAAGACGAAGACGAACAACGCCCAGTGCCCTTCGCGGGCGACGAGGTCGAAGTCGTGTTCGATCTGCTCCTCGACGTCGGATCCGAACTGCGTCCGGAATCCGTCGGGGAGCCAACCGATGAGAGCCAGAAGCAGTCGCTTCACGAGCGGCCCTGCACACGACCGAGTCTCTCCTCGGCCAACGCCGCAGCTGAACGCAGTCGCTGCGCCTCGCTAGCAAGCGTTACCCGGCCCTCCCTGGTGAGCCCGTAGTACTTCCGGGCACGCCCAGGGTGTGGGCTGGAGTCGACCGAACGCACTTCCTCAACGAGCGCCTGCCCGATCAGCCGGGCGATCACCCGGTAGAGCGAAGCGGCTCGTGGTCGGAGGGTACCCAAGGACTCTCCTTCGACCGCCGTCTTGATGGCGTATCCGTACTGCGGGCCCTCCGCCATAGCGAGAAGGACATGGTAGTCGAGGGTACTCAGTGCTGGGCGTTCGCGACTCGTCATCGTTCGTCCCTGTATAATTGCGCGTCACGCATATATGCACAAAGAGTAATTAGAAATGACGGACGCACAAGGGACGTCTATGCCCACCCACCTACGGATTGTGCAGAGGAAGGTTTTGGTCCGGGGGCACGCGTCAGTTCGGCGTTGTGGCGAGGTCCGGTGCGTTGTCGCATAGTGCCCGGATGAACAGACCAACGTGCAGGGCTGTGGGTGTCGTCGTCCTGATCGCCGCGGCGTGTAGCCCCAGCGGGGACGAAGCGGTCTCGACGGGCGCACGATCTGCAGATCTTCCCGAGAATCCGAACATCGTCGTGGTCGTCGTCGACGACATGCGATGGGACGAATTCGGGGCCGCAGGGCATCCGTACCTGGAGACACCGAACATCGATCGGTTGGCCACGGAGGGGGCGATGTTCATGAACTCCTTCCACGCGGTTCCGTTGTGTTCTCCCAACCGCGCGTCCCTGCTCACGGGCCAGTATCCGTCCCAACACGGTATCGTGGACAACGTCGCCCGAGTCCGGACGAGTTTCGCCCTGAACACCTTCCCGCAGGCGTTACAGACGGTGGGGTACGAGACGGCGTTCCTGGGGAAGTGGCACATGGGGAATGACCCGAGGCCCCGGGACGGGTGGGACTATTGGGTCGGACAGCCAGGTCAGGGCCGTTCCATCGATCCCGAGCTCTACGAAGACGGTCGGCTTCATGTGGTGGAAGGGTACACCACCGATATCCTGAACGACCGGGCGATCGACTTCATTCGTCAGGAGCGCGACGGGCCATTCATGGTCTACATGGCCCACAAGGCGATCCATCCGGATGTCCAGCAACTCGACGATGGCTCCACACCGCCGGGCGCCACGAGGGGCTATGTACCGGCACCCCGCCATCGTGGCCGCTACTCGGAAGAGGTCTTTCCGAAACGACCCAACACCATTGCGACGTTGGCGGAGTTGGACGGTAAGCCGGCGGTGCAAGGTGCCCTGGCTCTTCGTGCCACGGGCAGCCGGCAGGCCGACTACGGATCCATTCCATCGCCCGAATTCTCGGAGACGGACATTCGGGGGCGGGCCGAGATGTTGTTGGCCGTCGATGAAGGCCTCGGCCGAGTGCTCGAGACGCTCGAAAGCGAGGGGGTCCTCGACAATACCGTTGTGATCTTCACCAGTGAGAACGGCTTCTTCTTCAATGAACACGGACTCACCACCGAGCGTCGTCTGCCGTACGAAGAAGCGATCCGGAATCCATTCATCGTCCGATATCCTCCGGCCGCCATCGCCGGGGACCGATTGGAGGCGTTGTCCAGCACGATCGACCTGGCCCCCACCGTGTTGGATTTCGCCGGAGCCCCCATCGGCGACCACATCCAGGGGCGGTCACTCGTACCCGTCATGTTGGGAGACACCGACGGCTGGCGTACGTCTGTCTTCGTAGAGTTCTACACCTACGAAAATCCCTTCCCGCACCTCTTGGACATGGACTATCGGGCGGTTCGGACAGACCGCTACAAGTACATCCATTGGGTGCGTCACCCGGGCCTGGACGAACTCTACGACCTGGAAGTCGATCCCTTCGAGATCGAGAATCGTGCCGACGATCCGGCGCTGGCGTCCGTCCGAGCCGAACTCCGGGCAGCACTCGGTGAGCACATGCTTGGTGCGCTGGGCCTGGGTAGCTAAAGCCCGAGTCGACCCGGGCAGGGTCGAACGCGAAGCAGCCGCGGAGCTCCGCGAAGGACTCGAACGGATCTGGATAGCTCCAGGCGGCGAAGCGCCCTCCAAGACTGAAGCCCCAC